>JAODMS010000069.1 GCA_025464925.1 Arthrobacter sp.
CCCAAGGGCCCGGGCCACATCGTCCGCCGCGAGTTCGAAGCCGGCCGCGGCGTGCCGGACCTGATCGCCGTCGAGCAGAACCCGTCCGGCAAGGCCAAGGAACTGGCCCTGTCCTACGCCAAGGCCATCGGCGGCACCCGGGCGGGCGTCATCGAGACCACGTTCACCGAAGAAACCGAAACCGACCTCTTCGGCGAGCAGGCTGTCCTGTGCGGTGGAGCCTCACAGCTGATCCAGTACGGCTTCGAGACTCTCACCGAGGCCGGCTACAAGCCGGAGGTCGCCTACTTCGAGGTGCTGCACGAGCTCAAGCTCATCGTCGACCTCATGGTCGAAGGCGGCATCGCCAAGCAGCGCTGGAGCGTTTCCGACACCGCGGAGTACGGCGACTACGTCTCCGGCCCGCGCGTCATCACCCCCGAGGTGAAGGAAAACATGAAGGCTGTCCTCAAGGACATCCAGGACGGCACCTTCGCCAAGCGCTTCATCGAGGACCAGGATGCCGGCGCACCCGAGTTCAAGGCCCTGCGCCAGAAGGGTGAAGACCACCCGATCGAGGCCACCGGCCGCGAACTGCGCAAGCTGTTCTCCTGGATCAAGAACGAAGACGATTACACCGAGGGCTCTGTCGCCCGCTAGGCACCGCCCGGCAGGGAAGCCGGACACCATTCCTGGGGTCCGGCTTTCCTGCGTCATGGCACCATTTGCGCCATCTGAAACAGCAGTACCACCCCGGGGCCGCGGCACCACCCGCGGCCCCGGATGATTCACCAAAATCCCCACCTGAAATACAAGAGAGCTAAAGAGGTCACCGGTGACAAGCGCCAAACCTGTAGTACTCCTCGCTGAGGAACTTTCGCCCGCCACAGTCGACGCCCTCGGCCCGGACTTTGAAATCCGGCAGACCGACGGCGCCGACCGTTCCCAGCTGCTCTCTGCGATCGCCGACGTCGACGCGATCCTGGTCCGCTCCGCCACCCGGCTGGACGCCGAAGCCATTGCCGCCGCGAAGAAGCTCAAGGTCATTGCCCGCGCCGGCGTAGGCCTGGACAACGTGGACATCAAGGCCGCCACGCAGGCAGGCGTCATGGTGGTCAACGCGCCCACCTCGAACATCGTCTCCGCCGCCGAACTCACCGTCGGCCACATCCTGAGCCTCGCCCGCCACATTCCGCAGGCCAGCAGCGCGCTCAAGGACGGCGAGTGGAAGCGCTCGAAGTACAGCGGCATCGAACTGTTCGAGAAGAAAATCGGCATCATCGGCCTCGGCCGGATCGGCGCCCTCGTCGCGGCCCGCCTGAAGGGGTTCGACACCAAGATCCTTGCCTACGACCCGTACGTCACGTCCGCCCGCGCCGCCCAGCTCGGCGTACAGCTGGTGACCCTGGACGATCTGCTCGCGCAGTCGGACTTCATCACCATCCACATGCCCAAAACGCCGGAAACCGTCGGCATGCTCGGCGCCGAAGCCTTCAAAAAGATGAAGCGCACCGCCTACGTCGTCAACGTCGCCCGCGGCGGACTGGTGGATGAAGAAGCCCTGTACACGGCACTGGAGTCGGGCGAGATCGCCGGAGCCGGCGTCGACGTCTTCGTCAAGGAGCCCAGCACCGATCTGCCGTTCTTCAAGCTCGACAACGTGGTGGTGACACCGCACCTGGGCGCCTCCACCGATGAAGCGCAGGAAAAGGCCGGCGTTTCCGTGGCGAAGTCCGTCCGCCTGGCCCTTGCCGGCGAGCTGGTGCCCGACGCCGTCAACGTCGCCGGCGGCGTGATTGCCCCCGACGTCCGCCCGGGCATCCCGCTGATGGAGAAGCTCGGCCGCATCTTCACCGCACTGACCCACGCCTCGCTCACGCAGTTCGACGTCGAAGTGGCCGGGGAAATCTCCTCCCTTGACGTCAAGGTGCTGGAACTGGCCGCGCTCAAGGGCATCTTCGCCGACATCGTGACCGAGCAGGTCTCCTACGTCAACGCCCCGGTGATCGCCGAGCAGCGCGGCATCAACGTCCGCCTCATCACGACGCCGGACACCGAGTCCTACCGCAACGTGCTGACCCTGCGCGGAGCGTTGAGCGACGGCAGCCAGATCTCGGTGGCCGGAACCCTGACCGGGCCCAAGCAGGTGCAGAAGCTCGTGGGCGTCAACGGCTATGAGGTGGAGATCCCCATCAGCGAGCACCTCGTGGTCGTTGCCTACGCGGACAGGCCCGGCGTGATCGGCACCATCGGCCACATCCTGGGCATGAACAACATCAACATCGCCGGCATGCAGGTGGCACGCCAGACGGAGGGCGGCCAGGTGCTGGCCCTTCTGACCATTGACAGCTCCGTTCCGCAGCAGGTCCTTGACGCGATCAAGGCCGGAATCGGTGCCGACATGGTCCGGGAAGTCGACCTCGAGGACTGACCTCCGCGCCGTGGCAGGGCCCTAGCCTGGGCGTTGCCGCACCCCCCAGGGAGGGCCGGCCTGCGTAGAATGGCCCGGATCCGAAGCTCGGATCTGGCCGGCAGGCCGGCCCTCGGTTTTACACACCCGGCAGGGACGCCTGCAGTTCCGGATGGACGAACGTGAAGGGTGTGCACGCAATCGAGCCTTCAGGAGCCCCATGAACGCCGTCCAGAGGTTCGTTAGAAGCAGAATCCTGCTGCTGACCGCGTCCATTTTGATCGCGGCCATGTGCCTGTCCGTCCTCCTCCAGGGCCAGTCCCAGGCTGCGCTCAACCGGACCGTCGACCAGAACTCCCGGGGAATCTACGACATCCTCGTCCAGGCCGGCGCCGACGACAACGCCGGGCTCCTCCAGCCGGACATCGCCACCGGCCAAGGCGGCATCAACTTCGGCCAGCTGGACTCCATCCGGAAGCTGCCCGGTACTTCCGTGGCCGCGCCGATCAGCCTGGTCTCCCGCGTCACCCAGAACCTGGAGCCGCCCCGGCTCGAAGCCACCGACTACCTGGGCTACAACGCCGGGCTTGCGGGCACCGCCGGGGATCCGACCGCCATCGATCCGAGCCGGTGGCCGGCTGCCGAGTCAGTCCTGAGCAGGACTCCCAGGAAGTACCGGCTCACTGCCAGCGCCGTGAGCTCGGACGGTCACTCGGACCAGACCCTTTTCAGGACGACGGCGGAAGGCTCCCTCGGCAAGGCCCGGCTCGTCGAAGAGGAGGTCGCCGGCGGCAAGAACGTGCGCATCGCCGGACCGGCGGGGGAGACCGGCATTCAATTTCCCGCCCCGGCCGGCGGCTCCGAGCACAACCTTTTCAGCCTTTCCGTTTCCCTGCCGATGGCGCCGCAGGTCTCGGAGTCCGTCGTCGCCGTCGACCCCGCCTCGGAACGCGCGTTGCTCGGCGCGGCAGGGAACTTCCTGGCGCCGCTGGAGAAGGCGCCCCCGGGCGATGCCCGCGGCGCCGGGGTGATCGGCCGCCACTTCGAGAACCTCTTCGCCGCCGGCATCGACTTGGCGCAGCTGAAGGAGGGCCCCGACTTCCTCGGCGTCAAGCTCAAGTACTGGGCCCCGCTGATGAGCCAGTACCAGCAGGCCAAGCGCAGCGGCCAGCTCACTGCCGACTCGCAGGCCATCCCGCTGATCGTCCGCTCGGGCACCTCCCTGGACCTGTCGTACACGGTCAAGATCGAGGAGATCGACGCCTCCGGCAAGGTCACTCAGGACGTCGGCACCGTGACACGCTCGCTGGGCAAGGATTACCTGCCGTTCGTCTCCAGGTCCCCCTTCGCGCTGGCCTGGCCCGGCTCGAAGGACCTGTCCCGGTTGCTGGGCGACACCGGCAGCTTCAGCCAGGGCCTCTACGACCCCGCCACCTGGAGCACCGACTTCGCCTCCGCCCCCAAGTACCAGGACGGGGCCGCCGCCGGCAACGGCGCCGTGGGCAAGAGCGCGACGCCCGGCGATTGGGTGACCGTTAACCGGCTGCCGCCCCGGGCCGCCGACGGCGCTCCCGTCGACCAGACCCAGCGCGAACCCGTCGAGGAGCGGTCCTACCGGGAAAGCCTCGACACCGGCCGGAAGCTCGCCACGCCGCTGGCGATGGTCTATGGCACCTTCGACGCCGACGAGGTCAAGGACGCCGCCGGCGACGTCAACCGGCTGCCCCTGGGCGGCTACGACCCCGCGCCCTTCACCCTGACCAAGGACGCTTCCGGCAAGGACGCCGGGCACACCGAACTCAAGCCCTCGCTGAGCGCCACGGGCCTGGCCAGCCAGTCGGCCGGCGCCATCACCGACTACTCCGGCCTCGCCGCGGCCCGCGGCTCCGAGCAGGGCGCTTCCGTGATCGATGCCGTCCGCGTCCGCGCCAAGGCGCCGGGAAGCTGGAAGCAAGCGCAGCCCGAGGTCGAGAAGCTCGCCAACGAAATCCGCGACCTGGGCCTGCAGGCGACAGTCGTGGCCGGCTCCGCCCGCGAGGACACGGCCATCGCCGTTCCGGGCTACACCAGGGACGACGCCGGCAAGGAGTTCCCGCTGGGCACCGTGCAGCAGTCATGGGTCCGCCAGGACTCCGCGGACGCCGTCTCCGGCTCCCTGGCCGGGGCCAACCTGACCCTGCTGTTCCTGACCCTGTGCGGTGCCGCCCTGCTGACCGGCGCCTCGACCGTGAGCTACGTCCGGAAGCGCCGCAGCGACGCCGGGACGCTGCGGGCCATGGGCTGGACGCAGCGCAGGATCCGCTCGTGGGTGCTGGCCGAATTCGGCGTCGGTGCGGCCCTGTTGGCCGCGGCCGGAACCGTGCTCAGCCTTCTCAGCTGGAACCCGGCAACTGCCCTCGTTTCGGGGTCGGTCCTGGTGCTGTACCTCGGCGCCGCCTGCCTCGCCGCGCAGCAGCTGCGCCATCGCCAGGAAGCGGACCAGGAACCGCAGCACGGCAAACGCCTCATCACCGTCGACTCGCCGCTCACTTTCGCCTACCGGCAGATGACCGCCACCAAATTCAACACCATCTCCGCCGCCGTCGGTGTCGGCGTCTTCGGGGCGGCGGTGGGCGGACTGACCGCCCTGCTGATCGACATCCCGCGGGCCGCCGGCGCCAGCGCGCTGGGCGGGCTGGCCGCGGCCAGCATCGCGATGCCGAGCATCATCCTGGCCCTGTCCGGCGTCGTTGTCGGGCTTGTGCTGACCCTGGTCACCGGACGCTTCGAACTGCAGGCCAAGCGCCAGTATCTCGGCACCCTCCGGGCCATGGGCTGGAACCCGGACATGCTGGGCCAGGTGCGCTTCTTCGAAAACGTCCTGGTGGGGGCGGTCGCACTGCCGCTGGGCCTCCTCGGCGCGCTCGGCATTGGCCTGCTCCTCGCCCCCTATGCGGCACTCTGGGCTGGCCTTGCCGGACTTGTCGCGGTACTTTGCTGGATTCCCCTTGCAACGAAAGTGGTCCAATGACTGACGAGCTGAACCTGGACCGGGCGGTCCCTGACCGGATGGCCGGGAGCACCGGCCGCGGTGCCCACCAGACCCGCGCCAGCACGATCGTGAAGGCCTCGGACCACGCCACGCCGCTGGAACTGAGCGACGTCACCATCCACTACGGCGGCGGCAAGAGCGGTGCTGATGCCGTCAACGTCGTGGACGACTTCAACATGATCCTGCACGCCGGCGAGATGCACTGCGTCGCCGGCCGGAGCGGTTCCGGCAAGACCAGCATCCTGACGGTGGGTGCGGGACTGACCCTGCCGACGTCGGGCCGGGTGTTCTGGGAAGGCGATCCGCTCGAATCCATGAGCGACGACGAGATCGCCGACCGCCGCCGGGCCCTGATCGGCTACGTGGACCAGGGCGGCGCCCTGATTGACGGGATGAGTGCCCTGGAGAACGTCCTGCTTCCGGCGGTGCCCGACGGTGAGGTGGACAAGCGCCGCGACATGGCCAAAAACCTCCTGGACCTGGTCGGCCTGGGCCGGCGCATGCACCACCGCCCTGGCCGGCTCTCCGGCGGCGAGCGCCAGCGCGTGGCGATCGCCCGCGCCCTGATCCTCGGCACCCGCGTACTGGTGGTTGACGAGCCCACTGCCAGCCTGGACCGCGCCGCGGCGAACCGGATCATCAGCATCCTCAAGGACACGACCACGGACGGAATCGCGGTGCTCGTAGCTTCACATGACCACGAACTCGTCCGCCGGAGCGATACCGTGACCGAACTGATCTAGATTTAGTCCTAAGGCTGCGCGGCGTTTCCCTGCGCAACGCTGCGCTCAGCCGGATTAGTCATCCCTTCGCACCAAAGGTAACGTTCCGCCCGTGACTCCCTCAGAAAAGCCCCCGTTCTACATCACCACGGCCATCACCTACCCCAATGGCGTGCCGCACATCGGCCACGCCTATGAATACATAGCCACCGACGCAATGGCCCGCTTCAAGCGGCTCGACGGCTACGACGTGATGTTCCTGACCGGCACCGACGAGCACGGGCTGAAGATTGCGCAGGCGGCGGAAAAGGAAGGCGTCACTCCCCAGGAGCTGGTGGACCGCAACGCGGAAATCTACAAGGCAGCGCACGCCGCCCTCGACATCTCCTATGACCGCTTCATCCGCACTACCGACGCCGACCACTACACCGCCTCGCAGGCCATCTGGAAAAAAATGGAGGCCAACGGCGATATCTACCTCTCCAAGTACGAGGGCTGGTACTCCGTGCGCGATGAGGCCTATTACGTGGAGGACGACACCGTGGTCAAGGACGACGGTGCACGGTACACGAAAGAGACCGACACGCCCGTGACCTGGACCGCGGAGGAGAGCTACTTCTTCCGGCTCTCGGCCTACCAGGACAAGCTGCTGGCCCTTTACGAAGCCCAGCCCGAGTTCGGCGCGCCGCAGTCCCGGTTCAACGAGGTCATCAGCTTCGTCAGGCGCGGCCTCGAGGACCTCTCGATCAGCCGCACCACCTTCGACTGGGGTGTCCCCGTTCCGGGCGACGAAAAACACGTCATGTACGTGTGGGTGGACGCGCTGACCAACTACCTCACCGGCGCCGGCTATCCGGATGTGGAAGCGAAGTCGTTCAGGAAGTACTGGCCCGCGGACGTCCACGTGATCGGCAAGGACATCTCGCGTTTCCACGCCATCTACTGGCCAGCGTTCCTGATGAGCGCCGGACTCGAGCTGCCCAAGCGGATCATGATCCACGGCTTCCTGCACAACAACGGGGTCAAGATGTCCAAGTCGCTGGGGAACGTCGTGGCGCCGGCAGACTTCGTGGCCCAGTACGGCCTTGACCAGGTCCGGTTCTTCTTCCTGCGCGAGGTGCCCTTCGGTGCCGACGGCAGCTACAACCACGAGGCAATCGTGGGCCGGATGAACTCCGACCTCGCCAACAACTTCGGAAACCTCGCCCAGCGCTCGCTGTCCATGGTGGCCAAGAACTGCGAAGGCCGCGTTCCGGTCCCGGCCGGATTCACCGCCGAGGACGCCGCGCTGCTGGGGCAGGCCAACGGCCTGCTGGGCATCGCCCGCGCCGCGTTCGAGAAGCAGGAATTCAGCCGCGCGCTGGAGGCAATCTGGGGCGTCCTGGGCGACACCAACGCCTACTTCGCGGAGCAGGCCCCCTGGGTGCTGCGGAAGACCGACGTCGAACGCATGAACACGGTTTTGTACGTCACCCTGGAGGTGCTGCGGATCGTCGCCATCCTCGCCCAGCCGGTCATGCCGACGGCGGCGGCAACGATCCTAACGACCCTGGGCCAGCCGGAGGGCGAGGCCCGCCAGTTCGCCGCGCTCGCAGAGCCGCTCGCGGCCGGAACCACCCTTCCCGCCCCCGCCCCGGTCTTTCCGAAGTACGAGGAACCCGCGGAGGCATAGCCGCAGCCACCGTCGGCGCTCCCTCACCATGGTCCTCACGGTGGGGGAGCGTTTGGAGTCCGGCGCCGGAGCGGGAGGGAGCAAGCGCGCCGGGCCGGGCCCGCCGGGCGGCAGTGGTGTTCGGATAGTGAGACAACTTGACCAGAATGTGGATACCTTGGCTACCCTGAAGACATGAGCGCATCCACGATTGATCTGGCCGTCATCCCGGGCGACGGCATTGGCCCGGAGGTCATAGCCGAGTCCCTGAAGGTACTGGAAAAGGCCGCCGCCGCCGAAGGGATCGTGCTGCAGCAGACCCACTACACGCTGGGGGCACAGCACTGGCTCGAGACGGGGGAGACCCTGCCCGAGGAGACCCTCGCCGACCTCCGCACGCGAGACGCGATCCTCTTCGGCGCGGTCGGCGCGGCCCCCGGCGACACCCGGATCCCCTCTGGCATCATCGAGCGCGAACTCCTGCTGAAGCTGCGCTTCAGCCTC
Source organism: Arthrobacter sp. (assembly GCA_025464925.1). The sequence continues at coordinate 8,298 of JAODMS010000069.1, forward strand.
GATCATTTCGTCAACCTGCGGCCTTCCCGCCTCTACCGCGGCGTCCGCAGCCCGCTCGCCAACCCGGGGGAGATCGACTTCATCGTCGTCCGTGAGGGCACTGAAGGGCCCTATGCCGGCAACGGCGGCACGCTGCGCTCCGGCACCCCGCAGGAAGTCGCCACCGAGGTCTCGCTGAACACCGCGCACGGCGTGGAGCGTGTGGTCCGCGACGCCTTCCGCCGGGCCAATGACCGCCCGCGCAAGAAGCTGACCCTCGTGCACAAGCACAATGTCCTGGTCTACGCCGGACACCTCTGGAAGCGCACCGTCGAGGCCGTGGCCCAGGAGTTCCCGGACGTCACCCACGACTACCTGCACGTCGACGCCGCCATGATCTTTCTGGTCACCGACCCGGCCCGCTTCGACGTGATCGTCACGGACAACCTCTTCGGCGACATCATCACGGACCTCGCCGCCGCCATCACCGGCGGCATCGGCCTCGCGGCGTCCGCCAGCATCAACATGGAACGCACCGCGCCCTCCATGTTCGAGCCGGTCCACGGGTCCGCCCCGGACATCGCCGGCCAGCAGAAGGCGGATCCCACCGCCGCGATCCTCTCCGCCGCCCTGCTGCTCGACCACCTCGGCTATGCCGGTGCCGCCCGGAAGATCGAGGCGGCCGTCGTCGCTGACATCGAAGGCCGCGACGGCAGCTTCCGGAGCACCAGCGCCATCGGCGACGCCATCGCCGCCGCCCTGTAGGCAGGGCTGGGGGTTGGGGCCGCGGGCGTAAGCTAATGTCGAATCACCAACATGCTGCCGAGGTCCGAGATTGAATCGCGTCCACACCAGGCAGCCGATCGTGGAGGAACCATGACTCAGACTGCCCATGGCGTCAAATTCACCCAGCACGCCTCGGCGACCCCGAAATCCGCTGAAGAGCGGGCAGCCATCCTCGCCGACCCGGGCTTCGGCAACTATTTCACCGACCACACCGCGATCGTCGACTACAGCGTCGACGCCGGGGGCAAGGGCGGCTGGCACGATGCCCGCGTCGAGGCCTACGGACCCATCTCCCTGGACCCCTCCGCCGCGGTGCTCCACTACGGCCAGGAAATCTTCGAAGGTCTCAAGGCCTACCGCCACGCCGACGGTTCCATCTGGACGTTCCGTCCCGAGGCCAACGCCGCGCGCCTGAACAAGTCGGCCCGTCGGCTGGCACTCCCGGAACTCCCGGAAGAGTACTTCCTGGGCGCCATCCGCGAGCTCGTCTCAGCGGACAAGGAATGGGTTCCGGCCGGCGACGGCGAGGCCCTTTACCTGCGGCCGTTCATGATCGCCACCGAAGCTTTCCTCGGTGTTCGTGCCGCCCGTGAAGTCTCCTTCCGCGTCATCGCCTCCCCGGCCGGCAACTACTTCGGCGGCGAGCTCAAGCCCGTCTCCATCTGGATCTCCCGCGAATACGCCCGTGCCGGCCGCGGCGGAACCGGCGCAGCGAAGTGCGGCGGCAACTACGCCGCGTCGCTGATCGCGCAGCAGGAGGCGGAGGCACACGGCTGCAAGCAGGTGCTGTTCCTGGACCAGTTCAATGACAACGCCGTGGAAGAGCTCGGCGGCATGAACGTGTTCTTCGTGATGAAGGACGGCTCCCTGGTCACTCCCGCGCTGAGCGGAACCATCCTGGAGGGCATCACCCGGATGTCCGTCATCCAGGTGGCCAAGGACATGGGCCGCGAGGTCACCGAACGCAAAATCACCCTGGATGAATGGCGCGACGGCGTGGCCTCCGGGAACATCGCCGAGGTCTTCGCCTGCGGCACAGCCGCCGTCATCACCCCCATCGGCGTGCTGAAGGACAACACGGAGTTCATCGGCTCGGAGGACGCAACGGCGGGCGAGACCACCATGGCCATCCGCGCTCAGCTCCTCGGCATCCAGACAGGCGCCGTGGAGGACACCCACGGCTGGTTGACCCGCCTCGCCTAAGCAGTACTGATACCGCGACGGCGGGCGGCCGGCAGTTCTTGCCGGCCGCCGCCGTCGTTCCGCGGAAAATGCGAAGATGGAACCGTGAACCCGGAATCCTCCCGCTCGATCCTCGGCAGCAGCGAGCTGACGCGCTTCCGCCTGGCCCCGAATCCGGGCCCGATGAGCCTGCACGGCACCAACTCCTACCTCATCGCGGCCCCCGGGGCGGCGGGGACCGTCGTGGTGGATCCGGGCCCCCTCGATGAGCAGCATCTGCGGGAACTGGCAGCGGCCGGACCGGTGGAACTGATCCTCCTCACGCACCGGCACGCCGACCACTCCGCCGCCGCCGCGCGCTTCGCCGCACTCACGGGCGCCCCCGTGCGGGCCGCGGACCCCGCCCACTGCCACGCGGGCAGCCCGCTGCTGGACGGCGAAATCCTCCGGGCAGCCGGAGCGGAGCTCAGGGTACTGGCGACGCCCGGCCACACCTCGGATTCGGTCTGCTTCCACCTGCCCCAGGACGGCCCGCACGGCTCGGTGCTCACGGGGGACACCATCCTGGGCCTCGGCACCACGGTCCTCGACTACCCCGACGGAACCCTCGGCGACTACCTGGAATCCCTGGACCGGCTGGAACGCCTGGGGCCGGCCACCGTCCTGCCTGGGCATGGTCCCGTGCTGCCGGAACTGGACGGCACCGTCCGGGCCTACCGGGAGCACCGGCAGGGACGGCTCACCCAGATCCGGGCCGCACTCGAGGTCCTGGGGGCGGACGCCAGCGTCTCGGAGGTGGCGGATGCCGTCTACGACGACGTCGAACCGGCGGTGCGTCCGGCGGCGGAGCTTTCGGTGGCCGCCCAGCTCGAGTACCTGCGCTCCCGGACCGGCAGTCCCTGACCGCTCGTCTGACCGCTGGCGCGGACCTCGGGCACGCCGGCCCGCAGGGCAGCGGGCTGGTCGCCGGCCGGGAAGCGCCGCGCGAGACGGTAGGCTTTGCACCATGCGTATCGCCCGGTTTGTAGTCGATTCTGATCCCCTCTACGGCGTGGTGGAAGGTGAGCCCGGCAGTGAGGAAGTCACTGTCATCAAGGGTGATCCCTTCTTCCACGGCGTGGAACGAACTGCCATGAAGCACAAGCTCGAGGACGTCCGGCTCCTTGCGCCGATCATTCCGCGCAGCAAGGTCGTCGGCGTCGGCCGCAACTTTGTCGAGCACGCCCACGAGCTCGGCAACGAGGTCCCGAAGCAGCCGCTGCTCTTCCTGAAGCCGAACACCTCCGTGATCGGCCCGAACGACCCGATCATCCTGCCGGAGTTCTCCGAGGAGGTGTCCTTCGAAGCCGAGCTCTGCGTGGTGATCGGGCGGATCTGCAAGGATGTGCCCGAAGAACGCGTCGACGATGTCATCTTCGGCTACACGTGCGGCAACGACCTCACGGCCCGCGACGTCCAGAAGACGGACCTGCAGTGGGCCCGCGCCAAGGGCTTTGACACCTCCGCGCCCCTGGGGCCGTGGATCGAGACCGAGCTCGACACCGAGGACCTGCAGATCCAGGGCTGGCTGAACGGCGAACTGCGCCAGGACGGCAGCACCAGCCAGATGATCCGGGGAGTCCGCGAGCTGGTGTCCATCGTCTCGCAGGCCTTCACCCTGCTGCCCGGCGACGTCATCATGACCGGCACCCCGGCCGGCGTCGGCCTGGTTGACGCCGGCGACCGGTATGACGTCGAGATCGAGGGCATCGGCCGGCTCTCCAACCCGGTCGTCCGCCGCTAGTCCGTTCCCAAGCAAAAAACTGCGCCGATTTCGGACAGTCGCACCGTGGATCCGCGGGGCGGCTGTCCGTCTTTGTAGCGGAAACCGCGGGCAGCCGGCGATGATAGGGGTTGGTAATGTTGGTTGCACTATGACTACTCCTTCTGCGCCCAGCGCCGTCTCCAGTGAAGCCGCCAGCCCCGCCCTCCGCGGAATGACCAGTGAAGTCAGCGCGGAAACCCCGGTCCGCGTCCGGTTCTGCCCCTCGCCCACGGGCACTCCGCACGTCGGCCTGATCCGCACGGCTCTCTTCAACTGGGCACACGCCCGGCACACCAAGGGCACCTTCGTGTTCCGCATCGAGGACACGGACGCGGCGCGCGACTCGGAGGAGAGCTACCAGCAGCTGCTCGAGGCGCTCAAATGGCTCGGCATCACCTGGGAAGAAGGCGTGGAAGTCGGCGGGCCGCACGAGCCGTACCGCCAGTCGCAGCGCCTTGACCTCTACAAGGACGTTGTCACCAAGCTGGTCGAGGCCGGCTACGCCTACGAGTGCTACTCCACGCCGGAGGAAGTCGAGGCACGCCACCGGGCGGCCGGCCGGGACCCCAAGCTCGGCTATGACAACTTCGACCGCGAGCTCTCCGATGAGCAGCTGGCGGCGTTCAAGGCCGAGGGCCGCAAGCCCGTGCTGCGCGTGCGGATGCCGGCGGAGGACGTCACCTTTACCGACATGGTCCGCGGCGAGATCACCTTCAAGCCCGGCAGCATTCCGGACTACGTCATCGTCCGTGCCGACGGATCCCCGCTGTACACCCTGGTCAACCCCGTCGATGACGCCCTCATGGGCATCACGCACGTGCTGCGCGGCGAGGATCTGCTCTCCTCCACGCCCCGCCAGGTGGTGCTGATCCGCGCGCTCATGGACATCGGCGTCGCCAGCTACATGCCGGTCTTCGGGCACCTGCCGTACGTCATGGGCGAGGGCAACAAGAAGCTCTCCAAGCGCGATCCGCAGTCGAACCTGTTCCTGCTCCGGGACCGCGGGTTCATTCCGGAGGGCCTGCTCAACTACCTCTCCCTGCTGGGCTGGAGCCTCTCCGCCGACGAGGACATCTTCACGGTCGAACAGCTGATCGAGCACTTCGACGTGCACGATGTGCTCGCCAACCCCGCGCGCTTCGACATCAAGAAGGCCGAGGCCATCAACGGCACGCACATCCGCATGCTGGACCCGGAAGATTTCCGCGGGCGGCTGGTGCCGTACCTGCAGGCCGCAGGACTGGTCGGCGCAAGCCTCACCGGGCGTGAGGAGGAGATCCTCGCCGAAGCCGCCCCGCTGATCCAGGAGCGCATCTCGCTGCTGGGCGAGGCGCCCGAGATGCTCGCCTTCCTGTTCAAGGCCGACGACGCGATCGACGTAGCCGATGACGCCCGCAAGGGACTCCCGGAGAACCTCGGCGAGGTCCTTGACGCCGCGCTGGCGGCGCTCGAGCCCGTTTCCGACTGGAACACGGAAAACATCCAGGCTGTGCTGAAGGAGGCGCTCGTCGAGGGGCTCGGGGTCAAGCCGCGGCTGGCCTTCGGGCCGGTCCGCACGGCCATCTCCGGCCGCCGGATCTCCCCGCCGCTGTTCGAATCCATGGTCATCCTGGGCAAGGACGCGTCCCTGGCCCGCCTGCGGGCATTCCGCGGCTGATGGCGCCCGAGACCGGGAACGGCGTGCTGGCCACCGGCCTGGGCGATATCCGGGGCGTGTTGTTCGACATCGATGACACCCTCGTGGACCTGGAATTCGCCATGACGGCCGCGTTGCGTGATGCCAGCGAGCACCTCCTGCCCGAACTGGACCAGGCCGGGTGGGAAAAGTTCGGGCGGATCTTCACCCGCGAGACCACCCACTTCTACGACCGCTACCTGGCCGGTGAGTTGAGCTTCAACGAACAACGCCTGCTCCGCGGCCGCGCCGCCCTGGGGCACTTCGGCGTCGAGCTGGAAGAGGGCGAGCAGTCCCACCACTGGGTGAGCTCGTACGCGAGCCGCCAGCACGGCTACATCCGGGCTTTCGACGACGTCGCGCCGATGCTGGATGCCCTGGACGCAGCCGGCGTTCCCTATGGTGCCGTGAGCAACAATGTCCACGACTACCAGCGGGTGAAGCTCGACGCGGCCGGGCTGGAACGCATCAGGGTCCTCGTGGGCACCGATACCGTCGGCGTCCCCAAGCCGGACCCCGCCATCTACCTGGAGGGTGTCCGGCGCCTGGGAATCGGCGCCGGCGAAACGCTGTACGTCGGGGACAACCGGCTCCTCGACGCTGAAGGCTCGACCGCGGCGGGCCTGCTGGGCGTCTGGCTTAACCGCGGCGGGGAGCCGGCCCAGGGTTTCCTCGGACGCGAGGTCGGCTCCCTGCTCGAACTGTTGGCCTAGGATGCCTCCGCCGGCGGCCCGCCCGGGCCGGACGCCGCCTCGATTTGTGCGGGGGAAAACTCTCGGGTAAAGTAATTACTCGTGCTGAGGCGCAGGGAGCGCGGGTTTAGACCCGGGGAGTCCGGCCCGAAAGTATCATTGGGATATGGTGTAATTGGCAACACTACGGTTTCTGGTACCGTCATTCTAGGTTCGAGTCCTGGTATCCCAGCTCTGAAAAATCCGCGGTATTCCGCGGCCGATCAGGGGTTTTGAATCGGCTGGACCGATTTGAAACGCTTGCTGAGTGTATGAAATACTCACTTGGCGTGGACAGTAGAAGTACTGTCCTGGAGAGTACGCGGCCCCATCGTATAGCGGCCTAGTACGCTGCCCTCTCACGGCGGTAACGCGGGTTCGAATCCCGCTGGGGTCACAGGTAAAACGGTTCCGGGCATCAGCCCGGGACCGTTTTTTCTTGCCCAAGTTTCCCGGGCCGGAACTCCCGGCCCGGGAATTCCTGCTGAACTGGCATGATGATGCTGTGAGCTTCCAAGAAAACCCAGGGCCCGCCGGGGATCACGCGCCGGCGGCGCGGACAGCCGCGGCCGTCGGGCTGCTGGAAGCGGTCCGCCGCGACCTGGCGACGACCACCCTTCCGCTCGCGCTGCCGGGCGCGGAAGAGGCGCGGCTCGATATCCGCCACGCACTGTCCCAGCTCGATGACTACATCCTTCCTCGGTACCGCAGCCTCGACGCGCCCCTGCTGGCGGTCGTGGGAGGTTCCACCGGTGCGGGAAAGTCCACGCTGGTCAACGGGCTGGTGGGCCATCCCGTCACCCGTGCCGGGGCCATCCGCCCCACAACGCGCCAGCCCATCTTGCTGCACCACCCTGATGACTCCGGCTGGTTTGAGGACCAGCGGGTACTGCCGACCCTGAGCCGGATCCGCGGCGCCGTGGTGGGCGCGCCCCTGCCCGCGAACCAAGCCGGGCCCGCCCCCGATGCCGCTTTCATCTCCTCCCTCGTGCTGATCGCCGATGCTGCGGTGCCGGCGGGCGTCGCCCTGCTGGACGCTCCCGACGTCGACTCCATCGCCGAGGACAACCGCAGACTGGCCGGCCAGCTGTTGGCGGCGGCCGATCTCTGGGTCTTCGTCACCACCGCCAACCGCTATGCCGATGCCGTCCCCTGGAAGCTGCTGCTGGACGCCGCCTCCCGCGACATCACGGTCGCCGTGGTGCTGGACCGTGTTCCTCCCGCGGCCGAAGCCGAGGTCAGCGCGGACCTGCTGGCCATGCTCGATCGTGAGGGCCTGGGCGGCGCACGCCTCTTCGTGGTGCCGGAGGCGGCGCTGGATGGAATGGGAATGCTGCCGTCCGGCGCCGTGGATCCGCTGCGGCTCTGGCTCCAGGAACTCGCCGCGGATGCCGCCGGGCGCGCCGAGATTGCCCGCCGGACCCTCAACGGCACGGTCAAAGCGCTGGGCAACCGGGTGGAGGCAGCCGCACAGGCGGCCGAGGCCCAGCAGCGCGCCGCCGACGTCCTGGCCTCGGACGCCCGCAGCGCCTACGAGGACGCCGTCACCAGGATCCTCGAAGCCACCCGTGACGGGGCGCTCCTGCGCGGCGAGGTCCTGGCCCGCTGGCAGGACTTCGTCGGCACGGGCGAGTTCTTCCGGGCCATGGAGCAGAACATCGGGCGCTTCCGGGACCGCATGGGCGCCTTCCTTCGGGGTGAACCCGCCCCCGCGGTTGGGGTGGAAACCGCCATCGAAACGGGACTGCAGGCGGTGATCGTCGATGAAGCCGCCAACGCCGCGGAAGACACCGACCAGCGGTGGCGCTCCGACCCGGCCGGCCGGCAGCTGCTGGGCGGAAACGACCTGTCCGCGCCCAGCGGGGGCTTCGCGGAGAAGGTGGCGGTGGAGATCCGGGCGTGGCAGGGGGCCCTGATGGAACTCATCCGGACCGAGGGCCAGGGCAAGCGCAGCCAAGCCCGCTGGCTGTCCTTCGGCATCAACGGCTTGGGGGCAGCCCTGATGATCGTGGTGTTCTCGATGACCGCAGGCCTGACCGGGCTGGAGGTCGGCGTCGCCGGCGGGACAGCGGTCGTCGGGCAGCGGGTCCTCGAGGCGGTGTTCGGCGAGGACGCCGTCCGCCGCCTCGCCCGGAGCGCCCGCGAGGACCTCCACACCCGCTGCCAGAGCCTGCTCCGGGCCGAACAGGAACGTTTCCTGGACCGGCTGGAGGTCTCCGGCGGAGTGCCGCCGGCCGTGCTCGCCGAGCACGCCGCGGAACTGCGCCGGCTGGCGGCCGCCGCATGAGCCGACACGGCGCCTCCCGCGAAGCCCTGCAGCTGGACCGGCGGCTCGAAGCGCTGGACCACGCTCGGGAGCTGGCCGCCGGCGCGTTGCCGGAGGAGACCCTCGCTGAGGTGCTCCAGGTGCTGGACCGCGCCAGCTCCCGGCGCGCACTCTCCGCAGACCACACCGTGGTGGGCTTCTTCGGTGCCACCGGAAGCGGCAAATCCTCGCTTTTCAATGCAGTCAACGGGGCCGAGATTGCGACGGCGGCGGCCCGCCGGCCCACCACATCGGAACCGCTGGCCAGCATCTGGGGAGAAGACGGCAGCGGGCCCCTGTTGGATTGGCTTGCGGTCAACAAACGGCACCACGCCGCAGCCGTACCCGGTTTCGCCGATGAAGCCACAGGCCTAATCCTGCTGGACCTGCCCGACTTCGACTCCACGCGCGCAGCCAACCGGGAGATCGTGCAGCGGATGGTCGGCCTGGTGGATGTGCTCGTCTGGGTGCTCGACCCGCAGAAGTACGCGGACGCCGCCGTGCACAACGACTTCCTGACCCCACTGGCCTCCCACGGGGCCGTCACGGTCGTGGTGCTCAACCAAGTAGACCGGCTGCCCGCAGCCGACGTCGGGCCGGTCCTGGACTCGCTGAAGGCGATTCTCGCCAGGGACGGGCTCGGCAAGGTCCAGGTGCTGGGCGCCTCGGCGCTCGAGGGGACGGGAGTGGACAAGGTGCGGTCCACGATCCGGCACGTGGCGCTCCAGCGGCAGGCCCTGGCCCAGCGGCTGGCCGCGGATGTCGCGCGCGCTGCCGCGCGGCTCGCGGAGGCCTCCGGCCCCGGAGAGGCTGCAGGGGTGAAGGCGGCCTCCAAGTCCCGCCTGGCCGGAGATTTGGCTACAGCCGCCAACGTACCGCTGGTGGTCGATGCCGTGGTCCGCTCCTACCGGCTGGAAGCCACCCGCCGGACAGGCTGGCCCGTGACGCGCTGGCTGGCCAGATTCAGGCCGGATCCGCTGCGGCGGCTGAACCTGCGCCGCGAGGGTGCCGGCCCGGAACTGAGCCGGACGTCGTTGCCGCCCGCCGGCGCCCCGGAACGCGCCCGGACCGACGCCGCCGTGCGGGAGTTTGCGGATGCAGCCAGCGACGGCGCCCCTGGCCCGTGGCGCGCCGTCATCCGCGGCGCCGCCCGGAACGGCAGGGACCAGCTCCCGGATGCGCTGGACCAGGCCATTGCCCGGACCGACCTGAAAGCCGGCAGGAGGTCCTGGTGGTGGATCCTGTTCAACGTGGCCCAGTGGCTGGCGCTGCTGACGGCGGTCGGGGGATTCGGCTGGCTCGGCGTCCTGGCGGCGCTCGGCTATCTGCTGCTCCCCGTGCCGGAGGTCCCGCTGGTGCAAGGCTGGCCGGTACCCACCGTGATGATCGCCGGGGGAGCGCTGCTGGGCATCGTGCTGGCCATCGCGGGGAAGCTCATTGCCGGTGCCGCGGCGCGGGCGCGCGGGGCGGCCGCCCGGAAACGGCTCAAATCCGCCGTCGCGGCCGTGGCGGAACGGCATGTGGTGGAGCCGGTGGCGCTCGAGGTCAGCCGCTTGAGGTCCTTCAACGCCGCGCTGGAGACGGCGGCGCAGCGCTAGGGCACGGCTCCCTGGATTCTCGCCGGCCTACAGCCCCGCGGCGGCATCGCGCACCTTGACCAGGGTGCGCAAGTTCCGGGTGGTGGTGGCCGCCTTGTATTTCGGTTTTGAGGAAAGCTTGCTGAACGGGCTTTCCAGGGTGCCGCCGGCGGGCGCCAGCCAGGCTATGGCCTCCGGCCCGAGCCGGGTGAGCTCCGTACCGTCCAGGGCGCTTGCGGCCCGCTGGAGTTCAGACAGCACGTCCGGGTCCGAGGCGAGGGTGAGATAGGTATGCATGGAAGCGTCATCCGCCGGATAGCGGCACGCGGCCACGAGTTCGGCCACCCGGCCTGCCGTCAGCACCACCACCCAGGCATCGTAGCCGAAGGTCTCCCGGAGGCAGGCCTCGAATTCCTGCTTCACCCCGGCGGGATCGAGTCCGCTGGCCAACACCACATTGCCGCTGGCCAGGAGTGTTTTCACGCCGGTGAACGGCCGGAATTCCAGTGCGTCCCTGAGGTCCGCCATCTTGATGTTGATGCCGCCGACATTGATGCCGCGCAGGAACACCGCATAGCCGTTCATGGGCACAGCCTAGCTTCCCGCGATGCCGGGATGCGGCAGGGCCTCAGTCATTGGTCTTGCGCAGCGCATCGGTCAGGGCCCGGGCCGCGTTGCAGACCACCTCGGCGTGCAGGCGTCCGGGCTGGCGGGTCAGGCGCTCGATCGGGCCGGAAATCGACACGGCGGCGATCACGCGGCCGGACGGTCCGCGGACGGGGGCCGAGACGGACGCGACGCCGGGCTCGCGTTCGCCGAGGCTCTGGCCCCAGCCCCGGCGTCGGACTCCGGCGAGGACGGTGGGCGTGAAGCGGGCGGTCTGGAGCCCCTCGAGGAGGCGGTCGTGGTCCTCCCAGGCCAGCAGCACCTGGGCAGCGGAGCCGGCCTTCATGGACAGCTGCGTGCCGACGGGGATGGTGTCGCGGAGCCCGATGGGGCGTTCCGCCGACGCGACACAGACCCGCCAGTCGCCCTGGCGGCGGAAGATCTGGGCGCTTTCGCCGGTGGCGTCGCGCAGTTGCATCAGGACCGGGCCGGCCGAGGCAATCAGCCGGTCCTCGCCGGCGGCGGATGCCAGTTCCACCAGCCGGCTCCCCAGCACAAAGCGGCCCTGGATGTCGCGGCTGACCAGCCGGTGATGGACCAGCGCCAGGGCCAACCGGTGCACGGTCGGGCGGGCCAGGCCGGTGGCGGCTACGAGCTGCGCCAGGGTGGTGGGGCCGGCTTCCAGCGCGTCGAGCACATGAGCCGCTTTATCGATGACACCGACGCCACTAGAATTGTCCATGTGATGATACTGCCGTCTCAGTATCTGAGATGCAAATCATTCGGCTGGCATATCACCGGGGACTGCTGATTCAGTGGAGACCATCAGTCAACAGCAGTGAAGGGAGATGGCCGTGGCAAAGACACTGGCCGAGAAAGTCTGGGACGCGCACGTGGTGCGCAAGGGGGACGGCGAAGGAGCCAACGCCCAGCCTGACCTTCTCTTCATCGACCTGCATCTGGTCCACGAGGTTACCTCCCCGCAGGCCTTTGAAGGGTTGCGCCTGACCGGACGAAAGCTGCGCCGGCCCGACCTCACCATCGCCACCGAGGACCACAACACTCCCACGCTGGACATCGACAAGCCGATCGCCGATCTGACCAGCCGGACCCAGATCCAGACGCTGCGGAACAACTGCCAGGAGTTCGGCGTCCGGCTGCACTCCCTCGGCGACGCCGAGCAGGGGATCGTCCACGTGGTGGGACCGCAGCTGGGCCTCACCCAGCCCGGGATGACCGTGGTCTGCGGCGACTCGCACACCTCCACGCACGGCGCCTTCGGCGCGCTGGCCATGGGTATCGGCACCTCCGAGGTGGAGCACGTCATGGCCACCCAGACACTGTCCCTGAAGCCGTTCAAGACCATGGCCATCAACGTCGAGGGCACGCTGCGTCCCGGCGTGTCCTCCAAGGACATCATCCTGGCCGTCATTGCCAAGATCGGAACCGGCGGAGGCCAGGGCTATGTGCTCGAGTACCGCGGCTCCGCCATCCGGGCACTGTCCATGGAAGCCCGGATGACCATCTGCAACATGTCCATCGAGGCCGGCGCGCGAGCCGGCCTGGTCGCCCCGGACCAGACCACCTACGACTACATGGACGGCCGCCCGCATGCGCCCCAGGGCGAGGAGTGGGACGCCGCCGTCGAGTACTGGAACACGCTGCGCACCGATGACGGTGCCACGTTCGACATCGAGGTGGACCTCGACGCCGACACCCTGGAACCGTTTGTGACCTGGGGGACCAACCCCGGCCAGGGCGTGTCCCTGTCCGCCAAGGTCCCCTCGCCGGAGGACTTCGGCGATGAGAACGCCAAGGCCGCCGCGGAACGCGCGCTGCAGTACATGGGCCTCGAGGCCGGCACGCCGATGAAGGACATCCGGGTGGACACCGTGTTCCTGGGCTCCTGCACCAACTCCCGGATCGAGGACCTCCGGGCCGCCGCCGACATCATCCGCGGCCGTGCCAAGGACCCGGACATCCGGATGCTTGTGGTACCGGGCTCGGCCCGCGTCCGTCTTGAGGCCGAGGCCGAGGGCCTGGACCGGGTCTTCAAGGACTTTGGAGCGGAATGGCGCTTCGCCGGCTGCTCCATGTGCCTGGGCATGAACCCGGACCAGCTGGAACCGGGGGAGCGCTGTGCCTCCACATCCAACCGCAAATTCGAAGGGCGCCAGGGCAAGGGCGGCCGCACCCACCTGGTCTCCCCGGTCGTGGCCGCCGCCACCGCGGTGCGCGGCACGCTGAGCTCGACGTCGGACCTGGAGCCCGCTCCGGAGTCCGCAGCCATCCGTATCGACGCAGCCTAGAAGGATCCGCCATGGAAAAGTTCACCACCCACACCGGAATCGGCGTCCCGCTGCGCCAGAGCAACGTCGACACCGACCAGATCATTCCCGCCGTGTACCTCAAGCGCATCACCCGCACGGGCTTCGAGGATGCCCTCTTCGCCGCCTGGCGCAAGGATCCGGCCTTCATCCTGAACACGGAACCGTTCAACGCCGGCTCCGTGCTCGTCGCGGGGCCCGACTTCGGCACCGGGTCATCCCGGGAACACGCCGTCTGGGCACTCAAGGACTACGGCTTCAAAGCCGTGCTCTCTTCCCGCTTTGCGGACATCTTCCGCGGCAACGCAGGAAAGCAGGGCCTGCTGGCCGCCGAGCTGGCCCAGGATGACATCGAGCTCATCTGGAAGGTGCTGGAAAACGCGCCCGGCACCGAGGTCAGGATCGACCTGGTCTCCAAAACGGTGGAGTGCGGCAACGTGGTGGCGCCGTTCGAGATCGACGACTACACCCGCTGGCGCCTGCTCGAAGGCCTGGATGACATCGGACTGACCCTGCAGCACGAGGAAGACATCACCGCTTTCGAGGCCACCCGGCCTGCGTTTTTGCCCAAGACGCTGCCTGCCCGGCTGTCCTGACTCCAGGTCCCCCGCGCTCCGACCCGGAACACAGGCCAGCGCCCGTATTTCAGATCGGTAACGCTTGCTCCTATGCTTAGCTGGAGCCTTTCTAAGAATTTGGGGGCGAGTAGTCGTGAGGAAACCGGTAAATGAGTAGTGTTCTGACAATCCGCGGAGGCGTCCCGCTGACTGGCCGCGTCACCGTTCGCGGGGCCAAGAATCTTGTCCCCAAGGCGATGGTTGCCGCCTTGCTGGGCAATGAGCCGTCCGTGCTGCGCAACGTCCCTGAAATCAAGGACGTCGAGGTTGTTACCAGCCTGCTGCAACTCCACGGCGTCACGGTGGAGAAGGATCCCATCACCGGGGACCTGACCCTTGACCCCAAGGGTGCCAAGACGGCCTCCAGCACGGCCATCGATGCGCACGCTGGTGATTCCCGCATCCCCATCCTGCTGTGCGGGCCGCTGATCCATGCCATCGGCGAGGCCTTCATTCCGGACCTGGGCGGGTGCAAGATCGGCGACCGGCCGATCGATTACCACCTGAACGTCCTGCGCCAGTTCGGCGCCGTGGTGGAAAAGCGCCCCGGCGGCATCCACATCTCCGCGCCCAACGGACTCAAGGGAGCCAAGATCGCCCTGCCGTATCCTTCCGTCGGGGCGACGGAGCAGGTGCTGTTGAGCGCCACGAGGGCTGAAGGCATCACCGAGCTCAGCGGCGCCGCCACCGAGCCCGAAATCGTTGACCTCATCGCCGTGCTGCAGAAGATGGGTGCGATCATCAGCGTCCAGACCGACCGCACCATTCGGATTGAAGGCGTCCGGCACCTCGGCGGCTACAACCACCGGGCCCTCTCGGACCGCAACGAATCGGCTTCCTGGGCGTCAGCGGCGCTGGTCACCCGCGGCGACATCTTCGTTGAAGGCGCCACCCAGCGCGACATGATGACCTTCCTGAACACCTACCGCAAGGTCGGCGGCGGAATGGACATCGGCGAGGACGGCATCCGCTTCTACCACCGCGGCGGCAAGCTCAATCCGCTCGTTCTCGAAACGGACGTGCACCCCGGCTTCATGACCGACTGGCAGCAGCCGCTGATCGTCGCCCTGACCCAGGCCGAGGGCGTGTCGATTGTCCACGAGACGGTCTACGAGAACCGCTTCGGGTTCACCGACGCCCTGATCCGGATGGGCGCCAACATCCAGGTCCACCGCGAATGCCTCGGCAGCGTGCCGTGCCGCTTCGGCCAGCGCAACTTCCTGCATTCGGCCGTGATCTCCGGACCGGCGCAGCTGAAGGGCACCGACATCGACGTGCCGGATCTGCGCGGCGGCTTCAGCCACCTCATCGCGGCCCTGGCCGCCACTGGCACCTCGCGAGTCACCGGGATCGACATCATCAACCGCGGCTACGAGCGTTTCACCGACAAGCTCGCCGGCCTCGGCGCCGATTTCGACATCTCCGCAGCTAAGTAGCGGGGACCTCGTGAAGGAATCGGCCGCGAGCCGCACCACGTTCGCCCTTGTCGCCGCGGTTGTCCGGCCGACGTTGAATCTGCTGATGAAGAAGAAGTGGGAAGGACTCGAAAAACTCCCGGCCGGGGGCTTCATTGCCGCTCCAAACCACTGCACCGAGATCGATCCGCTGGTGGTGGCGCACATGCTCTACAACCAGAAGCGGATGCCCCACTTCCTGGCCAAAGTCGCTCTCTTCAAGGTCCCGGTGCTTGGCGCCGTGCTTCGCGCCACCAAGCAGATCCCGGTGGAACGCTCGACGGCGGGAGCGAACCGCTCGCTGCAGCTTGCCAAGGAAATAGTCGACGAGGGCGGGGCCATCATCATCTACCCTGAGGGGACGCTGACCAGGGATCCGGAGCTGTGGCCGATGCGGGGGCACACCGGTGCCGCCCGGATGGCGCTGGAGAGCGGCATACCGGTGGTGCCCATGGCCCACTGGGGCGCCCATGAAGTCTTTCCGCGCTACGCCAGGCGGTTCTATCCGTTCCCCCGAAAGTCCTCCCTGCTGGTCGTGGGGCATCCGGTGGACCTCAGCGCTTTCGCCGGCCGGCCGCTGGACAAGGCAACGCTCACCGAAGCCACGAACGTCATCATGGACGCCATCACCGGCCTGCTCGCGGGCCTGCGCGCCCAGGAGCCGCCCGCACTGCGGTGGGATCCCTCGGCGCACAACCAGTCCACGCACGGCCGCACCATCGAACGCGGCGACGCTGCCGGGGGCCAGGCCGCCCGAGGGGGCAGCGCCGCAAACAACAATATTGGGGACAGCACCGAATGACGGTCAATCTTGAACGAGGATCATCTGCGGGCACCGTGGCCGTCCTGGGGGCAGGCTCCTGGGGGACGACCTTCGCGAAGATCCTCGCCGATGCAGCTGCCGCCTCCGGAGTCGAACGCAGCATCCGCCTGTGGGGCCGACGCCCGGAAGTCGTGGACCAGATCAACACACTGCACCGGAACGAGCAGTACCTCAAGGACACTGCCCTTCCATCCAGCATTACCGCCTCGACGGACGTTGCCGAGGTCCTCGCGGGCGCTGAGCTGGTGATCCTGGCTGTTCCAGCGCAGACTCTGCGCCCGCAGCTCCGGAAGTGGAAAGACCAGGTGCCGTCCGGCGCCTTCGTGGTCTCCCTCATGAAGGGCCTGGAACTGCACACTGACGCCAGGATGAGCGAAGTCATCTGCGAGGAGCTGGGCATCCCGGCCAGCCGGGTGGCGGTGGTTTCCGGCCCTAATCTGGCCCTGGAGATCGCAAGGGAAGAACCCACGGCCTCCGTCGTGGCGTGCTCGGACTCCGAGGCGGCAGCCTGGATCGCCCGCAGCTGCACGGCGCCCTACTTCCGCCCCTACACCACCGCCGATGTGACCGGCGTCGAAATCGGCGGCATCGTCAAGAACATCATCGCCCTGGCAGTCGGAATCTGCGAAGGAAAGCAGATGGGCGACAACACCAAGGCCTCGGTCATCACCCGCGGTCTGGCAGAGACCTCGCGGCTGACACTTGCCCTGGGCGGCCAGGCGCAGACGATGGCAGGGCTGGCCGGCCTGGGCGACCTCGTGGCGACGTGTTCATCGCCGTTGTCCCGGAACCACACCGCCGGACGGCTGCTCGGGAAGGGCCTGACCCTGGAGCAGGTCACTGCCGAGATGACGCAGACGGCCGAGGGGATCAAGTCGGCGCAGGCCGTTCACGAACTTGCCGGAAAGCTCGACGTCGAGATGCCCATCACGGCTGCCGTCGTCGCCGTGCTGGCCGGAAAATTGTCCGTAGACCAACTCGGACCCCTGCTGCTGGCCCGGGACCTGAAACCTGAAGGCGATTACTGAGAGTGTCTGAAAATATTGGAACCGCAGAGGGCCACACCGGCCAGCCCAGGCCCCGGGTGGCAGTGCTATTCGGCGGGCGCTCCAGCGAACACGCGGTGAGCTGTGTAACGGCCGCCGGCGTGCTCGGAGCGCTCGACCAGGACAAGTACGAGGTGATCCCCGTCGGCATCGCCAAGACCGGCCAGTGGGTGTTGGCCTCCGGCGACCTCCGGGACTGGTCGCTCTCGGCGTCCTCCCTGCCGGAAGTGGCGCCTTCGGCGCAGACCGTAGCCCTCGCCGAGATCGGCGGCGAACACCAGCTGATCGTGGCCGCCCCGAACGAGGTTCCCGAGGAGCTCGGCTCCGTGGACGTCGTTTTTCCGCTGCTTCACGGGCCGTTCGGCGAGGACGGGACCATTCAGGGCCTCCTGGAACTTTCGGACACCCGCTACGTCGGTGCCGGCGTGCTGGCGTCCGCCGTCAGCATGGACAAGCACTTCATGAAGGTCGTCTTCGAGTCGGCCGGGCTCCACGTGGGGCCGTATATTGCCGTGACGGACCGGCAGTGGCTCAACGATCCCGAGACTGTCCGCAAGCGGGTGGACCTGCTTGGCTACCCGGTGTTCGTGAAGCCGGCCCGGGCAGGATCCTCCATGGGCATCTCCAAGGTCGACGACGCGGCGGGTCTGGACGCTGCGATCGAGGCCGCCCGCGAGCACGACCCCAAACTCGTCATCGAGGCCGGCATTCCGGGACGGGAGATTGAATGCGCGGTCCTGGAGGGCCGGGGGACCGACGCCCCCCGGACATCCATGCCGGGCGAGATCTCCGTGGAAGGCGGCGGGCACGAGTTCTACGACTTCAACGCCAAGTATGTGGAGGACAACGCCGCCGCGCTGAGCTGCCCCGCCGACATCCCCGAGGAAGCCATCGCGCGGGTCCGCGAGCTTGCCGCAGTCGCCTTCGACGCCGTCGGAGCGGAGGGACTGAGCCGTGTCGACTTCTTCTACACGCCTGAGGGCGAGCTGATCATCAACGAAATCAACACGATGCCCGGCTTCACGCCCAAGAGCATGTACCCGCAGATGTGGGCCGCGTCGGGCCTGGGGTACCCGGAGCTGATCGACGAACTCATCCACCTGGCCCTGCACCGCAAGACCGGATTGCGCTAGACGGCCGGAGGGCGGATTCTGCCGGGAGGCCGGCGCCGCCGGCACCCGGCAGCGACGGATCGTTACTTGCTGGTGGGCAGGTCCTGCAGGTCTTCCTGGCCCACGCAGTTCCGGGTCGCCTTGATCTTCTCGGCGGAGGCGGAAAGTTCTGCCAGTACGGTCGCGGAACTGATCTTGTCCGGATCCAACAGGATCTCCGTGGCCGGTTCCCGCCCGAATGTGGTCAACGTCCACACCGGGGCGCCCTCCTTGATGACCCAGTCCACGCCGTTGACGCTGACACAGCGGTCCGTGGTGGGGCCCGGGACGTTGACGCCGCAGCGCAGGATCACCAGGGATGGATCCCCCCATGCGGCCGTCGCCTGCGCGTTTGTCTTCCGCAGCTTGGCCTCGCCGATTGCGTCTGGCAGTGCCAGCATCATCGGCGCGCAGGCAGCGCTTGCTGCGTCCTTCGCGGGGGTGACATCAACGGGCGGCGAGCACGCCGTCAGGGCAAGCCCGGCGGCCGCGGCCACCGCCAGAAAATGCGGCAGGCGCACGGAAAGAGGGGGTCGGGAACGGGGCATGAGTCCATCTTATCCCGGCCAGCGCGGCGCTCCGGCAACCCGGCCGGCACGCAGGGTAGGATGGCCCGCCAGTGCTACACATATGAGCCGGCGTGTTTCCGTCGAGTAGACTGGAAAAACCGTGCATCTCTGGGGCTCTGCGACAACGACGTTAGTGACGGCCAGAACCGCGCATTTGATTACATCTCGTACTTGGGGGAGGGACTGTCGATGACGTTGCGCAGCCGGAAACTGAAGTCAGCACGCGCCGGGCTCGGGGCGCTGCTCCTGGCCCTCTCCTTACCGGGCGTGCCGGCCGCCGCCCAGGCCGATGATTCCGTACCCCCGGTCCCTGTCATTGTCCAGCCGGCTCGTGCAACGCTGCCGCCGCCGTCGGCACCGGCGCCAACTAAGCCGGCGCCGACAAAACCGGCCCCGACGAAACCGGCGCCAACAAAACCGGCCCCGACAAATCCGGCCCCGACGGAGCCGGCCCCCGTGGCCCCGGAGACTCCCGTCGCGCCGACCTCTGGCGCCGCCCCTCCTGATCCTGCGGAGACGGTGTCCCCGGACGCCGCCACCCCGGAGCCGCCGGTTACGCAGGGGCCCGCGGTGGTGGCCCCCGCTCCAGCGCCCGAACGCCCGGCTGCCGTCGTCGTCGCACCGCCTTCACTTCAGCCGGTGCCCCAACCGCCCGTGCCCGAGTCCGCTGATGGCGAAGCGAGCGGCGAAGCAGTTCCGGAGACGCCCTCGCCCTCGGCCAGCCCGGCACCCGCGCAATCAACGGCACCGGCGGTTATTGCCACACCCTCTGAGCCGCCACTGGCCGGAAAATCGGGGATGCAGGCCGCCGTGGCCGTGGGGACGGGCAGTCCGCTGCCGGTGCAACTGCTTGCTGTGCTGGGCCTGTTGGCGGCCGGCGTTGCCTACTTCCGGTTCCTTGACGGGAAAGGCAACAGAATTCCCGCCAAGGCCGGACGATAAGTTCCCCCGATGCAAGACGAAGTGGTCGGTGAATCGACAGCACCTACGACAGAGGCGGACGGGCTGCGCATCACACTGCTGACCCACTCCTACTGGCCGGAGCAGAGCCCTCCGCAGCGCCGCTGGACCGCCATGGTCAAGGAGTTTTCCCGATCAGGTTGGAACATCGACGTCGTGACGCCTGTGGCACACTACCCCTTCGGCCGGCGGGGCCTACCGCGGCGGCTGGCAGGGCGTCCTTTCCGGGTGCAAAAGGGCCAATTCACCGAGACGATCCTCCGCGTACCGTATCTCCGGCACGGGAATTCCCGCGCGGCGCGCCTGCTGGACCAGTGCTATTCGGCCGCCCTGTCGGTCCCCGCCGGCCTGTCCTTGCGGAAGCCCGACGTCGTGATTGTCACCGCGCCCGCGTTGCCCTCCCTCGCCGCCGGCTATGTTCTGGCGAAGCTGCGCGGAGTGCCGCTGATCGTGGAAATGCGGGACGCCTGGCCGGACCTCGCTCGGGATGCCCGTCTGGTCCAGGGAGGCGTCAAGAGCGTCGTCGAGCGCCTGGTGGACTTCGTGCAGCATCGGGCAGATCTCGTGGTCACGGTGACTGAAGGCTTTGCGGCGACCCTGCGGTCGCGCGGACTCCGCAACGTGGCGACCGTCAGCAACGGCCTGCATCTGGATTCGATTCCGGTCCTTGACCCCCCGGAGTTGGAGCGGCCGGTCTTTGAGGCACTGTATTTGGGAAACCACGGAGAGAGCCAACGGCTTGATGTCGCCATCCGGGCCAGCGCCGTAGTGGGGGAATCGATGCATCTCCATCTGGTTGGCTACGGGACACAACGGCCGGCGCTGGAAAAACTTGCCCGCTCGTTGAATGCCCCGGTCACTTTCCACGCGCCCCTGAGCGGTGAGGCCATAATGAAGCGCTACTCCTCGGCCGACACCTGCCTGGTGTCGCTCCGCGATGACTGGAAATCCTTCGAAACCACCGTTCCGTCCAAGACCTATGAGGTCCTGGCCGTCGGCCGGCATGTCACGGCCGTGGTGCGCGGCGAGGCAGCACGCATCATCACCGACGCCGAAGCCGGAGATATTGTGGCCAGTGACCCGGAAGCCCTGGCCGCGCTGTGGCGCGAGCTCGCCGCCGACCGGGGACGGCTTGTCCGGAACGGCAACAGCCGCCAGTGGGTCAAGACGCACGCAGAGTACGGGCAGCTGGCCAGCCGCTACCGGGAGCTTATCCGCGAGCTTCTGGGCAAGGAACCCGTAAAGGACCGATGATCCAGCTCCTGAGAAATGCGCGGTTCGCCGCACATACCGCGGGACAGCACCTCACGGACGATCCGATGGTGCTTTTCCTCCAGCTGTCCCGGCGTCTGCCTGCCAGGGTGGTACGGCCGCTTGCCCGCCTCGCCTGCGCAGTGGCGCCGAAAAGTTCCCTGGCGGTTCCCGTGTTGCTCGCGGCACTCACGCGGGGGGACGACGGCGACGTCCAGCGTCGCCTCCGGCTCGCCGTGGCCAGGAACGTCTCGGGGGAGCAAGCCAGGAGGCTGGCCGACATCGCTCTCGTCGCGGGGCTGCCGGAGATGTCGGATCTCCTGCTGGCTGCTGCACGCAATGCCCGCGGTCTCAAAGCCGCCCAGGCGCGCAGGCTGTGGCATGACGGATCCGTCAGCGAAGCCGTCGCCGTCCTCGATGGTTCCCGGGCCCCCGGACTGCGGCAACAGGCACGCCTGGCCGGAGAGAGGGCCGTGCTTTACGGATCTGCCCCTTCGCTGAGCCGGCACGAATTTTCCCCGGTTCCCGGCCGGGTCCTCCATTTGTTGACCAATTCGCTGCCCCACACCGCCAGCGGCTACGCCCAGCGCTCCCACTCCATTCTGGTGGCCCAGCAACAGGAGGGCTGGGACGTACTCGCCGTCACACGGCTCGGATACCCGGTGCAGGTGGGAAAGCTGGGGGCCCGTTCCAGCGACGTCGTGGACGGCGTCCGCTACCGGCGCCTGCTGCCGGCCAGGCTGGCGCCGGTGCTGGATGCACGCCTGCAGCAACAGGCGGAGGAGCTGCTCCGAGTGGCGCTGGAGTTCAAGCCCAGCGTGCTCCATACCACCACGCATTTCGTCAACGGCCTGGTGGTCCGGGCGGTGGCCGAGGCGCTGGGGATCCCCTGGGTGTACGAAGTCCGCGGCCAACTCGCCGACACCTGGGCAGCGACGCGGGGCGCCGAGGCCCGGAACAGTGAAAAGTACCGGCTGTTCCAGAACCGGGAAAGCGAAGTCATGCGGGACGCCGACCTCGTTGTGACGCTGGGGCAGACCATGAATGCCAACATCGTCGCAGCGGGCATCCCGGAGGAAAAAATCATCATCGCCCCCAACGCGGTGGGCGGCGCCTTCCTGGACGAACCGCTCGACCCTGCCAGCGCGCGCCGGCGATTGGGCCTGCCCGAGGACGGGCTCTACATCGGCACTGTCAGCAGCCTTGTGGGCTATGAAGGACTCGATGACCTCGTGCAGGCGTTCGGGATCCTGGCGCCGGACTTCCCGCAGCTGCGCCTGCTGATGGTGGGTGACGGTGTGTCCGGACCGGCTCTGCGGGAGCAGGTCCGGGGGCTCGGACTTGCTGACCGTGCCATCTTCACGGGACGGGTCCCCCGGGATCTGACGTCTCTCTACCATCAGGCCCTGGATGTGTTCGTGGTCCCCAGAAAAGACCTTGAGGTGACCCGCGCGGTGACTCCGCTCAAGCCGGTGGAGGCATTGGCGAGCGCGCGGCCGGTGGTGGGGAGCGACCTGCCCGCACTCCGGGAGATAATAGACGACGGCGGCAACGGACTACTGGCCCGTGCCGAAGATCCAGACTCTTTGTCCCGGCTCGTGGCTACGCTCCTTGCAGATGATCATCTGCGGGCGGAGTTGGGCCGGGCGGGCCGCGAACGGGTGCTGCAGACGCGAACGTGGAAGTCCAATGCACGGCTGTACAACGACGCGTACCGGAATTCAAGGAGACCCAGCTAGTGCCGCAGAAAAAAATACAGTTGCCGGCGCCGAAAGCCGTCCAATCGATGGCTGTCAACACGCGCAAGCTGAGCCGCGTGGGCGCCCGTCCGGAATTCCTGGACTATCTGGTGCAGCTTTGGGACTACCGCGAGTTCATTTTTTACGATGCGCGCGCCCGGGTACTCAACGGCACCCAACGGGACAGGCTGGGCAGCCTCTGGCTGATCCTCAATCCTGTCCTCAACGGGCTCACCTACTACGTCATCTTCGGCCTGTTGCTGCACACGGGCCGCGGCATTTCCAACTTTGTAGGCTACCTGGTGGTGGGGATCTTCCTGTTCCAGCTCAGCGCCGCAGCCATCACCACCGGCGCCCGGTCCATCCACAACAACAAGAGCGTGGTCCAGGCCTTCAATTTCCCCAGGGCCGCGCTTGTCATCGGAGCCAATCTCCGGGAACTCCTCAAAGGCGTCCCGATGATCCTGGCCATGCTGTTGATCCTGGTGGTTCTTCCGCCTGCCGAGCCGATCACCTGGCGTTGGATTCTCATCGTCCCGGCCGTTGCCCTGCAGTTCATTTTCAACCTTGGCGTCGGCCTGGTCCTGGCCAGAATAGTCTCCAAGGTCCATGACGTGACCCACTTAATCCCCTTCGCCCTGCGGGCCTGGATGTACGGTTCAGCGATTTTCTATTCCTACGACCGCTTCATCTCGCACCCGGAGCTGCTCGCGTGGCTGAAAATCAATCCGCTGTTCAACCTCATCGACATAGTCCGAAACTGCGTTCTGTACGCTACGCTCCCGACATGGCAGTCATGGGCGCTTCTCACCGTCTGGGCGTTTGGAGCCGCGGCTGTGGGATTTGTCTTCTTCTGGAAAGGGGAGGAAAGCTATGGCAGAAGCTGATGAGGTCGTCGACGTTGCAGGCTACCCGTGCGTGGTCCTCGACCGGGTGTCGATGAGATACCGCGTGGCGTCGTCGGAACCTCCCGTCGGAGAAAGCGACAAGAGACGCGGACTGATCAGGCGCATCAACCCCAGGCAGGCCATGGTGACCGTTGAAGCGCTCAACACGCTCTCGCTCGTCGTCGAACGGGGCGAGTCGGTTGGCATCATAGGCCGAAACGGTTCCGGTAAGAGTACCCTCATGAAGCTCATCAGCGGCCAGCTGCAGCCCAGCAGCGGCTCCGTTCTGGCATCCAGCACACCGGTGATGCTCGGCGTCAATGCTGCCTTGGTCCCCGACCTGTCAGGGGACCAGAACATCATCCTCGGCTGCCTGGCCATGGGCTTGAAGCGCCCGGAGATTGATGAACGGTTCGACGAGATTGTCGAGCTGTCCGGACTGGAGAAGTCCATCCATTTGCCGATGAAGTCCTATTCCTCCGGGATGGCGTCACGGCTGCGTTTTGCCATTGCGGCCAGCCTCGACCCCGAGATCCTCCTCGTGGATGAAGCGCTGAACACGGGCGATGCGCAGTTCGGCGACAGAAGTAAACAGCGCATGGATGAGCTGCGCGCCCAGGCCGGTTGCGTGTTCCTCGTCAGCCACAATTTGGCCACGATCACGAGCCTGTGCACCAGGGTGATCTGGCTGGACCGTGGGGAGTTGATCATGGATGCAGACCCGGATGAAGCCGTGAAGGCATACATCGCATTTACGCGCAGCTTGTCGCAAGGACGCATGGGCAGCGCGGGCAGGATTCGCGGGGATGCGCGCAAGAAACTTGTCGCGACGCACATCGAGCACCGGACGTCGGTCCGTCGGAAGGGCCTCGACTGATGCCGGGCTTCCGGGAGATCCGGAAAGGGCTCTGGCACCTCCGCAGAGGTGGACCCGCGCAGTTCAACTCCTGGCGTTCCCGCCAGCGCACGGAACGAGGTTTGGAGGCGCCCCGCAACGTGCAGGGAGTGGAGGCAGCCTGGACCGGCCGCGGGCGGAACAGGCGGCTGTCGCTTGCGCCGGCGGCTCTGCCGCAACAGCCGCCGTCCCGCCCGGACATCCACGCTGCGGTCATTCTGGATGACTTTTCCGCGCTGGCCTTCGGCTATGAATGGTCCACCAGCGCGGTCCACCCGCACACCTGGCGCAGTGACCTTGCCGGCGCTGCCGTTGATCTCCTGTTCGTCGAGTCGGCCTGGGCGGGGAACGGCGGACTGTGGCGGGGGAAGCTGACAGGGCCCGCCGGGCCCAGTGACGAGTTCCGCGCCATGGTCCGGTGGTGCCGGGAGCAAGGGATTCCCACCGTTTTCTGGAACAAGGAGGATCCGCCCCACTACGACGACTTCCTGCCCGCCGCGCGTTTGTTCGATCAGGTGTTCACCTCGGATTCAGACCGGGTTTCGCAGTACCGGGCGGACCTTGGGCACGGGCGCATCGGGGTGCTTCCCTTCGCGGCCCAGCCAGCCCTCCACAACCCGGTGCGGCCGGGGCACGGCCGGCACAGCCGCGACATAGCCTTTGCCGGCATGTATTTTGCGCATAAGTACCCGGAGCGCCGGGCGCAGATGGACCTGGTCCTCGGCGGCGCGCTGGATGCGTCGGCGAAGATGGGGACGGGCCTGGAGATCTTTTCCCGGCAGTTAGGCGGCAATGCCGAGTATCAGTTCCCGGCACCGCTGGACGCACGGGTCGTCGGGTCGTTGAGCTATCCGCAGACGCTGTCCGCCTACAAGGCGTACAAGGTGTTCCTTAACGTCAACTCCGTCGTGGATTCGCCCAGCATGTGCGCCCGTCGCATCTTTGAAATTTCGGCCTCTGGAACACCGGTTGTCACCGCGCCGAGCCAGGCGATGGGGGAGTTCTTCGCCCAGGCCGCGGTGCCCGTGGCCACCACCCGCAAGGAGGCAGAGCACCTGACGCGGGCACTCGTTTCCAGCACCGAGCTGAATGACCGCACGGCGCACCTGGCCCAACGCACTATCTGGGCAGCGCACACCTACTCGCACCGGGCGGACACCGTGCTGCAGCGTGCACTGCCGGGCAGGGCAAGGGGCGTGAAGAGGCCCTCCGTCTCGGTGCTGGTGCCGACCATTCGGCCCCAGCACCTCGACAATGTCTTTGGTACCCTCGCGGGGCAGCATGGTGTGGACCCGCAGCTGGTGTTGCTGACCCACGGGTTCCTGCTCTCCGCCGAGCGGCTGGCCGAGCTCTCCGAAAAGTACGGACTCCATGATGTGGTGCTTCTGGACGCATCGCGGGAGGTCTCGCTGGGGGAGTGCCTGAACAGGTGCGTCGCGGCCGCCAGCGGAGAGGTCCTGGCCAGGATGGATGATGACGACCACTATGGACCGCATTATTTGAGCGACCAGCTGTACGCTTTGTCTTACTCCGGCGCCGACATCGTAGGGAAACAGGCCCACTACATGCACCTTGAGACGTCGAATGCCGCGCTCCTGCGGTTCGCGGCCCGGGAGCACCGGTTCACGGACTTCGTCATGGGGCCGACCATCATGGCGCCTCGGGACGTCTTCACTGACCACCCCTTCCCGCACGTCACCGTCGGGGAGGACACGGGGTTCCTGCGCGCGGCTCACTCCGCCGGAAGGGTCATCTACGCGGCGGACCGTTTCAACTACTTCCAGGTCCGCACCGGTGCCGGTCACACCTGGCAGATAGACGATGCGGAGCTCCTGGCATCGGGCGAACTGAAATTCTATGGAAAGCTGGATGAACATGTCGACATCTAAATCTGGGGAGACGACTGGCCGGATCAGGACGGTAGCTGTGGTCGGACTCGGCTATATCGGACTACCCACTGCGGCCATACTGGCAACCAACGGACTGGAAGTCATCGGCGTCGACGTCAATGCCAGCACCGTTGCCGCCGTCAACAATGGCGATGTTCCTTTCGTGGAACCGGATCTAGGCATTCACGTGGCCGGTGCCGTAAGCCAGGGAAGACTGCGAGCGCAGACCCAGATGCCCGGCGCGGAGGCTTACATCGTCGCCGTGCCGACGCCGTTCAAGGCCGACAAGACCGCGGACATGTCCTATATCCGGGCCGCCGCAGGGGAAATCGCTCCCCAGCTCCGGGGCGGTGAGCTCGTGATCCTGGAGTCGACCTCCCCTCCGGGGACAACGCGGATGCTGGCCGAGTTCATCCTGGAGCTACGCCCGGACCTGAGTACCGAACGCCATGACGGCAAGCCCCAGGTTCTGGTGGCGCATTGCCCCGAGCGGGTTCTCCCGGGCCGGATCATGATCGAGCTGGTCACCAATGACCGAGTGGTCGGCGGGCTGACGCCGGAGGCCGCGGAAGCGGCCGCGGAGCTGTACCGCGTCTTCTGCCAGGGCGAAATCCACCTGACGGACGCCACAACGGCAGAGATGACGAAACTGGTTGAAAATGCCTACCGGGATGTGAACATAGCATTCGCCAACGAGCTGTCAGTCATCAGCAGCAATCTGGAAATCGACGTCTGGGAACTCATCCGGTTGGCCAACCATCACCCCCGCGTGAACATCCTCCGGCCGGGTCCGGGAGTCGGCGGACACTGCATCGCTGTTGATCCGTGGTTCATTGTCGCGGCCGATCCGGAGAACGCGACCTTGATTCGTACCGCCCGGGAGGTCAATGACCGGAAACCCGCCTTCGTCGTCGAACAGGTGCGCAGGCTAACAGCAGGGAAAAACCGTCCGGTGATCGCATGCCTAGGCCTCGCCTTCAAGGCGAATATCGACGACATGCGTGAATCTCCCGCCGTTGAAATCGTCCGCCGCATAGCCGAGGAGCAGCCCCACGCGGAGATACTGGTCGCGGCGCCGCACAAGGACAAATTGCCCCGGGAATTGGCTGTCCTTCAGAATGTGCGGATGGTGGAAACCGAAGAGGCGATTGAGGCTGCAGGAACCGTGGTGCTTCTCGTCGATCACGACAAGTTCCGTGACGTCGATCCTGCCAGCCTCCACGGCAGACAGGTCATAGACACTCGTGGATTTTGGCGTAGTGAGTAAATGAGCCGACGACCGATCCGGTCATTGTTCCGGGTGTCATCTTCTGCCCTGTTCCCCCGCCTGAAAAGCAAAGTGCGGCGGTCGGCGCATCCGGTTACCCACGCCCGGCTGGCGGCACTTCTGGCCCCGCGGCCCAGGAATCACGGGCGGCTGACCGTGATCGTACCTGCGTTCAATGTCGAGCGGTATCTGAGCGACTGTCTTGCTTCCCTGATCACTCAGAGCTACCGCAACCTTGAAATCATCCTGGTGGATGATGGTTCCGAGGACGGCACGCTTTCCATTGCCAAGGATTTCGCGCGCAGGGACCGGCGTATCACGGTCCTCGCCGTGCCTCACGGCGGCAATGGCAGGGCAAGGAATTTCGGTGTGGGCCACGCCCGTGGCAAGTACATCACTTTTGCCGATGCCGACGACGTGGTGGCCCCGGGCGCTTACAGCAAACTTGTGTCGGCCCTTGCCGCTTCCGGATCGGATTTCGCCGTCGGCGCCTATGACCGGTATATCGGCGGCCGGAAGCAGCCCGTTCAGGTCTCCGGCCGCACCCACGCCGTGGACCGGATCGGAACGACCGTCGTGGAGTTTCCCGAGATTCTCGACGACGTGTTTCTCTGGAACAAGGTATTCACCCGGACCTTTTGGAATAATTCTGTCGGGAAAATCCCCGAAGGCGTGGTGTACGAAGACCAGGAGACAACGGCCCGGGCCTATCTGAGATCATCCTCCTTCGATGTGCTCAGCGATACCGTTTACAGCTGGCGCCTCCGCGACGACGGAAGCTCCCTGACTCAGAACAAAGGCTCAGAACTCGACCTGAAGGACCGCTTGCTCGTGGCGCAGGCAGTGAGCCGGCTGATGGAACAGGAAGCACCGTCTGGAGTCGCACTCCAATGGTTCCGTCGACTCCTGGGTGCTGACCTCGTACCCTACTTCGAGCACTTGCCGAAAGCCTCGGATGCCTACTGGGTTACCTTGAAGGCCGGTATCGAGCTGATTTTCCGCTTAATGCACCAAATGGGCGATCTGGGGCCAGCGGTGCTCAAGTCCATCGGACCGCATGAACAGGCGCTGGCCCACTTGGCGCTTCGGGCTTCCCGTCGAGATGTGGAAAGCGAAATCATCGCAAGGGCAGAGCATGGAACGGGCTTCAGGCTGGTGGTCAGGGACGAAGGTTTCTTCGCCCCGGCGGGGCATACTGGTCCTGGCGCCGGGGAGGGACCGTCAACGCTTGTGGAGGTCCCTTCGTCTGCGTTGACCTTCGTCAGCAGGCTACGGCCAGCCGGCTATACCCGCGACGGGGACCTGGTTCTGAGAGGTTTCGCCTACCTTGAGGGCCTGGACTCAACCTCCAGTTGTCTGGATACGCGTCTATCCGTCCAGTTGCCCGGTCTTCCTGCGATCGACCTTCCCGTCACCCGTGAAACTGAGGCTTTCATCGACGTACGGTCAAATGACGCGTATGCCCCGCACGCGGCATCAGCCTTCAGTGCTTGCGTACCGCGGGACCTACTTCAGGCTGCGCCCGACGAGAGGGGCATCGAGGTGTGCCTGGCCACGCCGGCCGGGGAGTTCGCGAGCGTGCATGCCCTAGGGCCACTGTTGGGCCGTTCCGCCAGAGAGACAGGGATCCCCGCTGTTCGCCGCCTGGCCGTGGACCACGCGGCGAATCAAATCACGGTAGCAGTGGAGCCAGGGACGAACGGACGGGCGCTGCCCGCAGACCTTGATATCTGCCTCGCGACCAGGAAGAACACCATCCGCCCGTCAAGCAGCCTCGGGGGGCCGGACGGACTGAGACATTTCGTTTTCGACCTGGCAACCAGCCGCTGGGGAAACACGTTGAAATCCCCGGAATCCGGGGCCTACACGCTCCGGTATGCGGTGGCCGGAGAATTGCCGGGGCCCGGGTCTTCTCCGCTCGCCCGGGGTGCGTTTTCCGCTGACCGCCTGGCGCAGGATTTCCCCGGGCCCTTCGCCAGCGTGACGGCGTGGATCACCGAATCAGAAAGCGTCGCCGTGAGCATCGGCCCACCGCTATCGCCTGTGGAACGCAGCAAACATGGGCAGAAACTTCTACGGGAGGCGTACCAGGCCCGGGCCGGAGAAGCTGGTGCGGGCAACGGCATTCTCTTCGAGAGTTTCGGAGGTTCGGTGTGCTCGGATAGCCCGAGGGCCATTTCCGACGCCGTCGCCGCGCAGCGCCCGGACGTTCCCCTTTACTGGTCGATAAAGGACTACTCGGTGGCATACCCGAGCTATGCCACCCCCGTTGTGCGTGGATCGGCAGACTGGTATCGGATCCTTCGTGACGCTGCCGTGTTGGTCAATAACAACAATTTTCCGCCGTATTTCCGCAAGGCAGCACATCAGAAGTACATCCAGACATGGCACGGCACTCCCTTGAAGAGGGTCGGCGGTGATGCTCCACGGGAGTTCCTCTCCGAGCTGTATCGGTCAGTCATGGAACGGGAAGCCGGCTATTGGGACGTGCTGCTGGCCCAGAACCGGTACGCCGCCGAGACGCTGGCCGGCGCGTTCGGATTCCGCGGGGAGGTCCTCGTCGCGGGTTATCCCCGCAACGATTCGCTTTTCGCGCCGGACCGCGACGCCGTCAGGAGCCGGGTGCGCGAACTGTTGGGAATAGAAGAACACACAAGGGTTATCCTTTATGCGCCGACGTGGCGCGACAATGCGCGGGATGCCTCCCGTCATTCCAAAATGGTGAATTTCCTGGACTTTGGACTGTTGCAGAACAAACTGGGAGGGAACTATGTGGTCCTCCTGCGGGGGCACCATACTGTTGAGCCTGGCGGGGACTCCCGCCGCCGGCCAGGTGTCCTGGACGTTACCGGCTACCCGGCGGTCAATGACCTCTTCCTCGCCTCCGACATGCTGGTGACGGATTACTCGTCCATATTCTTTGACTATTCCCTGACGAACAAGCCAATCTATTTCCTCGTTCCAGACCTTGAGAGCTACAGGGACGAAATACGCGGCCTGTACATGAGCCTGCCGGACGTGGCACCGGGCCCGCTGTGTTCATCAACTGCCCAGCTTGCCGATTCAATCCTGGATGCTGAAAACGCTGATGGCGCCAGCGGCCTGCAATCGTTTCGGGACCGCTTCGGTGCCTTTGACCATGCCACGGCAGGGGACAGCGTGGCCCGGATTCTCGGATTGATTTGAACTACGACACGCCTGCCGCCGGGCAGCCCGGCCTGAGCACCTCTGATATGGTGGCAGTCAGCGTACTGTAATGAATCATCGGGCACGCCCCTAACAAGAAGGTTCTTATGCACCCACTCACGGGAACCCTACGCGTGCTTGCAGTCCTGCTTGCCATGGGTCTTAGCATCGCCGGGCTCTCGGGCCTTTCTGCTGGTACTGCTTCGGCTGCTGGCGCAACTACATACGCGGCGCCGACAGGCGTTACCGCGGCCTCCCGGAGTTCGACCACGGTGACGCTCACCTGGAATCCCGTGGGCAGCCAAAGGCACTACCGGGTCTGGAAGTCGAAGTACAAGGATATGTCGTCCGCAACGTACTACGACCGCCATGAGGGCAATAAGACCCAAATCCGGGGGCTGGCTAATGCCACGACGTACTATTTCCGCGTCAGGGTCATCACCAGCGGCGGTGCAAGTCTGAGCCCGTACTCCCGGGTTTTCAGCACCCGGACGACAGCCTCCCCGTTTCCTTCCACTCCCATCTCGAATCCCTTACGGGTAGCGAGCTGGAATATCAAATGTGCCGACTACTGCAACACGGGGCGGCCCGAGGAACGGCCCTGGTGGCAACGACGGTCGAGTGTCGTTGCGACGATCAAAAGGCAAATGCCCGACGTCCTGGGGGTGCAGGAGGCGTCGCAGACATGGTTGAAGGGCAACCCGACACCTGGCGGATTGACACAATTCGAAGATTTAACCAGGGCACTGCGCGCGGGCGGCACCTCGTATGCCTTGACGAACACCATGCGCAACAACTGCGTACAGGACCGCTATCCCAGCAACTGCGTCTACCGCAACAGGGGCGCATCCAAGGGCACGAAAATTCTCTACAACACGAGTAAGGTCCAGCTCCTGAGGCAAGGCAGCAAGCTGCTGGCAGGCAGCACGGCCGCCGACCCGCGGTTCCTGGCCTGGGCCGTGCTGAAGCAGAAGTCGACGGGTAAGACCTTCCTCTTCGGAAATGCGCACCTGACATACGCGTCCGGTGCAGTGAACAACCAAAGGCGCAAGACGCAGACGCAGTCCGCGGTTGCCACCCTGAAGGCGGTCAACACTTCGAACCTGCCCGTGATCATGGTGGGTGACTTGAACTCCAGCAAGTACACCGCTGGGGGAAACCTGCCCTACGACGTACTCAGGGCCGCCGGTTACATCGATCCGCTCGGAAACACGTACAAAAATTCGTGGCCCAGCGCTGCGGCCACAGCCGAAAAGAAGATCCGGGCCAACTACGACAGCTTCAACCACCTCGCCAGGACGGTGAGGCCCAGGTTCAACTACGGCAACGGTAGCTACCTGGATTACATCTTCACAACCAAGATGAGGGTCGGCGTCTGGGAGACCGTGCTGAACCTCGACTCCTCCAACAGGGTCATCGGGATTGTTCCTTCCGACCACAATATGATCCGGGCCAGCGTGCAGCTGCCGTAGCAACTGCCGGCGGCTCCGGAAAGGCGCGGAGATCCATGCAAAGAAGGACCGGAAGCGGCGCTTCCGGTCCTTCTGCGTTGCGTATCCCCTTGGCGTGCGCCGGCTCCGACGGGAGCCTGCCCGAGCCCCTGGGCGGAAAATCTCAGGATTTCCGCACTACTGCCGCACCCAGCCGACCTGCTCCATGGAACGAACCAAGGCCTCATCCACGCTGTGGAACTCCGGTTGGAGTGGGTCGACACTCGTCCGGTCATATTTCCAGTTGTAGTTGATGCCTCGGAAATGGCGGTGCTTGAGGTCCTCCACGATCGGCGGCTCGAACCCGCCCCCGAAGCCATGGACCTGCCACTGGTTATCGTAGGGGATGGCCGCGGGCACTGCCGCCCATTTTTCAAGGGACCGGTCCCTGCGACTATCAACGTACGAGAAGTCGATGAACCGGGGCCTGGCGCCGTCGCCGGAGCCCTCGACCGTCTCCACCCACTGTCCACTGAACCGGATGGCCCCGGACTTCTCCGCGGCAAGGTGATCGAACAGCGACACGCCGTCCTCCGAAACGACGAGTTCATCGATGTCGAGGTTTACGGCTGCCTCGGCGAAGGCCAGGAACCGGCGCCGGGCATGCTCAATCATGCTGTACTGGCAGTAGTTGGAGTCCCACTGCTTCTTCGGGCCCGGCCCCGGGCCGTACCGGTAGGACCACGGCACAACGACAGCGGAATCTATGCCGTCTACCGAAGCCAGCGTTGAGAGAATCTCCTGCGGGGTGTAGCGCGTTGAATTGTTGTCGTACAGGAGGACGGCATTAACGCCGTGGACCTTGGCATGGAATTCAGCCCACTGGTAAATCCACTCCAAATCATTGTCTTTCGACATCGTGAAGAGGACCTTTTTGCCTGCAAAAGTGTCGCTGTGATTCTTCTGGATCGGAACTGAGACGTCCAGCCAGCCGGCAGTGATCCTGAACGAGGCGTCCGGGCTGCATTTCTGTATCGTCTCGTCCACGGCCAAGGACGAACGCTGCGTCTTCCATCCATCCTTGAAGGCGGCCCGGCGCCGGATCGGGCTGCCGTAGGCTTCCAGCTTGGCCACGTCGGCGACGGCCTTCAGGTTGCGCAGCGGGGGGCCCGACAGCGCTACGTGTCCCGGCATCTCGTACACATCGTAGAACAGCGTACTGGAATCGAAATTCTCCATGTAGTCGGGCTGGCGGTCCTTCACGGCCCGCGGCGGCGTCCGGGTTACGGACGTGTCAGATGACAAGATGACGGGAGATAGTTCAGCAACGAAATGGGTTTGCATTCCTGGAAGCCTTAATCCTGAATATGGAGGTTGGGTCTAGGGCGACTGGTCCGAACAGAAAAATCAGGCCGGGACACCGGACCACTCGGACAGCTTTGTATTGTCAAAGTTCGGCTCGATGGAGCTGCGGTACACATCGATGGACTTGAAATAGCTGCCCGGATACAGCGTCACATCCAGCCCGAGCATGCTTCCGGCGATCGCCACGTGCATTCTATCCGTGTGGATCGACTTGTAGCTTGAGAGAATCTGGAAGAACGGCGTGATCTTCTTGCTGTCAGTCCCGAGCAGGCTGAGGTCGAGGTTGTTTGGTGGCTTGACCGCCAACTCGTTCTTCTCGCGGTCTTCGCGGAAGAAATACCCTTCCTCAATAACCGCAGCATTGCCCGCCGAGGGAACGTCGAGATAGAAAGCAGCATCGTGGCAGAAGGTACTGTCGGGGATTGAATCAAGGCTATGGAAGTTATCCCGCCTGAAGTACGTGATGTTCGTCGCGGACGGCAGCGGCCCCAGCTCATACGTCGAGGGCAAAACAATCACGTGGTCGAAGAGAAACGCGTTGCGTGAAACGAAGTCACGGGAACCGTGCCACTGCTCGCACCACGAGCCGCCGCCGCCGGCGAGGAGGACGGTTCCAGGGAGACCGACCGGCGTTCCAGCGAGGGCTTCCCGGATCCGATCGACCCTGCCCCGCGTCAGTGTCGTGTGCGGGATCTTGTTGGTTTGGAGAAACTGGACGTTGCCCTTGTGGATGAGGCCATCGCCCCAGTTCCCGACATTCGGCGTGTAGATTACTTGTTTTCCCTCGGTGAGTTCCAGGACTTTAGATAGAAGCCCACCGAAGGCCGGGTCATTCCTGAGGTTTGCTAGTTGCACTCTGTGGGTACTTTCTTTCAGCTACGGGCGGGCACGATGCCCGTGGTGGAAAACGGTCGGAACGCGTCAGCGGCTCCCTGGCTCAGCGGATCCCCGCTCGCGACAAACACCGAGCCGAAGCTGGCAAGTGCCCGCCGCTGGTACTCCTCGACGTCGAACGGGCTGACGTGGATCTGGCCCTCCAGGAAGCGACGGAGACCTTGGCTGATTCCGTCCTGGGAGTTCTCAACGAGCAGGCCTTCCCCGGAGGCCAGAACACTCCGGGGCCCGGATATGTCTGTGGCGATGACAATCTTCCCCAGGATGAGGGCCTCAAGCAATACTAGTCCCTGGCCCTCGTGCAGGGACGGCAGGATAAAGCAGTCTGCACGTTTGACAACGGGGAAGGGGTTCTCAAGTGCACCCAGCAGCAGGACGTTGTCCTCGAGGCCGAGGCTTGTTATCAGGGAAGAGAGGCTCCCCTTCAGGGGGCCATCGCCCACGAGCACCAACTGAAGGTCTGCATCGGACGAGCATTGCTCGGAGAAGGCCCGAATGAGACGCTCCTGGCCCTTCTCCGGAGAGAGGCGTCCCACCGTCACGAAGAGGGTGGCAGCCGGCCTGAGCCAGCAGCTGAGGGACTGGGGCAGGGCCTCCTGTGAATGTGCGAGGCAGGTCTCCGGGTCAACGGGATTGTTGGCATACGAGAACCTTGACGGCTCTATTCCATAGGCCTCGGCAACTTCCGTGGTATTGCTGGCATTGACGCTTTCAGAAACCGAAATCAATGCATCAAACTTGTCGTAAAGGTTGAATACCCCCTGCAGATTAGGATATTTCATCTTCTGCTCGGACATCATTTGATTGTGCAAATAGATGACCCGCTTCTGGCTGGGCGCCCCGCCGTAGGCGAACATGGCCGTCCAGAAGCGCGAGTACCCGTCGAATTCACAGGCATACTCGAACCTGGCATTTCCGATCAGGCGGGCAAGCTCGCGGCGGTACGCGCGGCCCACAATCTCGTATTGCTCGGCGTTGGCCAACTGGTTCTGCGCCGCGAACTTGCCGTCGAGCCACTTTTCCTCCGCGGTGAACGACTGTCTGCCGGAACGTGCCAACAGCTGGACGTGTCCGGGGAGCCTTTTCAGGAAGTTCATCCGGGCGGGCTCACGTGCTACGGCGTTGGCGTCGAACAGCAGGACAGCGCGGTACCGCGACGTGTCCAGGTTCTTCATGAGGTTCACGAACGAGGTGGCAATCCCGTTGGGAATCAAGCTCTGGTGGAACAACAGGTTGGTTTTTTGCGGCTCCGCGTCGGGCAGCAGATGGGTGTCATCGTCCTTGAAGAAGAAATCAACCGTTCTTGCGGCACTTCTGCCGTCGTCTTTCGGGCTGAATTCGGAGTAGAACTCCAGGGAGGCGGGTTCCGGGTGCTGCAGCACCCGCGAGAGTTCGCGGGTCAAGGCATCGATGTCGGTGGTGAGCACGCCGGGCAGGGAGTGCATCTCGAAATAGAGGCCGCGGTCTTTTTTATACTGTTCCACGTCGGGTGCGTAGAACAGGATCGTCCTGCGGGTCGGCAGGAAGTCGAAAAAGATGCTGGAGTAGTCGGTAATCAGGACGTCGACGCCGGCCAGGAGTTCGTTGGTGTCAATGTGCTCCGGAACGATGGACGCATCAAGCCCGAAGTCCGCAATTGCCGCTTCGGCAAAGCGGTGGGCACGGAGAAATACATGCCGATCCTCGCCGCGCAGCTTCTCCAGGTCTGCCTTCAGGCCTTCCGCGTCAAAGTAGCTGGACCCTACTCCTCCCCGCCAGGTTGGTGCGAAGAGTACGACCGGGCGCTTATCCTCTGGGTCCAGGCCCAATTCTGCCCGGATGAGGGCAGAATCACGGGAGGTGGCGTTCACTACAGAGTCGGCCCGCGGATACCCGGTAAGCGCGACCTTCCCTGTGTACAGGCCATGGATGTCGTGCGCCTCTATGAGCGCGTTGCGAGTGTGAACGTTGGGAACGATGATGTGGGTGGTCTGAAGGAGGTTCCTGGCGATGTTCCTGTGTTCGAAGAACCCCGTCTTGACGTCCTTGCCGAGGGTCTTAAGCGGCGTGCCGTGCCATGTGTTGAGGTACTGCTGCTCCGGGCGGCGCAGGAAATATGTCGGGAAGCTGGTGTTGTTCACCAGGTAGCGGGCAGAGGCCAGGTAGCGGAGATACAGGTCGGAATCTTTCGTAACAAAGATTACTCCGGCGCGTTCCTTGACGGACCGGGGAACCCGGCTGAGGTCGTTGCACACCCAGACATGCGTCAGCTGTGCGAACTCCGGACGCGCGGTGACCTCAAGAAAGATGGCGAGGGGATTGCAGTGCACGGAGGAACCGTGGCTGCTCTCGTACAGGACCACGTCGGAACGAAGGGGAAGGCGCTGGGTGTATTCGGTATAGCGCATGACCTCGAAAAGGCCGGCGTCTTTTACATACCCGTCCGCGTTGACACCGTGGGAGTCCCCGATTGGCCGCATCTCAAGGAAGGCATCCACAGCTTCGCGGAGACGACCTGCCTTGAATTCCGCAAATCCAAGGTCAAAGTAGGCTGACTTGTCGAATTCTTCGGTGGAATCAGCCACCGTCCTTTTCGCCTCTGCGAGGTTTGTCCAGTCACCCAGGGCGGAAGCTGCCGTCAGCACCCTGTCTACGGCTGCAGTTCTGGTTCCCGGCGTGGCGCGGCGGAGGTGCCGTGCAAGCCGGCGGTTGGTTCCGTCCGCGGGACGCCGGTTGAGGTCCTGGGACACGGCGCGCAACTCCCCGCCTTCCAGAGGTTCGGACAGGATGAACGCCCGGCAGGCTTCTTCGAGTTTGCCCATTTTCGCAAGGCAGTACCCAAGGCGGTAAGTCCAGAGACCCTTGTTCTTGGACTTGAAGGTCGTGGCAACCTCATAGCAGGCCACAGCCTCGGACAACTTGCCCGCCCTCTCGTAGACGAATCCGAGTCGGTAGAACCAGTAGGGATGCCCCGGGTCGATCTCGACCGCGGCCTCGTAGGCGGCAGCAGCGGACGCCCATTCGTACAGCCGGTCGTAGCTCATGCCTGCGCGGAAACGGAGCTCGGCGTTCTCGGGGTGCAGAACACTCTGCGCTTCATAGTGGCGGGCGGCTTCCGGCCAGAGTCCTCGGGCCTGGAAAAAGACGCCTACACCCAACTCGCTGGCTTTAAGCTTCTTGTCGAACTTGATGGCCGTGGCATACTCGTCCGCGGCGTCTTCGGTTAGTCCTGCCCTTTCGCTGGCGTAGGCCGCTCCGAAGTGAGCCAGCGCGTCCCGGGTGGAAGCAGCGGCAGCTTTGTAGTGCCGGGCTGCCGAGGTGTGCTGGCCCATGTAGTCATAGGCATTGCCCAACTGTTGGTGCCAGGCGTGTTCGTCCGGGAATCGCCGGAGGCCCTGAAGCAGGCATTCAATCTCTTGCCAGCGCAGATCGTTGCGGCGGAAGTGCCCAGCGAGTTTGGAGACGGCGTCCTTGTCGAGAGGATCGGAGTCCATCGCCTCCTGCAGGAGGCTGGCGCTTTTGACCTGGCTCGACAACGCTGCAGCGCAGGCCTGGCGGCGATGCAGCCATCGTTCGTTCGTGGGCTCCGAGCGGAGCGCAGCATCGTAGTGCGTCAGTGCTGTTTCATATTCCTTGGTCCGCTCCAGAAGGAACCCCAAGCGATACTGCCATTGGGCTTCGCCCGGCGACAGGCTGACGGCACGCTGGACGTACGGCACCGCGTCGTCAATCTGGTCCAGCCTGAAGTAGGCGTGACCCAGGCGGAAGAGGACCTTGGGGTCATCGGGCCTGCCTTCTTCGACGATGCGGCGATAACTTTCTGCTGCTTCCAGCCACCGTCCTTGCTTCTCGTGTTGCCTTGCGACGACGAAGGCTACCTGCCAAGCAATCATGGAACTCCTAGGGGTACTAAAAAACAGGTGAGACCGTCCGGAGCAATCGCAGTCCGATTGGAAAGAAAGCTTCTGCATCGCCTCGCGGAGGGTGGGCGTGTCTGGAAAAGCGCACAGGCCAGGCCAGGCCGGGCGGGAGGGCACTTCCGACTGCCAGCGGCAGCCGGCACTCTAGACTTTGGCGGCCCGGCCCATGCCGACCTCGGCGTTCGCCCGCACCAGGTCATCGGGAAAGTCAATTTCGACGGCGTAGAAGTCGCTGATGTCCACGGGAAGGTACTCAACACCGTCCTTGCTGATCGTCAATTCCATGCCGCGCTCAAAATACTCCTGCTCATCGACTTGGTCGAGCCGCTTGATGAGGCGTTTCTTGTCCTTGGATGAAATGAAATTGATGCCGACTGCTTCGCCCTGGGCGTCTTCGATCGGGACGCTTTTCGACAGCTGCTCGATGAAGCCCGCAGCATTGACGGTGTATTTGATTTCCTCGTCCGAGACCGAAGACATGTCAACGGTGACAAAAGAACGGTCGCTTTTGATGAAGGGCCGCAAGTACTTCAACATCTGGGGATCGAAGACGACGTCGCCGTTCATCCACAGGACGCCGCCCTTGCCCGAGTTGCGAAGTGCCTTGAGCAGGCTTTTGGAAGTATTCGTCTGGTCGAAGTTCTCGTTGTAGACGAATGAGGCCTGGGGCATGTGCTCGAGAATCATCTCCAGCTTGAAACCGACCACGATGGTCAGACGAAGTTTTTTGCCGAGAGTGGCGAGCAGGTTGTCGACCTGCTGCTGCATGATCGTTCGGCCGTCCTGCAACTCCGTCATGGATTTAGGGTGCGGTCGTGCCAGACGTGTTCCCATTCCAGCAGCTAAAATTACAGCCTGTACAGTCATTCGGTGTCCCATCGATCCGGTTGAAAATGCGTCGGGGAATCTGACAGGTTGCCGTCAACGTAACTCGAGCCGGCTGTGTAGCGCACACTCATCGGCTAGCCCCCCCCGGAGAGATTCTACCTGCAAGGCGCGAGATCTCGAAGCTGGCTGGTACTGTATTTGGCTGATCTTCCCGATGTGTCGGCGATGGCTTCCCGCGGACCCGGGCGACGGTAGTATCTAAAGTTGCGCCGGACGGCGCTGATTGGCTTACGACGAAGCGGTCCGACAATACCGCGGCTTGGGGGGACACGATGGCGGAAACGCGTGGTAGTTACGAGATTAAAGTAGTGCACGCCGGTGGCGAAGGCAGCCACAACGAGGCGAAAGCCTACTTCTCCACTCCGACACTGCGCCCGAGGCCGATTACCTTCTCCGCCAACGTTTCGCTGGACCAGGGCAGCTCCCCGTGGCTCCCTGTGGCGCTTCCTCTGGCGATGAAGGCAGGCAGGCCGCTGCATGTCGCCGGCCCCCTTGACCAGTTTGCAGTCGGCAATGCGGCTCGTGCCCAGACAGTCCTCCACCGCTGGTTCCCCGAATTGAATCAGGTTGGACTCTTTGTCGATTCGTTCACCGGGGATGTACCCCGTGAGGACAGGGGAGTGGGCTGCTTCTTCAGCGGAGGGGTCGATTCGTTCCACTCGGCCCTCGCGCGTGCGGACGACATTACCCACCTCATTTTCGTCACCGGGTTCGACATCGAACTGAGCAATGATGACTTGGCGGAGCAAGCGCTGCAGGGGGCTCGGGCGACGGCCGCGGCGATGGGGAAACACCTCATTGAGGTCAAAACGAACCTACGAACGCTGTCAAACAAGCACGTTCAGTGGGGGCGCCATTACTTTGGCGCCGCGTTGGCGACAGTAGGGCTCCTTTTGTCCGACCACATCCACACTGCGATTATCCCCTCGTCCTACTATGTTGATGATCTTTATCCCTGGGGTTCACACCCGGAACTCGATCCACTGTGGAGCAATTCGAAAGTGCGCTTTGAGCACCATGGCACGGATCGGACCCGGCCCCAGAAAGTACAGGCCATCAGCGAAGATGACGCCGCAATGGACCATCTGCGCGTCTGCTGGCGCAATCCCGACGGCGCCTTCAACTGTGGCCGCTGTGAAAAGTGCCTCAGGACAATGGTCAACTTGCGCATTGCCGGTGCGCTGGAGCGATGCCGGACGCTTCCGTCGGAATTCGCTATCGAGGAGATCGGCGCCAGTGCTAATGGACTCTCGAAGATCTACGCCCGGGAAAACCTGGACGCTCTCCTTGCCTCAGATGTTCAGGACCAGGAACTCGAGGCCGCGCTCAGGGCCCTGGCCGTCTGAGCGAAGGAGAGCGGCCCGGCCGCGCTGACAACGCCTCACCCGCCGGCGAACTCGCCGATCCGGAATCCGACGCCCAGCAGCTCTTCAACCGCTGCCACCGACCGTGCGGCGGCCTTCCCGTCCCCGTACGGGTTCACGGCGTTGGCCATGGCTGAGAAATGTTCGTCGTCGTGGAGCAGCCGCAGCACCTCGGCAACGATCCGTTCCTCGTCTGTGCCGATCAGTGCCACGGTGCCGGCCTCCAGGGCCTCCGGACGCTCGGTGTTGTCGCGCATCACGAGGACAGGCTTGCCCAGGCTGGGGGCCTCTTCCTGCACTCCGCCGGAATCGGTGAGCACGAGGTGGGCCCGGGACAGCAGGCGGGTGAACTCTCCGTATGCCAGAGGCTCGGTGACCAGGACGTTGGCCTTGCCTTCCAGCGCGGGCAGCACCGCTTCGCGCACCACCGGGTTCTTATGGGCGGGAAGGACGATCACCAGGTCCGGTTCGGCGTCGGCAATCCGGGCCAGCGCCCGCCCGACGCCGCGCATGGCGGCGCCCTGGTTCTCCCGCCGGTGCGTGGTGACGAGCAGGATTCGCCGGCCGCCGGCCGCGAGTTCTTCCAGCCGCGGGTCCGTGAACGGGAGCTGTTTGTCCACCGTGGCGAGCAGGGCATCGATCACGGTGTTGCCCGTGACCACAATGTCGGCCGGGCTGACGCCCTCGGCCAGCAGATTGGCGCGGCTGGTGCTCGTGGGTGCCAGGTGCAGGCGGGTGATCTGGCTGGTGATTTTGCGGTTGGCTTCCTCCGGAAATGGCGACAGCAGGTCACCGCTGCGCAGTCCGGCCTCCGCATGCACCACGGGTATGCCGTGGTAAAAAGCGGCGATGGCCGCCGCCGTCGACGTGGTGGTGTCGCCCTGGACAATGACAGCATCCGGCCGGTTCTCGGCGAAGAGCCGTTCCAGGCCGTCCATGGTGCGCGTCATGATGGCGGACAGCGACTGGCCCCGCTGCAGGATGTTGAGGTCATGGTCCGGAACGATGCCGAACAACTGGTTGACCTGATCCAGCATCTCCCGGTGCTGGCCCGTGACCGTCACGACGCAGTGGAAGTGCGGCGACTCCTGAAGGGCGCTGACGATCGGAGCCATCTTGATGGCCTCCGGCCTGGTGCCGAATATTGGCATGATGCTGTGCATGGATTCCCCCAAGAAAGCGCGAGCGGTGGTTGGTAAAGGCTACCCGGCAGCAGGTTCAGCCCAGCAGCAGCAGGGCGATCACGAGGGCGGGCACGCTGACGACAACCAGGAGTACCGCAAGCAAGGCGCCCAGACGCTTGCGGCGGTGCGCCGTTTCCGCGGCGTCCGGCGCGGCCCCGACTGCCCGCTTGTCCGACGCTGTGCGCTCGGGTGCCACCTGAAGCGGCTCCGCGCCCGGGACCAGGAGAATGTCCGGAATGTCCTCGTGCAGATGTCGGCGGCGCAGATGCCGCGGGGTGGCGGTCAGCCGGGGAGTACCGTCGGCGGACTTTTCCACAGCATGGTCCTCCTGGCCTCAATAAGTCATTCATCTGGCTGACGGCTTCAACCTGACGGGCTTCAATTCTTACATTCCCGCCTCGGTATCGGCGCATTCCGGCCGCAGCGACGCATCGATCAGGCCGCCGGATTCGATGACAAAACGCCGTAGCCACTGCCACGGGGCAAGATCCGGATGCGAGGCGACCATCTGTACGTCCGCCGTCGTACACTGCGCGATGAGGCGGCCGGCCCGGCTGACGTGGTAGCTGGAGGTCACCACCGTGACCGACTTCCAGCCGTTAAGCTCCACCAGCCGGGAAATCGCGCGTGCTTCGCCCCGGGTATCCAGATCGGCGGGCCTGAAACAGACCAGGGAGGGGTTCGGAAACACAGCCGATCCGCAGATGCTGTCGGCCGCCCTGTTGCCGAAGGTGTCGGTACGGGAGAGGACCAGGACGGGGATATCCAGCTCGCCCTGGATCCGCTGCGCCGCGGGCAGGCGTTCAGAGGCCGCTCCGCCCAGCATGATGACCGCGTCCGTTCGGTGCAGGCTCAGCGGATCCACGTTCACAAAGAGCTGCACGGCGAAAACCAGCCACAGCACAAAGCCCCCGGCGGTGAAGGCGAGCACCCTGCGGGTTGGGGTATTCATCACGCGGACG
This sequence comes from Arthrobacter sp., assembly GCA_025464925.1. Next base: position 50,990 of record JAODMS010000069.1, read on the forward strand.
GAGAAATGCACGGCTATGAGTCTGGCACGCGCTTATGACGGGGCGAAATGGTGGGTAAGTGTTGCGCAAAAGCTTGCAATAAGAATGGTCTGGTGCGGTTGTGCAATTTGTGATAGTAGTGCAGGGCGTGACGGGTGTGAAATGGCGTTTAGGCTATAGGCATCCACCCATGTCTCACCAATAGGTTCCGACCTTAGGTCCCCACCATTTAAGCGAGCCGTCTTGCGAATACTGAAGATAGCGGTAACCACAATTGCCGCCGCGATGCTGGCAACAGCCTTACCCCAGGCCGCTCTGGCGGGCACGCAGTTTGTCCCGGGCGCCCCGCTGGCTGTCCCCTCGGTCACTTCTCCCAGCCCCGCGCCCCCGGTGGATGACTTTGTCCGTCCGGAACCGCCGGCGAACAGGATCAAGTCCGAGTACACCTACGTGAGCGCGCCGCTGGCGGGGACGATGAAGACCACCCTGGTGACAGTCCAGCTGGCCGACAAGTCGGCGGCCGAAACAGACGCCGCCGTGCCGATGCCAGCGGCCCGGGCGTCCCTCGACGCCGCCAGGGCGTACTGGGCGTTTGCCAGCGTGGGCCGCGTTGACATTTCCCTGACAGCGGCGCACCAGCGGCACATGTCAGCGGCGAGATCCAACCAGTCGCCGGCCGATATCGTCAACACCGTGGCCAGGGAGCTCGGCTGGACCCAGAGCCCTTACACCGCGCTTGTCATGTTCGTCCCGGGCGCCACCTTGAACAACGGCGCCGCCGGCATGGCGTACAGCAACGGAAGCATCGGCGGACGCATCCTGATGCCGCAGAACAGCCGGCTCGCCACGCCCGTGCTGGCGCATGAATTCGGGCACCTCCTGGGAATGGACCATGCCAACAGCCTCCTGTGCGGCAGCGGGGTGGCGGACGTCGCCCCGGGGGCCTTTGCCGGCTTTGCGGACCCCAGCTGCTCCATCAAGACCTATGGCGACAACCTTGACCTGATGGGCATCTCCCACTGGGACATGATGCCGGTCATCAGCGCCAGTTTCTGGGAAATGGGCCGGTTCGGAGACGGCAACGAGATCGCCAACCTGGGCACGGTCTCCGCCGCCCGCAGCGTGACACTCAGGCCCTGGGCCGGCACCGGAGCGAACCGGGCCGCGAAGTTCACCGATCCGAAGTCCGGTGAGGTCTACTACCTGGAGCTCCGGGCACCGGTGGGCTATGACAGCGCGATCGCCCAGAACGGAAACCGGGGCGTGAAGATCACCCAGCAGGGCGGCGGGAACTCCTCCGTCCTGCTCCCGCCCAACACCCGGTCCACGGCCTTCAGCGGCTACTACAGCAAGACCCAGGCCTGGCAGGCCGGCACGACGTTCACCACCCACGCCGGGACGCGGGTCTCCATAGACTCAGTCAGCAACAGCGCTGCCACGGTCACGATCCGCCCGCCGGGCAACCCGGCGGTGGGCTCCTTTGACAGTGCCGCCGCGTCCGTCACATCCGGCGGCGCCCTCCTGAAGGTCGGAGGATGGGCCGTGGACCCGGTCCGCAGTTCCACCTCGACGCAGGCCCACGTGTATGTCACCGCCCCCAACGGAACGAAAACCGGCCACGTCCTGAGCGCTGATAAGGCGCGCGCCGACGTCAACTCGGCCCTGGGTATCAGCGGCAATCACGGATTCCAGAACTCCATCGCCGTCCAGGCAGCCGGAACCTACCAGGCCTGCGCCTTCGCCATCGGCGTCTCGGAAAACACTTCCTTGGGCTGCCGGAGCGTCACCGTTGCCGGAACGCCGGCACCGGACGGCGCCTTGGATACGGTGACCACCGCCATGGAAGCAGGGCAGCCCAAGATCAAGCTGCGCGGCTGGGCCGCGGACCGCGGCACGCCCGCCGCCTCCATTCCCGTCCACGTCTACGTCACCACTCCGGACGGTAAGACGGCCGGCCAGGCCTTCACGGCGGACCAGATGCGCCCGGACGTCAACCAGGCTCTCGGCATCACCGGTTCGCACGGTTTCGCCGTCACCCTTCCGGCTATCCAGAGCGGCGACTACAAGGTGTGCGCCTACGGCCTCGCCGTGTCGGCCCTGGCCGCGGCGGCCAACACCCCGCTCGGCTGCCAGACCATCACGGCCGTAATTTCCGATTATCCTCGCGGCTCCCTGGACTCCGTGGCCTTCGGCAACGCCGGTCCGTCGGCGGGCCTCGAGGTTGCAGGGTGGGCCTACGACGTCGGCACCCCGACTGCTTCCATCCCGGTCCACCTCTATGTCACTGCGCCGGACGGCACTTCCAGCACTGTCACCACCACCGCCAATGGGCCTAGGCCCGACGTCAACACTGCCATGAGGGTCACCGGTTCCCACGGTTACCGGACCACAATTCCCGTGACCCGGACCGGAAACTACCGGGTGTGCGCCTACGGCATAGCCGTGAGCAGCCTTACCAAGGGCAACGCGTTCCTGGGCTGCCGGGACGCCGCGGCGACTGCCGCGGCGCCGCCCGTCGGCTACGTGGACTCCATCAGCGTGGACACCAGCAACCCGGCCGCGGCGATAACGGCCTCCGGCTGGAGCTTTGAGCCGGCCACTCCGTCCGCATCCAACGCCGTCCATATCTACGTCACGGCCCCTGACGGCAAGACCACCGGTCACGCCTTTCCCGCGAACCAGCCGCGGAACGATGTCAACGCCGCGCTGTCCGTGTCCGGCCGCCACGGCTTCAAGAACAGCATTCCCATCACCCAGACGGGCCCGTACCGCGTGTGCGCCTACGGTATCGCCGTGAGTCCGCTCAGTGCGGGAAACACGCTGCTGGGCTGCCGGGACCTCACGGCACGGGCGGGGGCTGCTGCCATGGGCTTCCTGGATACCGTGGGGCTGGCCGGCACGGGTGCCGCCAAGTCCGTGACGGCCACCGGCTGGACGGTCGATCCCAGCTTCACGAGCAGGAGCACGCCGGTCCACATCACTGTTAAGTCTCCGAACGCCACCTCCAAAAGCTACAAGTTCACCGCCGACGTGGCCCGGCCGGACGTCAACGCGGCGTTGAAGATCACCGGAAAACACGGCTACCGCACGGCGGTGCCCATTTCCGCCCGCGGGAAATACACGGTCTGCGCCTACAGCCCGGGGCTCGCGGTTCTCCGGGCCGGCGTCTCCCAGCTGGGGTGCAAGCCGGTCACCTTCTGACGCCGCGCAGCGGCCTCCGGACTGCGGCTGCGCACGCGGCGGGCGCCGCGTTGCCGCAGCCTCGCGGTAGCGTAGGGCTGTGCCCGAATCCGCTGTACCTGAATTTCCGCTGACCGTCGCCGGGCTCTCCGAGTCCGAACTCCTGGAGCGCATCTTTCCACGCCTCAACCGCGGCCCCGAAGGAAACGAGGCCATGCTCCTGGGGCCCGGGGACGACGCGGCCATCGTGGCCGCGCCGGACGGCCGGACGGTGGTCAGCATCGACACCCAGGTCGCGGACCAGGACTTCCGGCTGGAGTGGAACAACGGCTACCGGAGCAGCGGTTATGACGTCGGCTGGAAAGCCGCCGCACAAAACCTGAGCGACATCAACGCCATGGGAGCCCGGTCGACCTCCCTGGTGGTCAGCCTGACGATGCCACCGGAGACCCCCGTCTGCTGGGTGGAAGATTTCGCGGACGGGCTCACGGCCGGCCTCCGGGGCCTTGGCGCCGGCGGCTGCGCGGTGGCCGGCGGCGATCTGGGCCGCGGACGCGAACTGGCCGTCACCGTGGCGATCCTCGGAACCCTCGACGGCCAGGATCCGGTCCTCAGGTCCGGTGCCCGCCCGGGGGACACCGTCGCCCTGGCGGGCACCGTCGGCCGCGCCGCCGCCGGGCTCGGGCTGCTGGAGTCGGCCCTCGCCTTCCGGGAGCTCAGCGGGGAACAGCGGGCACTGATGGACCTTCAATGCCGGCCGCACCCGCCGCTCGCCGCCGGGCCCCTGGCCCGGGAGGCAGGCGCCACGGCCATGATGGACATCTCCGACGGCCTGCTGCGGGACGGAAAGCGGCTGGCCGCGGCCAGCCACGCCGTGCTCAACCTCGACGCGGCGGCCCTGAAGGAACTGGCGGTCCCGCTCCTGCCGGCATCGGAGCCGCTGGGAACGGATCCGATGGCCTGGGTCCTCGGCGGCGGGGAGGACCACGGATTGCTCGCCACATTTCCTGCAGGCCTTCGGCTGCCTCCGGGTTTCACTGCGATAGGCTCGGTAGAGGCCCCCGCACCGACGGACAGTGCGGGCGTGAAGATCGCGGGCAGGCCCGCTGACGCTGTGGGATGGGATCACTTTGCAGACTAAAATTGCCGCCAACGCGCAAGCGATGAAGCGGTGGTTGGGCAAGGCGGAAACAACGCTAGGGAACCACAGCGAC
>JAODMS010000090.1 GCA_025464925.1 Arthrobacter sp.
AACGCGGCCATGGAATCGTTCTTCTCACTCCTGCAGAAAAACGTTCTGGACAGCCAACGATGGTCCACCAGGGCGGACCTGCGCCTGGCCATCGTGACGTGGATCGAGAAGACGTACCACCGGAAACGCCGTCAACGGCGCCTCGGACGGCTAACGCCGGTTGAGTTTGAGACAATCTATAGCGGCCTCAAAGCCGCCTGACAACACTAAACCCCGAGAGTCAACAAAAGCCGGGGCAGTCCCATCCAGCACATTCCCACCGAACACAATCAGGTCAGAACCCATGGAGGTTCTGACCTGATTGCTCTAGACCTGGGGCTGTTACTTCGGCGGCTCGAGTTGAACTCGCCGTTCCTCAGACAGCACACCCCGCTAGCAGGGGTATGCAATTATGATGCCCGTTACCCACAGTCCGGTTGATCAGCTAATGGGATGGAAGCATCAATTTTTCGTCTGGTTTGGACCCCGGGATCCAGCTGCAAGTAGGTCTTCACGGATGACCGTGTGGCGGCGGCCGTGGATGAGAATGACGGCTGACCGGCGCCCTGATCTGTCCAGGGCGCCGGCCAGGCCGGTCTCAGGGTCCGAAGCTGCCGGATGGCGGCGGGCCTGTGACTGCCTTACTTTTCGCAGGCAACCCCATCTTTGTCCCCATCCAATCCGGCACGGTAGCCCGCCCCGCCCGCGTACAGCGGAGCCGCACCGGCAGCTTTGGCCGCCGCACAGTTCGCATAGTAAGCGGCGCCGGGAGCCGGCGCCGCAGGTGCCGGAGCCACGGGAGCCGGTGCCGGTGCCGGTGCCGGTGCCGGTGCCGGTGCCGGTGCCGGTGCCGGTGCCACAGGTGCCGGAGCAGCGGGAGCAGGCGCCGGTGCCACAGGTGCGGGAGCCGGTGCCACAGGTGCGGGAACGACTGCAGCGGGCGCCGGTGCGGCGGTCTGGGCCGGTTCCGGTGTTGCAGGTGCCTGCTCGGTCGTGGGGGCAAGCTGGCCCGCGCAATCGCCCAGGACCCCGGCCATCGCATCGTGTTCAGCCTGCGTCACCCACAGCTTGTAGATGGCTTTGACGGAAATCTGCCGGGCGACATATTCACACCGGAAACTCTTATTCGGCGGAAGCCATGTCGCGGCGTCAGAATCGCCCTTCTTCATGTTCGTCGGACCATCCGCCGACTGGAGGTTCAGCGGATCGTTGGAGAACGCCGTGCGTTGTTCGGTACTGAGCTGCTGGGCACCCTTTTGCCATGCGTCGCTGAGCGCGACCACGTGGTCTATTTGAACCGCCGTGCTGGTCGTGGAACCGCGCAGGAAGTTGATGCTCGTGCCCGTATACGGGTCGGCAAGGATTCCGCTCTGAACCTTGCAGGGGACACTGTCCGTATAGGTGACCTGGGTCAGGTCGCGCTTGAGAATGTCGTTTCTGGTGTCACAGCCATTCCGGTCCACATCAGCCCAGGACTGACCGAACATATCCCGGTCGTACCCCGTCTTCGGTGCCCGGCCTTTGACCTGAAGGGTGGCCAGAAGATCAAGGGCCTTGGTTGCATAGGCCGGCTGCGGGCCGGGAGCGGTGTAGCTGACGCCCTGGGCGAGTGCGGTAACACTGTCCGGATCCAGCGGTGATCCGGTCTCGACGGGGGTCGGGAGCGCTGAGGGTGTTGCTGCCGCTGTCGCCGGACTGGTGCTGCCGGCGGCGGCATCCTCGTTCTTCGACGCTGCCGATGTTTCAAGTTCGGATTCGGACGGTGCGGGCGCCAGCACACCTCCGATGATGAACAGGACGACCGAGGCACCCACCACGGCCGCGCCGATTTTCCGTCCGCCCGGCAGGCGGGCCCAGGACCGGCGGCCGGTTGCGACCATATACAGCCCCGTCAGGAGCGCGAGGATGGCCAGGAAAATCAGCGCGCCGCCGATGCCGCTCGTAGCAGCGGCCAGTGCGATAAGGAGCAGTGCCAGCCCTCCGACAATGAAGGTGGAAACGTTCGGCTTGCGCGGCGGTTTAAGCCCTGCTGATTGCAAATTAGACATTAGATGATTCCCCCATTTAAGACCCGGTAATTTCCCTGAGCCCCTGATTATCTTGCGTGACCTGGTATCAAGGGGAATTCTAGAGTGCAGGTACGTTTTCTTAGTTCAGACGCGATTATGAGGCCTGTAACGTTCCTCACATTCGGTCTTGACGGCTCTTCACGGTTTGTGGTGAATGGTCTGCTGCGCGGCCCCGGCCGGCGATTCGGCATGGATCCTGCGCTGGTGAGGAACCCGGACCGGGCGTCCGTCGTCAACCGGTCCCCGGGTTGCACTTTCGAAGACCGCCGCCAGCTCGGCGCTGCACCCCAGTGTTCCAGCTCCCAGGATGTGGGACCGTAGCTCAGACAAGCCCTTGGCGCTTAAGGTTTCCTTGGCTGAGAACCCGGCGGCAGCAAGGGCCGCAGCAGGCCGATGGGCTGAAAGGGACAACCGACCGGGCCTACGGCGAGCCAGGGCCATCCGCTGGTTCGAGGAAGCGCGGCTTAGGGACCAGGAGCGAACTATGTGGAATGACGTACAGGAGGCCGATCCGACCGGTTCCTGGGCAGAGCTGTCCGAGAACGGGTGGGGAGCCCTTATGGGGTGGGCGGCCGGCAGGGAGAACCTGCGGCGCCACCGCGCCTCCGACGAGGGCAAACCGTAACCGTCTCCATCGAGCGCGCGGGTGCGGCGGCGTATGTCGAGGAACCCTTCACCGCCGGTGACCGGCAGAGCATCGATGACGACATCGACGCCTACAGGTACCCGGGAACCTACCGGCGGCAGGGTGACTTAATGGCCCTGCATCCCAGTGCTGGCGCGGATTTTGTGTCCGGCCGGACCCTCACTCGACCAAACAACCGCGGAGGGGATACCTCTAATAGAGGCAGAGTGTTCTTTTACTGGAAAATAGGGGGCCCAGAGAGAGAACAGAGGGCCCCTATATAATATATTTTTATTAGGTTGTTTAGGTAGGGTGACTCTATATAGGGGCCCTCCTTCCCTTTGTTTGCAAGGGATTTCCCACTCGACCAAGTGGTAGGGTTCCGGTCGTTTGATGCGGGTCGACGGCAGGGTCCCGATGTCACCGTTGAGACCCGTCATTCACTGCCGGCGGCGACGCTTTTAGCCCCGGCCGCACACATGGTTGGCATGACGACATCTCATAACCGACAGCCCAAAGGGATCACCGCCGGCGGACAATTCGCAGCCGACCAACACACCGAGTCGACGGGTCCTGAACGCAGGGGTTGGGATACCCCTGATACGCTCTGAACCGTGGAGGACGGGGCCACACTCCACTGGTCTCATCATTGTTTAACCTCAAGGACTCCTATCACATGGATTATCGTGCCGCCCGAGAACGGGCCCAAGCGGCTGAAGATCACCTAAACTTGCTGGAGCCCGTAACACTGCGGTCCATCCATTCCCATCTGGAGGCTTCCAGGGACCGCAGAATCGTCATAAAGCCCATCAACAACACTCCCACCGACAAGGTCTGCGGTCTGTGGTTCGGACTCGACGACATGGATCTTATCCTTCACGCCCAGGCAGCGTCCGAGGTACACCGCCAGCAGATCATCCTGCACGAGTTCGCCCACATGATCCTCCGCCACGACCAGGACGTCATGCCTCATGACTATTCCAAGGTCTTCTTTCCAGACCTGGATCCGGAGATGGTCATCACGGCGCTCAAGCGCTGCGATTTCCTCGACGAGTTCGAAGTGACAGCTGAGCTCCTCGCGGACCGTCTGGCCTCAAGGATCTACCGGTCCCAGGAACGCCCTGGCAAGCAGCCCGGCAACTTCGGGGCGGTCTTCGGGTGATGCAGCTCATCATGGCAGGGGCATTGCTCCTGCTGGCCCTCGCACGCGTCCCTGCGTTTCGCAAGAACGGCAGGGACCCTGTATTCCTCGCGGCTGCGTTTGCGGGTGTGTCCTCGGCTCTTGCTGCCCCGGCGGTCTACTTCGCGGTTGACGCTCTCCTGGGCGGCATGAACGTTGCCAAGCTGGCGGTGAACTCATTCATGGTTGTCGGCCTCTGGTACCTGCGGGCTGCCGTGGTCGCCGCCGTGACCCAGGGTGCCGTGGCCCGGTCCACGAGGGTGCGCCACCTTCCGCTGACTGTCACCTTGGTGCTGCAGGTGGCATTTTTCATCCTCACGGGCCCCACTACGACCACGCTGACGTGGGGCAACGACTACCACCATCTGTTGCCGGCCGCCCTGTTCTCGCTGATGATGATCGCTTTCATCGCCTGGTCGTGCGGCGAAATCGCCTGGGCCTGCATGCGGTTCGTGCCGCGGATGCGGAGTTCCTTCCGGGTCGGATTCATCATGGTCGGCGTCGGCTGCCTCATCAGCATCTGCACTATGGCGATGATGGCTATGGACGCCCTCAGCAGGGCCTTCCCGCTGCTGACCTGGATGAGCGGTGCAGCGGCTGTCCCGTTCCACATGGTCGAGGTGCTGGCAATTTCCCTCGTCGGCATCGGGCTGACCATTCCGGCTCTTGCCGGCCGCGCCGCCCGCAGAAGGTACTCCCGCGTGGAGCAGGAGCGGTTTGCCCGGGTTGCGCCCCTGCGTGAGCGGGTGCTGGCAAATGTCGGGACGGTGCGGGTACTCGAGGCCGACGCCGATGCGCGCCCGCACGAACGCCTGCACCGCATGATCGTTGAAATCTGGGACGCCGAACTGGCCGCCGGGGACGGATTTTCCGCCCTGACCGACGAAGAGCGGGCCTATCTGCTTTCCGTTGAGTCCGACATCCGGCTGGAGCGTACGTCTTGAGCCTTGGCATGTCCGCTCTGGTTCATCCGACGCGTCGGAGCAGGCCCGGCGGCGGGGATCCGTTCGTGATCTACCGGAACATGGTCCTGTACGACTTCCAGAAAGAGATCCACGCCGGCTTCTTCGTCTCGTACTACCGAAACTTCGCCATCCCGTCGATCGCGCGGACCCTGGCCAGCCGTGGCGAGCTGAAGGCCCGGCCCCTGAAGCGGTCCTACGACACCGGCATCGTCATCCACGAGATCATCGCCAACGGCTTCGACAGTGAACGCGGGCTCGCCATGACGGAGCTGCTGCGCCGGGTCCACAAGGGCGTCCCGGGAAGCAGCGATGACTTCCTCTACGTCCTGATGACCCTTCTCGTCCTTCCGCTGCGCTGGATCGAGCAGCACGGTTGGCGGCAGCTGACCACGCTCGAAGAGCAGGCCGCCGTCGCGTTCTATGCCGAGCTCGGCCGCCGCATGGGCCTGGCGCCGGCCCCGGCCACCTTGAAGGAAGCGAACCGATTCCTCGACGACTACGAGGACCGTAACCTCGGCCCGAGCCCGGAAGGCGCCGAACTGCTGGCAGCCACCGTCAAAGCCCTGAAGGTCCGCCTGGCAAAGCCGCTGCGCCCGCTGACGCCAGTGGTGCTTGCCCTCATGATGGACCAGCCCCGCGTGGCTGTAGCCCTTGGCCTGAAGCCGGCCCCGGTACCGTTGCGCGCAGCCTACGGCTTGGTGCTGCGGTTCCGCGCGCTCCGCGCCCGTCGGAGTCCCCTGCCGACCAACCCGTCATTCACTCCCGGCGGCCGCATGTCCGCCTACCCGGACGGCTATACCCTCGACCAGATCGGCCCGCACGCCAGCGCCTGACAATGCATCGGCAGCGGCACGCCTAAAGGCGCCCCAGCTCCGGCGGTAGGCCACACGACCCTGTGCCTTTAGTGCCACATGTTCAGGCTTTCAGCAGCACCGCGGCGCAACTCATGATGAACATCCTTCCACCGAGGCTGATCCTCACGGGGGAACCAATCCCTGGGGCAGGTCAAAGAGTCAACCAAACCTTTAGCGATCCCAACGTCGATAACAGCGTATATGTCACCAGCGGGCCGGAGGCCGGCTCGGTTGATCCGCGATGGGAAATCTACTTCCGGATCATCCTTGCGCGGCCGAGTAGGCCTCTTTGAGGTGCCGGGGAATTGCTCCCCTGCTTAATTTAAGACTTCGAAGCCTCATACGCGCGATACTCCGCATGCCTGGCCTTGATGGCCTTGCGCTGCCACCAGGAGCCGGTCGCCCCCAGAATCAGGATGGCGAGGACGCCGAAGAACGCTGCCGGAGAGTCCCCGTTCCGGGAGGCTTGCTCGCTCTGCAGTTGCTCAGCCGACGGAGTCGCCGTGGGGCTTGAGGTCATCTGCGTTGAAGTCATACTGGCCGACGGCGAGGGAGCCGCAACCGACGGAGTGACCGCAGTTGCGGGTGCTTCAGCCGACGGTACTCTTGCCAGTGCCGGGCTGTTCACAGGGGTGGTCCCTTTGAAAGGAACGATCACTGTGTCGGCCGAGGATCCTCCGGGCCGGTCGGCAACTGCCGGTCCGTGTTGCTGAGGCACTTGATTCTGGACAGGAGCCGGTGCTGCCGGAACGTTTCGCGGGGCCGGTGCCGCGGGCGCTGGTCGGGCCGGAACATAGGGTGCCCGGGGAGCCGATGGCGGTTGAGCGACGTCGTTCGAACTACTGCCGCCGACAAACCCGGTTCCCGGGACGGTGCCGCCGTTGTCGTAGCAGTCGACGGCACCATTGGATAGTGTGACGCAGACGGTCTCGGCGTAGGCCGGAGCGGCGGTGAAGATCGCTCCGGCCATAATGGAACAGCCCAAAGCTGCCCTGAGAAGTGTGCGCATTGTTCCCCCGATAGGCCGCCGGACGGACCGGCTGCGGCAAGCTTAACTGAGAGGGAGCCGGCTCGATGCACCGGAAGATCGCCCACCAGGATTGCCGGGTTCCTTTGTGAGGTCCACGACTACAGAGTCGGCGTTCTTCATGACGGATGCGATCCCCCGCAGGGCGGCGGCCCTCGTTTTGTAGCCTTGCGACGCGGCAATCACTTCGCCGTTGCCGGCCTTGAGCCGGAACCGGAACTCGCCGGACCTGTCCTTGAAGAGCTCATACTTGCCTGGCATGTGAAGCTTCCTCTACATCGGCACCCGAGTATCCGGTCAGTTGCCGCTGGACCACACGCTACCCGGGAACTACACCGTATGACAGAGACGGACACGTGTTCCTGTGCCATCCCATCCGACTCCACAGCCCCTTCATGGACCGGATCCTAAGCAAAACTGTTCGCTGTAAATCGGAACCGAAGCCGGCCGTACCCCTGTTTCTAGATCCCGCAGGCTGGTGTCGTGCAGTCAACCCCGCCACCATCCACCCCCTGGCCACCGGGGAGTGGATCCGCAATTGCGGCGATCAATGACTTGCAGGGTTTAGGGCGTCATGATGACGAAGCCCGCCGGCGGGACGGTAACGCTGATCGACAAACCGTTCCGTCCCTCAGCCGCCACCGACGATCCCTGCTGGTTCTGGTCGGTTGAATAGGCGCATTGGAATTTGGCACCCACCGTATGCAGGCGCGCGTCAATGGTTACCCACGCTTTCCTTTGCACTGCCAAGTCCGTGTTGATGGCACACACCACCTCCCGGTTCGCCATGATCCGGCTCCAGGCCACGATGGAAGTCATCCGTCCCTGGCCGATCCGGTCCGGATACCAGAAGGCGATGCCGTCCTCGGATATTTGCCGCATGTACTGACGTCCGCGGCGGAGTGCGAGTTCGATGGTCCGAACAGCCAGGATTTTGGCCAACTGCTGATAGGTCTGCCCTGTCTCGTCGAAGAAGTGCCTGTCCCGGCTCCTGAACGAACCGAAGCCGCCCCCGAACATTGCCTCCCGGATATAGCGGTCTGACTTGTCCTTGGGATCGGGAGCGGGATTGAAGTCGGCCGGAAACTTGCCGTCGAAACGCTGTTCGCTTCCGTAATAGATGCAGGGAATCCCCAGTGTGGTTGCATTCATGGCCAGGATGGCGAGTTCCAGCGCACGCCCCTCCTGATCGGCGGCGAACCGCGCCTTCCGGTCCTGCTCCAGCCGGACCAGGTCGTGGTCATCGAAGGCAGTGACCACGTGGTTGCGGAACCAGGTGTGGGATGGCTTGTCGACCTGGCTCGAGTTTCGAAAAAGATCGAAGTATCCGGCCGGGTTCCCCCACCCCTTTACTGCGTCCACCATGCGTCCTTGAACATCCGCCAGCCCCAGGGCCGCATCGAGCCCGGTCTCGTCGCGGGTCCTGATGGCCTCTTCACGGCTGCCGGTGATCTCGCCAACGAGGAAGAATGAATCCTTGCCGATGGTCTGGGCGAACTCGTGAATGGCGGAGGTGAAGAACCGGGTTGCCCCAAGGTCCATGTGCTTTACGGTGTCGACGCGGAATCCGTCCAGGTCTGCATAGGCGATCCAGTACTGGTAGGCCTCTGCGAGGGTTCGAAGGGCTTCCGACGGCGTGTAGTCGGACAGCGTTCCGGTCCCCTGGTGAATGTTTTTTAGTCCTTCGAAATCCCCTTCTGTTGTCTCCGGCCTGTCGTCCCAGTGGGCAATCTTCCCCTTGCAGGTGAAGACGCCACCAGCTTGGAGCTCCTCAGGCCAAACGGCGCTGTCCTTGTCCGGCGGATTGACCGGCGCAGGGAAAGGGAGGGTGGGAGCGCCATTGCGATCGCGCCACCCGGCCACCGGATAGGTAGCGCCGCTCCACACCGGGTCGTAAAACTTACCGGCCGGATCGACGTATTGGAAAACGTCGGCGGAATGGTTCAGGATCACGTCCAGGATGACGTAGAGCCCTGCGCCATGCGCAGCGGCAACGAGATCCTTGAAGTCTTGGCCTGAGCCGAAGTGCGGGTCAACTTCAAGGAAGTTCTGCGTCCCATAGCCGTGGTAGTCGTCCACGCCGGGCCGTTGCCGCAGCACCGGGCTGATCCAGAGGGTCGTAATCCCAAGTCTCTTAAGGTAGCCGATTTTTGACGTTATCCCTTTGAGGGTTCCGCCCAGCCATTGGGTGCCGGCGGATTCCCACTTCTGAATGTCAGCCTGCGTCTGGACGGCGTTGCCAGCGTCGCCCGGCAAAAATAGCCGGGTGCTGCCATGAACGGTCAGCCCGGCTACATCCTTGTAGCCGTCTTCCTTGTCATTAGAGAACCGATCGATCAGGAGGAAATAAATCACCTGATCCGACCAATCGCGGGGAGACGGGTGATAGTGGTTTTCTTTCAGAAGTTGCGCCCAAGGGATGTTTTTGATCGAAAGCATCGTGCCCTCATTATTCGAGTTGCGCGTTTTGCAGGGAGGAAGCAGGTTCATGCTCTACTTCCTAGGGACGGCCCACACCTCTTCGGGCGGGTCCTACTTAGGCTCCGGACCAGCATCGAACGCATGATCAGCCAAGTATGGCGAACTCAGCCAAAGCGCGGAAGTGGGTTTCGGAAACCATCCGTAAGGAACGATGGCGTGGGGTTCAATGCAGCGCCCCCTGTTGGGGGTTGCTTCGAAACCTAGCCGGAAGGAAGCCCATGCCTGCACCGTCCGACGAGCACGCCCCCGTTCTGCGTGACATGTCCGATGAGCTCCTCAAGGCGTTTCCGACAGCGTCCGTGTTCACCTGGCATGTCCTGGACGACGACGGCTTCCGGGCCCTGAATCCGCCGCGGGCCTACCTCCCGTGCGGCCGGCACGGGAAGTAATGACGGCAGCAGGTAGCAGGATGACCGCCGGGCTGCCCCTTCCGCGTCCCGTGAGGGGCCGCTTCAACTTCACCCCCGTGCAGCCGCCGGCCCCTGCACATGCGGGCGGACGGGAACCATCGGGCCGGTTGCGGCCACAAGCTGGGCAACTGGCCGGTGCGCGGGGGTCACCATTGGATGTCGGCGGGATCGTCGAGCGGCTGCCGGTCCCCGATCGCTTCGGGGGCTGCGAAGGTGTCCGCGTTTCGCAGTTCGTCGGCGAATCGCAGGTGTGCGCGTGCCTCGAGTTCGGCGACGGGGACCTGGAAGACGCGGAATTCGTCGAGTTCGAGCGCTTCGAGCTGGTTCAGGTTCTGGGTCAGCAGGAACGCGCGGCTCTTCAACCGCCCCTGCTCGGTGAAGGCGAGGATCTTCCAGTACTCGCGCGGGAGCGGTGTTCCCCGGTACACGCGGTCATCGTCCTGAAACACCGGTCCGCCGAACACGCTGACCTTCAGGTCCTCCACGTCGACGTCGGCGAACACGGCATCCTCGATCCGCCCCCACACCCCGTTCTTGCTGCTTTGGTTGAAGTCCTCCATCTGCGGGGTGATGTTGGTGAAGAAGAACGAGTCCTTGTTGGCCCGTTTGGCCTCGGGAATGGGCCCCCACAGCAGGTCCGCGCGGCGGGCGAGATGCCCGCGGTCCAGGCGGTTGCCGCTGTAGAGCTCGTCCCCGGTCTGGAACTCCGCCGGGATCCGGGGATCCTTGACGAACTCGATGCCTTTACGGCTGAGTTTCTTCAGGGTGTCGCCGTCGATGTTCCAGGCGACCCACCGGGCGAATTCCCTGGACTTGCTCAGCGCGAGCGAGAAGTGCGTGTACGGGATGATCTCGGACCCCTCGAGTCGGACGGCGTCCTCCCGCAGGGACTCGCCGAGCGCCGGCGGTGCGATCCAGGTGCCGAGGAATCCGGGCGAGTACCCGCCGGGTGCCGCCTCGGCCGCCTCCCCGGGCGCGGGCGGTTGCAGAGTGATCTCCAGCTTTTCGAACACCGACTGGGGCAGGCAGGCGAGGGCGTGCTCGTCGGGGTCGCCTCCTGCCTCTCCGGCGAAGTGAAGGCCTGCCAGCACCTTGGAAGGCTTGCCGTTGGCAGCCTTGAACATCCAGGCCGCACCCGAGTCTCCCCCACGGCTGATTTCACCGTCCGCCGGAGGGTTGGCCGGATCGGGGCCGATCTCGAAGCCGCCAACGGCGTGCTGCCCGGCGGACCCGTAGCTGATCTTGGCGATGACATCGACGCGACGCACCACCCCGTGGGTCACGCCCGTGGTGCGGCCGTTCTTGACCACCGTGTCATCGAGTTCGGGCTCCCCCAGCTGCTCGGGTGCGACACCAAGCCCGGGGATCGCCGCCTCGAAGCGGCGGTCCTCGATCGTGGCGACCGCGCAGTCGCCGGCCACGCCCAGGTGGGAGCGTTTCAGCCGGCCGAGCCGGTTGCAGTCGAGGCGGTTGTCATCGTGCGGGCCCGGCTGGACGACGACGTCGCCGAGCGCACCGGCCGGGCCGTGCAGCACATGCCAGTTGCTGAGGATCAGCGGTGTGCCGTCGTGCCTGTCGTAGACGATGCAGCCGATGGTGCCGGCGCTGACCCTGACGTGGCCGACACTGACGCCGGGCACGATCGGGTCGACCCGGAGCTTGGACTGCGGGGACCGGGCTTCGGCCACGATCCGGAACGCGGGCCGGTAGCTGCGTTCGATCACATCGGTGGGCACCGCGACGCCGTCCACGACGATGGCCTCCGGTATCGGCCCGGTGCCGAGGGATTCGAAGGCCTCGGGTTCCGCCACCTTCTCGTCGACGGTGAACTGCAGCGAAATCTCCCCGGTCGGCTTGCCGTCGGTAATCTTGTAGCCCACACCGATCGAGGAAATGTTCGGGTCCTCCAGATAGTCCGTGCCCTTCGTCCTGATGAACTGCCGCAGCGAGGCCAGCAGCTCCTCGTCACCTGCCGTTGAATCCCCCGATGAGCGCTTCCTGGTGGTCATTGGTCTGCCTCTCCTGTACCGGTGAACCGGCCCGTCGACCGGCGCCTGAACCAGCCCGCCGGCCGGGAACCAGTCGACGCCATGGTTCCCTCTCGTGAGTATGCCGCAACGGCGTTACTTCATCGTTACGGCGCTATTCGCCGTCGGCGGCCTGCGATGCCATGCGTGCCAGCCCGGCCAGGACCTGCGGGTCTTGGATTCCCGGTCATCGACCCTGTCGGGGCCTATACAGCGCTATCTGCGCAGGTCCTCCAGATAGGTGTTCACTGTCCGTGCCCGGCGAACCTCGGACGGGAACGCCTCGGCTATCAAAAGTTCGGCCGAATCCTCCGACCCGGCTGCAAGGATATTCCCGTAGGGGCTGGTGATGCAGCTTAGACCGGTGAAATCCGGGCGTGTGTGGTTGGCATAGGCAATGTAAGTCCGTTTTCCAGGGAACGGCACGGCACCATCAGCGTGGAGATCATGCTTGCGTTGTAGGAGTGGCCCTCATGCTCTCCCGGGATATCTCCGGTGTATGGCACGGCCGTGGGGATATTGCACGAAAGCTCGGCGTCAGCCCCTCATCCCTTTATCACCATCTGAAGGGGTGCGCCGGCATTCTCAACGGCGTCCGGAGCCTCATCGGCCAGGACGTAGCCAGGGAATTTGATGCCGGGGACCGGCAGAGCACCCCCCGCGGCCTGGCAGGACGACGTTCGCCGCTGAGCCACCAGCTATACCGCAGTTCTGTCACGGCACCCCCAGGCCGTACTGCTGATCGTCAGCGAACAAGTCACCGACGAGCCGACACTGCAGATCTACGAAGCGCTCACCGCCACCCTGGCCCATGCAGGCTTCACTCCGGATCAGGTACTGATGGCAATTTCCATGCTGGAAAGCCTCGCGTTCGGCGCCTCGACCGACGCAGCCTCGCCGGCAGCGCCTTGGAAAGTCGATCCCGAAAAACACCCCGGCTTGGCAGCCGCCATTGACTCGATGCCGCCCGTGGAACGCCAGCTACGCGCATTCAAACTGAGCCTCAACGCCATCGTGCAGCAGCTGGAGCGCACGCTCAGCGACGGTTGATCGAGCCGCTGCCCGGACTCCAAAACGCCGATAACAGTGCATAAGTAAGCCTGAGTCAGAGACCAACTGCGTACAGCCACTCCACCGTCTTTTCCAGGACTGCGAGATGAAGATCTCTTTGGAAGAACTTCCAACAACGAATCAGCGGAATCACGTGGGGCGCTTGTCCGCAGAACTGCGTTCTGGCGGCCGCTCAATTGGAAAATTGTGTCACTAATCCGTCGACCCAACAGCCCGCCGACCGCCGCTCTCGGAGACCTCACGGTCCGGTCACGAACCGGCCGCTTGCGTGCCCTGTCCGTCCCACGCGATCAGGACTACGATTTTCAAGCACACGGTGACCAGCACAGGCGGGGGCAGACGCAGGGTGAGGAAAACGCAGGGTGAGGAAAACGCAGTGACCAGAGGGACGAGGCTGTGCGGACCGCACTGGCGGCGAGTGGTGGCAGTCCTCGCCAACAACGACGCTCGGACCGCCTACGCGCAAATAGTGCTCGGCGCCAAGCTCCCCGATGTGGTTGCTGATCTGAATGATCAACGGCGAAACCGGGCCATCGCCGCACTGCTTGAGTCTGGGCTCGTCGAACGGAATGCTGCCAACGAACTGGAGGCGCCTGAGGCGATCTTCCGCGACCTTCTCACACAGCAACCCCGGCGACAGGCGCAGACCGGATTGGCTCGCTTCATGCGCCTGGGCAGGATCGAGAGGTATCCAGCCAACATGACGGAACGGCGGGAGCTCCTGGCCTGGATTGTCAGCGAAGCCATCGAGCCGGGCGAACACCTAACGGAAAAGCAGGTTAATGAACGGCTCCTCAGCTATACCGATGATGTCGTGATGCTGCGCCGCTACATGATCGACTTCGGACTATTGGAGCGGACGACATCAGGCTCCTCCTACTCCAGGCAGGAAGAAACGTAGGTGAGTTAGAGGTGAGTCGGTTGCAATTGCTGGCGGCATGGGCCGCCAAATCGCCACTTATGACGTTCATCCCAAATTGTCACGAAGTACGAACGGGGCACCGAGTCCTCATTTGCGACCCCGCGTGATGACAATGAAATGGTGCTCCTGCTGACCGGGCAGCAGTGGACCCACGCCCACCCCTTTGCACGGACAATGGACCCTTCCTGGATCCGGGCCCTCGACGAGGCAGCGGCGCCGTTCCGGAAATCGTGGTCCGGGCACAGCGAACTGCCCTACGAGGGATTCTTGACTATGCAGGTTTCAATCAGCGACCACCATTTCGGAAGGTGATAACGGTGTCAACATCTGAGGCATTTCAGCTGGATCTTGCAGCAGCTGAGGCATATGAAAAACGGTTTGTACCGGCGATGTTTGCAGAGTGGGCCGAGGTGTTAGTGGCGGAAGCCGGCGTCGCGCCAGGTCAGCGGATTCTCGACGTGGCCTGCGGAACGGGTATTGCGGCTCGCCGCGCCGCCGAAATTGCCGGCGCCTCTTCCGTAACCGGCGTGGACATCAATGAGGCCATACTTACGATAGCCGCCCGCGTGCACCCTGGCATCACCTGGCTGCGGGGAGATGCCGCTGCCCTGCCATTCCCCGACGCGGAGTTCGACTCCGTACTGTGCCAGATGGCGTTGATGTTCTTTTCTGATCCGCTGGCGGCTGTGAGGGAAATGCGCAGGGTCACCTCCGACGGTGGAACGATCGCGGTCGCAGTTCCCGCACAGCTGGAGGATCAGCCGGCCTACGGACCTTTCTTGGATCTGGCAGGGAGGCATGCCGGGGCAGAGGCCATGTCCCTGCTGGATGCCTACTGGGCCTGCGGGGGATGCCGAACGAATGCGCCGCCTTTTCCATGAATCCGGGCTCACGATCAAGAGCCTCCGTACTCACATCGGAACAGCCCGCTATGCGTCAGCGGACGATTTTGTGGCCGTCGAAGTGGAAAGCACGCCGCTGATGGATCGGGTGTCGCAAGAGCAGTATGCCCGCGTGCGTGAAGGCGCGACGGAGGTCCTTCTTCCCTTCACGGACCAAGATGGAGCCGTGGCAGTGCCCCTGCACGGTCTCCTTATTGTGGCCCGGAGATAAGTCGCCCGCAGTTCGCCGCCCCTGGACCTCGACGGTCTCAGGCCCTTGTTGAAACAGCTTCCTCACCGCAACCCGCGACGCGCTCCTCCCCCGTTAATGTCGGGCAATCTGCAGGACCAGGTTCGGGCCAGGCTGGGTCCTTGCGCCTTGTTGACGGACTCCACAATTCCCGACGCCTACAGGGGCAGGAAGATACGAGCAGTGTCGTCAAGCTCCCCCGCGCGCTGCAGAGCGCCACTGAGCCGATGCACGGCGCGAAGGACCTTACTTCCCATGGCCTCGTCGTGCTTGGCGATGATTTCCCGATGGATCTCCGCGTCTTCAGAATGTTCTTGATTCACACGGGCGAGCTCCAGCACATGGAACCTTTTTTGATTGGCCATGCTGGTGGCAAGGATGGCCAACCAGAAGGACAATTCCTCCCGTGCCGGGTTTTCGGCGGCCTGCGGGGGGAAGTTGCTTCGCTTCACTTTGTCGGGGTGAAGTTTACGTCAATGCAGGCCAGTCGGGTGCCGGCGGTTCCTGCCTTGCCGGCTTCGGTCATGGTGTGATTCTCATGGATGGTGATCGACTGTGCTTCGCCGCCTCTGGCCTTCCAGTCAACGCTGGATTCCGCGGATGCATCGCCTTGGGCGTCCGTGAGGAAATCCAACCAGATCTCGTTTTTGGCATTCGCGTACGCGGGATCCACGGAGGGAGCAACCGGATCAATCTGATCCTGGTAATGCGGTCCTGCGGCGGCTCCGTCGACCCCGCACGGCTTCACGTGGGCGTGGGCACCATAGTGGCGGTTCGGCATCAGGCCGTGGACCATCAGCTTCGTTTCGGTGCCGTCGCTCCGGACTGTCACGGTGGACTCAGCCTTGGCGCCTACGGGGACGAGGTCGGGGTTGTAGGTGGTTGCAACGTTGCCTTCGGCCCAGGCTGCGAAGTTGCCTTCCGCCCTGGATGCCAGCGGTGCTTCGGCCGGCGGGGCAGACGTGGGCGGCGTGCCTGCCGGAGAGGTTCCTGAACATGCGACAAGGAAAGCGCCCAGGGCTGTCAGACCGATGGCTGCTTGGGCATACTGCTGTTTCATTTTGTGTTCCTCCAATTTTTTGATGGGTTAAACGGCCGTGTGATGTGGGCGCACCGCGTGAGCGGGACGGGATTGACGGTCTATCGGGTTTTGAGCTTGGCAAGTTGTTCTGGCAGCGCTATGTGGCACGGCCGGAGGCCCACCAGGTGATCTTGTGTCCTAGACAGCCGTTCACTTGCCGATGGGTAACGTCCTTGACACGGCCGTCCCCCCACCTTCAGGCTGTCGCCTGGAGGGGACGGCCGCCGCTGCTGATTCCGGGCCGGGGTTGATGCCCGATAAGTCCCCGGGACCGATATCGCTGTGAAAAGCTGGCCATTTATCGTTGAAAGTCACAGGCTCCTTGGATACTTCAAGTTTGGAAGCGTCTCACCACCATGTCACGTAAGTCGCTGCTGGCCTGGCTGTCGTCAGCAACGGTTGCGAGACACTTGTGAGGCGGCATGATGAGTACCTTTTACACGTACCGCTGAGTCAGCGAAGGTGGCATCCCTGTCATCCCACGGTAGACCGGCTCATTCGGTCAGCCACATCACAGTGGCACGGTCCGAGGTCAGCCGGACCGGGGCATAAAAATCTGTGCGACCCGGCCTGGGCGCACTACCGGACGAGGCATTGGCCTCCAGTTCAGCTGTTGCCGGGGACGTTCCTGCAGGTATTACTTAGCCCCTGTCTTCGGGATGGCGCACGTGCCCCTGGACCGGCTGAAGGACAGGCTGTGCGTAGTGATCCTGGCTGCCGGACCGGTCAGATCAGCATACTTCGATAGCGCCGATATCTGGCCCGTTCCCGCAGACCAGTTGCCACGTTGGGGGGTAGGTGAGACGAGCAGCCCCGTCGATAGCCTGATTTGTCGTGGGTTTAAAGTCCCAGCCGCGGGATCTCGCAGTCCTGGATCCGTTGTCCTAGTCTCGCAGTCGTACTGCAGTCCGGCATGGATCCACCCCGGCAACTGGGCATTGCCTGCTGCCACGATCCCCCGCCCGCAGGAGTAGAGAACGTTGAAGTCACTCAGGAGGCTGAGCACTCCGACCGCCCCGTTCGGCTGCGGCTTTGGCAACACGTACCAGAGGCCTCTGCCCGCCCACACGACGATATTGTTGAACACCGCCGCGGCATCAACCCCCGCATCCTGGGATTTCCAGTCCGTCGGGTGTCGTCGATCGCGATGTCTGCAAGCAGGATTCCGGAGCCGCTAGCCCTGTCCAAGTCGTACATAGTGTTGTGGTAGATCTCGACGCGACGTGTGTGCGGGACGCGTACTGCGGTCACCTCAATTTTCTTCGCCGGCTGACCGGTCAGATCATAGACGCTATTAAAGCGGAACGAGAGCTGCCCTACTTTCCCGTTCCAGGCCTTGACCTGCAGGGCATTACCGGAGTTACGGATGACATTGCGTTAGATCACAATTTCATCGGGCGAACAGTGCACAACGATGGCAGTACTGCCCTGGTAGCCATTAAGGTCGTTTTGTTGGACCCCCACACGTAGGCAGTTCTTCAGGTCAACACCGTTCTCACCGTCACCATTGAAGTGGTTTTTGAGGATCGTAGTGTTCTGCGGTGCGGCGCCGGGCGGAAGCGTGGGCTGCCCCCGGAAAGCAATGAGTCCTCGTGTCCCTGCTGGAGCTGGATACCGTCGCCGCTATTGCCTTGGGTGGTGTTGTTCCAGACCAGCGTGTCGCGGCATCCCCACAACACCTTCATGCCGTGGCAGTCCTGTCCTTCCTCCTGCTCGTTGTCGATTACACGACAAGTCGAGACGATGCAGCTGTCGCTCTCCACGAGACTCACGCCCGCACGCGTCCAGCCATGCACGTAACAGTTATAGTCACGAAGCTCGACCGGTTGGCCCGCTCCCTGCCGGATGCCAGGGACATCAAGGCGGTATTCCGATCAGCCTGCGGCGGGCAGTGCGTCCGGGATGCGCGGCTTGGCGTTGCCGGCGAAGGTGAACTTCGCGTCGTCGCCCTCGCCTTCAACATCCACCACGACGATGTCGCCGGCGTGCAGTTGGCCGAAGAGAATCTTCTCGGAGAGCTGGTCCTCGATCTCGCGCTGGATGGTGCGGCGCAGCGGCCGGGCACCCATGGCGGGATCGTAGCCGCGGGTTGCCAGGAGCACCTTGGCCGCGGGCGTGAGTTCGATGCCCATGTCCTTGTCCTTGAGGCGCTTCTCCAGTCGGCCGACGAACATGTCCACGATCTCGATGATCTCGTCCTGGGTGAGCTGCGGGAACACCACAACGTCATCCACACGGTTCAGGAACTCGGGGCGGAAGTGCTGCTTGAGTTCCTCCGTCACGCGGGCACGCATCCGGTTGTAGCCCGTCTGGGTGTCGGTGCCGGACTGGAAGCCGGTGGCAACACTCTTCGAGATGTCCCGGGTGCCCAGGTTGGTGGTCATGATGATCACGGTGTTCTTGAAGTCCACCACGCGGCCCTGGGAGTCGGTCAGGCGGCCGTCTTCGAGGATCTGCAGGAGCGAGTTGAAGAGGTCCGCGTGGGCCTTTTCAACTTCGTCGAACAGGACCACGGAGAACGGACGACGGCGGACCTTCTCGGTGAGCTGGCCACCCTCTTCGTAGCCGACGTAGCCCGGAGGGGCACCGAACAGCCGCGAAACGGTGTGCTTCTCGGAGTACTCGGACATGTCCAGCGTGATGAGGGCATCCTCTTCACCGAACAGGAACTCAGCCAGGGCCTTGGCCAGCTCGGTTTTGCCGACGCCGGTGGGGCCGGCGAAGATGAACGAACCGCCCGGACGCTTCGGGTCCTTCAGGCCTGCACGGGTGCGGCGGATTGCCTGGGACAGGGCCTTGATGGCCTCGTCCTGGCCAACCACACGCTTGTGCAGTTCGTCTTCCATCTTCAGCAGGCGCGAGGATTCTTCCTCGGTCAGCTTGAAGACCGGAATGCCGGTGGAGTTCGCCAACACCTCGGCGATGAGATCCTCATCCACCTCGGAGATGTCGTCCATGCCGCCGGTCTTCCACTGGCGTTCCTTCTCGGCGCGCTCGGCAATG
>JAODMS010000109.1 GCA_025464925.1 Arthrobacter sp.
GTACCGGCAATCGACGGCAGAGCGACGGGCTTGCTGTGCTCCCGTGGTGCGCGAAGTTGTGCAGTGCGGGACAGTTCGGCGGCGGTGGCCGCCAACGGTCCCGGTGTCGGTTCCAGCCGGTGAGACCACGCCGCGAACGCCCCGGATACTTCCCTCGCTGCTTTCGCCCAGGTCGCGTGATCGTCCCGTGGAACGGCGCGTAGCTGCTCAACCAGTGCGGTCGCGTTGCGGGTGTATTCCACCCACATTTCCGCCGGCGGTGTTCCGTTCTCCGGGCCGGTCCTGGACACCGTGCGCCTGTTGCGGGCAGCTGCGTTCCATTCCGCCGCAGCCTCCGTGGCCAGGTGCGGTGAATCCATCCACTCTTCACGCAAAGCACCAAGCTTTAGATCGGAGGCGAGGGAACCGCCGCCGAACCAGATAGGACGTTCACCCTGCTTGGGGCGTTCGGCCACGGAGTACCCAACAATGACGTCGGTGGTGTTCTTCGCGTAGCGCGGCCGGACCAGCATGCCAGCGTCGCGGGCCCGCCGGACGAACTCCGCTTCGGTAGCCGAGGCGCTGGCGCTGGCACGGACTTTCCGTGCCAGAGATGACCGGTGCATTTCCCGCTCGTCCCGGACAGCGGTGGCTTTCTCGGCCCGGTCGTAGCCGCGCGTGGAGTGCAAGGTGGACAGCTGGTCCAGCCCGTACTTGACCTCCAGCTCACGGCACGATTCCTGCGCCCTCTTGTAGTCCCCGTGGGTGGAGGCTTTGGTGCCGTCTTCGCGGACCAGTGAGACGGCCAGGTGGATGTGGTGGTTGCCGTTCTCACTCGTGCCGTGGTTGACCGCGGCCCACCGGCACCGGGCCTTTCCGCTGGTTTCGGTGAAGCCCATGGCGTCCACGAAGTCATTGGCGATATCGCCCCACTGCTGGTCCGTCAGCGCACCCTCTTCGGCACGCAGACTCAGCGAGCAGTGCCACACACTGGCGTCCTTGTAACCGACGTGGACGCGCTCCTTCTTCGCCGTGTCCCACTGCATGTCCTTGATCTGCACCGATACGCCATATGCCCTGCGCGGCTGGTCAAGATGCTTCGCGATAGCAAGCGCATCGTCACGGTCCAGCACACCGTCGTCGTACCACGCCATGATCGCAGCATCGCCGGCCACCAGGTGCGGATCGGAGTGAGCGTTCTTGGTCTTGTTGGCATCCGTCGACGCCAGGTAAACCAGGAGCCCGCCCATCCGTGAACCACGGGTGATGTTGGGAATCATCCCTACATCAACCCCTCAATGGTGCGGTCGATCCGCATGGCCACCGACCGCAGGTGCTTCAACGCTTCGTGCGCCTCGGCGGGGAACTCGCTCGTCGCGTTCGCCTGCCGGGCGAGCTGGTTGATGTTGTTCGAGGAACGCGCCAGCAGATTGTGCAGCGACATCAGTTCCGCGATAGCGGCACGTCGTTCGGTTGTCGTCTCCTGCGTCTCGGACAATGCCGATGTAAGCAGCAGATTCGGGACGGAAACCTTCTCGCGTTCTGCCCTCGCGACCAACGCGGCTTCCTCTTCAACAGTGACCCACAGATCACGGCGCTTCTTGCTGCCGGCGGGAGTGTTCTCACGGCGTCGGCGCGACAGATTAAAACGGTGAGTGAATCCCTCATCCGCCATTCAATCCATCCCTTCAAAGGCCCAGCGCAGCGACCCCGGAACCGGGGACCACACTGACCAGTGTGCCGCACCCGACCGCCAGTGTCGAGCGCGACAAGCCACTTACACCCGTGTAAGTGTATAGCTTGCTCCGGGCATGATGCTTTTTCGCTTTTCCTGCGGTCCTGCGGTGATCCCGTACAGACGGCCTCGCGATTGCGCGTCGATAGGCCACGAAATGGTCCACCGCCCGCGCTAGGGTGGGTGCATGGCATCCATCGATATTGAACAGACCCGCACCCAGGCCCGGGCGCTCCTCGATTCGCGCATCGAGTCCGTCACCTCGCTTGTGAAGACCCGCCAGCGGATCACTGACCTGAAAGAGCAACTGGCCGAGGCCGAACGTGAGGACAAGCGCGCCTATGTCCGTGCCACCAGGGACGGCTGGAGCCCGGAAGAGCTGAAGAAGCTCGGCCTGGAATCAGGTGCCGCTACCCGCAGGCGCAGGACCACGAACCGCACCCCCAGCGACGCCACACCGGCTGCCCAGGGCGAGAGCAACAGCGGCAGGTAGACGCGTTGCCCCTCGCCCACCGGTGCACGGCAAAAGCCCAATCGCTCCGCTGCTTTTCCCGCATACAGATGGACGACCGGACCCACCCGACCGGCTGCACACCATCGCCAGGTCATCCCGGGTGCGGAACTGACCACAGGGACCGGCGATCCTGCACAGCCTCCAATGAGGTGACACGGTAAAGCCGGCAGCCTTCCCCATGGTCTGGAAGTCTTTACGTGGTTGCTCTGTGAGCAGCCGGCAGTCTGGTGCTGAGGCCGGGCCGGGGTGTGACACACCCATGGGTTTGCCTCCGAGCTGAGTTTTCCGGAGTGCGCTTTCTTGGAGATGTCCGCCCCGGCCGGGCCCGGCATCGGTTCTGTCTACAGCGCTGGCCTGATTAGAAGCATGCCCGTCCGCGTAGCGGGTGTGGCCCATTACAGACCTGCCACGCCGTAACCACCGATGCGCTTCCCTTCCCGGGAACCCAGGAGGAAAAGATAATTGTGGCAGAGCACTTCGGTTTCGTTGTCGGCATTGATACCCACGCCAAAACCCACACCCTCGCCATCCTCGACACCGCACGCGGTGGAGAAATAGCGAACGAAACCTTCCCGGCCACCCCCACCGGTGGCAACCGCGCCCTGTCCTGGATCCTGCGCCGCACCGAAGCTTCCCCGGAGCAGGTTCTGCTCTCCATGGAGGGAACAGGATCGTACGGCCCGAAACTCAGGCAACAAGCCTCCGACGCCGGCTTCACAGTCACGAAGCGCCCGTCCCCAACCAACGGCTCGGCAGGTACCAGGGTAAATCCGATTCCATCGACGCCACCCGTGCCGCACCAGCTAGCCTGAGCATCCCAATGGACCGACTCAGGGAACCACGCTCGGGCCAGAACCAGATGGCACTTCGAGTCCTCACTAACGCGCGCCGAACCATGGCCCGGGAACGCACCGCCGCCATCAACGCCCTCACCGCCCTCCTGCGCGTCGTAGACCTCGGCATGGACGCCCGGAAACCCTTGACCGTCAGCCAGATCCAGTCCATCGCAGGATGGCGGGAAAGGGATGAGGAATTCGGAATCCAAACCTGCCGCCGCGAAGCCGCACGCCTCGCGAAGCAAATCCTGATCCTGCAAGAACAGCTGGCAAAGAACCACTCAGAACTTGAGACCCTCGTGCAGCAAGTTCAACCGGCCCTTCTTAGTATCTACGGCATCAGTCCGGTGCTGGCCGCAATCATCCTCACAGCCTGGTCACACACCGGAAGGCTGCGCTCCGAGGCCGCATTCGCTGCCCTGGCCGGCACCTGCCCCGTCCCGGCTTCATCCGGCAGTACCACCAGATTCCGCCTCAACCGCGGCGGCGACCGCCAACTCAACAAAGCCATTTACACCATCGCCCTCATCAGAATGAACAGGGACGAGGTCACCAGAGATTACGTCGCCAAACGGACAAGCCAGGGCAGAACCAAAAAGGAAATCATCCGGAGCCTCAAGCGCTACATCACCCGGCAGATATACCGGACCCTCATGGCCCAGGAAGCCGTCCTGCCAGCAACATGATTCCGGGGCAAGACGGGCGGAAGATCCGAGCTGCATGCTACCGTCTTCGTTATGACTCGACAGCAAGATGGGGACCTGGGCGAAGGCGAGACACGGCGCGGGCCCTAAGCCCGCGCGTCGTAGAACTGCACCCTTAGCGCGGCCGTGTAGACGGCCCTATTTGTGCTGCCCCGACGCGGTCCATTTCACCGTCGTAGGAGTCATCAATGAGTTACAAAATTTCCCCGACCCAAAACTTGCCCAAAACCAAACGCAGGCACTACACCCTGGCTGCCCTCCTATTCCTCACCCTGGGTGCTCATGTGGGGGTCTGGGCGGTCCAGCTATCCGACCTTGCCCAAGAATTTAGCCTCTCACCAGGGCAGCTCGGAGGACTTCTGGCAGTGCCTGCCACGGCTGGCATCGTCACCCTTTTCGGCGGCGGCTACCTTGCCGATCGATTCGGACGAAAGCCTGTCCTGCTGATAGGACTCACCGGCACCGCCGTAGCGTTCCTTCTGCTAAGCCACGTCACAGCTGTCAGCCACCTCGTTGTCGGCCTTCTCCTTTACGGTCTGTTCATCAGTTTCGTCGATTTAGGCGCCAACTCCGTAGGCGCCGACTACGAATCAGAGCATCAGGTCCTGGCAATGACGGGTCTTCATGCCTGGTTCAGTTTCGGGGCACTTTTCGGAGCTGTCACCGCAGGCGGCTTGCTGGCCGCCGGCGTCGGATTCAGGGCCGTCTACATGGCACTGGCTGTTGCATTGCTGACCACGGCATTGGTCGTGTTTGTCGCAACCCTCCCCAAGCCCGCGGTGCCGGACGGACAGAACCCGGCACCCAAGGGGAATCGCGGCCAGCTATGGCGACTGCCTGGCGTCGGCATCGCAATTGCTATGGTCACCATTTGCTTCTTCGGAGATGGGGCGCTGGAAAGCTTTCTCTCCATCTACCTCAGGGACACACTGGCGACAGGGCCCCTTATGGCAGGTATCGGCATCGGCAGTTTCCACTTAGCGTCGCTGTTGGGCCGGCTACTTTCTGCCTCGGTCCAGCATCGAATCGGTGAACGCCGCACACTAATGTTCTCGGCCTTGCTGGCCGCGGCCGGGATCTCGTTAGCCGTCGCTACAACCAGTGCAACCATTGCCATCGTCGGAATACTCCTAGTCGGCTTCGCTATCGCCCCTATTGTCCCGACGTCGCTCTCCCTGGCGGCCAGAGCTGCACCGGGCAGATCAGGTCAAGCCGTCGGGCTGGCCACGGCCGTCGGCTATGGCTCATTCATCCTCAGCCCCGTAGTCATCGGTGCCGTCGCAACTGCAACCACGCTTCGCATCGGATTAGGAGCATTGATCCTAACTGCCCTGGCCATGGCGATGGTGGCCGCCAAATGGCCCGGGCAGGCTTCAATAAGCGTCCCGAGCAGCACATCCGCTGAGTACCAGTTGGACGAGCCACGTCCTTAACTCACGACGGCTTCTCTGCTGGTTGGGTCCGGGCCGAACACCCACCCGGCCCCAACCATCAGAGGGCTTTCGGTCTCGGATGCCAAGAAAAACGCTCACATTAATACCTCTACTTCCCTGGGCGGATCTTCGCTTCCCCGGGGCGGCTGGTGCCTTTTCCGTTGCCAAGATCCTTACAAAGAAGCTGCGCTATCCAAACCCTCCGTCCACCAGTCCTGGTGGTCTGGACCAAGCTACGGTACTCAGCGGCTCTTAGAGTTCCTTGAAATAGACCGCCACAGGTATTTGCTTACAGCCGAGACTCTCATAAAGAGCCCTCGCAGGGGCATGGAACGGGTCTCCGCCCGTACCGATCTCCACGATCTTGGCTCCGTTGTCCTTCATCCTGCTCATTGCATGCTCACAAAGGTTCCGACCCACCTGACTGCGTCGATGCTCACGGGAGTTCTTCCACATCGCGGCTAGGTTCTTCTCTGCTACGCCATGCACCCAAGGTGGGGGATGAGCCATATCCAGGTTGTCGCCCTCAATCAGGCCATGCCGGAGATCCTTAGCCGACAGCTGGGAGTGGAGGGCGTGAGCAACAGTCGTCTTGCCCACCCCGGAGCGGCCACCTATGAACAGGACCTCGCTTAGTTCAGTCACCCAACGAGTATCAACCAGGAAGGTAATCAGAGCGAGCCGTCGCCGAGACCAATGGCCAGTTCCTCTAACCTGGCCCGTCGAGAGATTGACCTCGACAAGCGGATCTAACGGAGCTGAAGCAGCCCGGCAGCGGTAGGGCGGAAGCCGCACGCATTCAAGTAGAAGTCTTTGAGATGATCCTCGAAGTCGACATGGAGCCATTGACAGCCAGCCTCTCTGGCATGGTTTGTGGCGATGTCCACAAGCTGCTTTCCTACACCTTGTCGGCGCGCCCGCTGCGCCACCAGAGTGTCTTCAATAAAGGCGTGCGTCCGACCGTCCCAAATCACGTTGACGAAGCCCACGAGGCCATCATCATCTCTCGCCGTGACCCAGCCCAGGCTCAGATTCGACAGGTGGTCATTCCAGTCCACATCCGCATACGAGTGATTGAAGCCTTCTGCATGCAGCCGATTGATCTCATCGTTTTCCACAACGCCGCGCCATTCCCAGCTGATCTTCATACGGAACAGCATTGCAGAGGATCGCGGACCCTTGTGGAACTCGTACAACGTCCCCCGTGCATGCCGATTCCTTGCCCAGAACACCCGCTTGACGAACATAGAAGCATCCAAGACAACCGGTCCCGTCCCGCCAGGAGACAGGGCCGGCTTCTTTCAGCACAGGATGACAAAGGGCAACGCGGGACAGTGCCCCGGACGCAGGAATGGCCTTCACGTTTTCGTGAGGACCGTTCCTGCCCGTGGTTACCCTGCGCTCAGTCGCCCGGCGCTTTAAGGGGTAGGGCGTGGTGTTATGCCCTGGCTTTGGCAATGGTCGAAGCGACGCCCGACAGGACGTCCTGGTCCAGGCCTTCCGGCCACCGGATGATGCGCTTTTCTCAGCCGGTCAGGTCAAGGTCCTGGATGGCCGCGGTTTCTTCCGGGCGTTCCGCCAATCCCTAGCCGTCCTCTTTGCGGTGCTGGAGCTCTTCATGGGTGCGCTGCCCGCGGCGCAGCGCCCCGGCCGGGACCGGCTCCCATTTCCGGCCGCCGTTGTGTTTGCGCTGCAGGCGTTTCACTTCGCGCAGGGTAGCGCGGACGATGAAGTCCGACACGCTCGCGTCCCCTTCCCGGTGCCCCGCGGCCAGGAACGCCGCACGGACCTGTCCGGCTTCCTCCTCCGTGAAGTACGGCGTGAAGGCCGCAATCTTCTTAGACTTAGGCACCGGCGGTCCACCCGGGGACATTGATTCGACCGGGCGTATGAATACTTCGAGACCGTTTCCGATGCCCAGGCAACCGGCCGTCTGGCCCTCTGCAACGGCGGCATCAGCTGATTCTGTCCCGGCCGGCAGGAACGGACGTGCCCGTGGCGGTCACCGGGGATTGAAGGACGCGGCGGATTTCCGACAGGAATTTTTGATTTACCGTTGCCGGCAGGAACTGCCCGCGGACGGTGGCTGCAGCGTTCCTGCGCCTGGATTCAATTCCGGGGCCGCCTTCCACCGCACTGCGCAGGCACCGGCGTAGGCTGGGCACGGAAGGCTCTGCCCAGATCTGTCCTGCAAAATTGGGCCATTCCCGGGCTGCTGCTTCTGAGACCTGCCTGAGGTCATAATCGATCAGGAGGGAATTGGTGTCATTCATGAAATCCAGCTGCCCTCCCCACCCGGTTCCGATGGTGATGAGCCCGGATGCCATGGCCTCCAGGTAGGGCCGCCCCCAGGCCTCACCCCTGCTGGGCAGAACGAAGGCATGTGAACGGGCATAAAGCTCCTGCAGATCCTCCAGGCACAGAGGTTCAGCCAGGAGCATGATCCGGGGCGGGTTCCGTGGCCTGACTTCGGCCGTGACCGCGGCAATATCAGCAGGTATGTCATAGCCGGCGGGTCCGAACGGGTCCGAACGCAGGACCAGTTCCACATCGTCACCGGCGTCGAACTCGCTCAGATACGCCTTGAGCAGGACGTCCCATCCTTTTCGCTGCTGCCATCTGAAAACCGAGAGGAACCTGAACGGATGATTCCCGGCGCCCGTGGAGGCCCGAAGGTTGTGCCACCCGGCAGAAAGAGCCTGGGGTATGACATGAAGCTTCTCTTCCGCCACACCGGCCGCGGCGAAAGTCCGTGCGTTGAAGGTGGAGGAAACCCAGACCTCGTCCACCTGTTCCGCCCGCATCACCCATGGACGCGGTATGGAGGCGGTTTCGAAGACAGCCCTCCAAATAATGGTGCCCTTGAGGTCGTCCCAGCCGTTGTCGTGCCAGGGAAGGTGCACCATGGTCAGCACGGGGACCGTCCCGGCCGCCGGGGGCGGGCCGGTTCCGGCCGGGAGGGAGCCGGCAGGAACTTCCCGGACAGCAAACCCTTCCCGGCGAAGAGCTCCGATGAAGCCGGCTGCTTCCACGGCGAGTCCGCTGTGGCCTCCAAAGCGGCCCCTCCATTCGATCAGCACCGGTCACCACCAGAGAGTGCGCCGCAACGATCAGGAGTCCTGACGGGGTGCATCCGCCTCCTGCGCCAGCCGCCACGCCTCCCCGGAAGGCCCCTCTGCGGACCCGCAACCGTGACGGGCACCCGCTCTTGCAGGATCTGCGCGAATAATTCCAGATGATCGGCAACCATCCGCTCGGCGCTGAACCGCTCCTCGACCGAGGCGCGGCAGGCCGCCCGGCTGAGCCCGGCCGCCCGGGGCAACAGCGCCGGCAGCTCCTCCAGGGGGGCCAGGTACCCGGTGGTCCCGTGCTCCACAATTTCCGGGGCGGAGCCGATGGGGGTGCCCACCACCGGGGTCCCCGTGGCCAGGGCCTCGATCATGACCAGGCCGAAAGGCTCGGACCACTGGATGGGATTGAGGAACGCGACAGCCTCACCCATCAGCTCGTACTTTTCGGCGTCCCCGATTTCACCCATGAAGTCCTCATTGGACCCGAGCTGCGGCGCGACGACCTCGCGGTAGTAGCGCATTTCCTCCAGCTCGCGCATTTTTGCCGCGATGCGCAGGGGCATTCCGGCCTCCCGGGCGATTGCAATCGCCTCCATCACGCCCTGGTCAGGGCACATCCGGCCCACGAAACAGACATAGCCGCCTCGGCCCGAGCCCTGGGGAACGGTGGAGAGGTCCAATCCGTGGTGGATGACCCGTGCAACGGGCACGTCCGGTCGTGGCTGACCTGGTCGCGGGAAATGGCGATGATGCCGGCGTTCCTCCCGATGTCCCGGTAGACGTCCGCTGCTGCAGGCGTCAGCGGGCCGTGAATTGTGGTGACGACCGGGACCGAGGAGGGCCGGTGCATGTACAGCGGACCGGCCACGGTGTGGTCGTGGATGAGGTCCGCTCCCCGCATGCCCCGGTACGCCCGGATCACGTGGCTCAGCTCGGAGATGGTGGTCCCTATTTCGGCGGGTTCTGAGGCCCTCATCCCCGGAACGCGGGGAAGCGGACACTCGCTGTCCGAGGGGACGGCCAGCACGACCTCGTGCCCGGCAGCGGCAAAACCACGGGCAAGGCGGTCCACCACCCTCTCAATGCCACCGTAGGCTGGCGGAGGAACCGGAATCCATGGTCCCCCTATGAGTCCTATCCGCATTCTCTGGCCTCCCGGGTAACAGAGCAGTCGTCTTCGCCGTGTCCGGTCCTGGCTGACATCAGTCCGGTATTTCCCTCCGGAACCCCCAACGGCACCGCAGGACTCTGGCAGGCAGATACCGGAGCGCCCGCAACCTTGCCCCGGACCGTTCCCCTGGTTGCCGTGCGGGTGCAGAAAAAGCCGCATCCGGTGCGCCGGAGCCGCCTTCCGCGCGGCCCGTTCGCGCGAGCGGGTTTGCGGGGAGGGGAGATGGTCGGCATTGACAGAACCCCTTTGTCCGGAAGAGCCAGGGCCGGGACCTGCCGGCCCTGGCGGCCCGATCGTGCACCCTTGGGATGAGGGTAGCCCCGGGGCCTAGGGCTGACAAGCACACTCCCGCCGGCCCCGGCGCTCACGTGTCCCTCCCTGCGTCATCGTTCGACATCTGGAGGAACACCGCCGTAGTCCTTCGGCAGCCGGGACCACTGTGTCAGGAGTCGTACTGCGCGACGGGGTCCATCTTCACCGGTGGCTCCCGGAGGGCGAGCTTCCGCGCGATCGCAGGGATCCCGGGATCGGAGAGGAACCTCTCGTAATCCTCGGTCTTCCAGTCGAAGAACACCCACACCCGGTCCGGGTCATCGGGATCCCTGAACACGTGGGAGCCCTTGCACCCGTGCTCCTTTCGCTTCTTCACGCCGGTGGTCGAGAAGGTCTTCAGGAACTGATCGAAGTCGGCGACCCTGGCGATAGTGACGATCATTGTCTCTTCCCCTTAATGCTGAAGACCATGAGCCCGCTCCCCGTGATCAGCAAGATACCCCCCGCACAGCATCATTTCACCACCAGCCTCATCCCTGGGCTGAGAAGTTGATGGCCCGGGCCGGGGACCACAGGGGCGGCACCGGCCGGTCGTGTGCTGCCGGTGCGCCGTCCCGGCGCTGTGGCGTGTCCGCTGTTCATCCGCCCGCTGAGGCACAACCGGGCCGGCCCGGATGTATGGGCATCTGTCCGTTTTCTGGCACCGGTGCCAGACTGATGCCAGAGGCCGGTAAGGTTTTCGGCCCGGGTCCCGGGGGGCGTCCCGCTGGTGCGGAGCATCAGCACCGGATAAATCACAGGAGGAAGATGATGAACAGTTGGCCGGAGCCCGAATCGCCGGGGGATGTACCCGAAGCGGATGCCCTTGAGCAGCAGACGCCCCTCCTGCCGGAAGGTTCTGGGGAGCCCGGGGTGATGGACCCGCTGCCTGATGATGCCCCGGAAGCGGATGTGATGGAGCAGCGTACCGATGTGCTGCCTGGCGGTGCGGGCTCTGCCGGGGCAGCGGGCGTCTTAGAAGCGGACGCTGCGGAAGCGGACCTGGTCGAACAGGCTCTGGCGTCCTCCTTCGACGACGAATAGGACTACCCCGAAGGCCCCGAAGAAGCAGGCTAGAACACAGGCCACCGGTGGCGCCCAGGGCGCCGTCCTTAAAGGACGCGCTGCCGGGCCGGGTCGGGACGCCCAGGCGGCAAGGCACATGGCCAAGGTGCCCGGATGCCGGGTCCGGTGCGGGCTCACAATAGTTTTCCGACGGCACAGCCGGACCGGAAGTGCCGGGATTCCGCGGGGGAAACTCCTTGACGGGAGGGTCCGGCAGCACATGAAATAAGAGAACAACCGCCGCAGGCGACAGTTGGCCGCAGCGTTTTCCCGCAATCGGTTCCATAAGCAGGGCCCCGCTGCGTGCAGTTCAAAGAGAGCAACCCGTGAGAGAGCATCCGCGCACCCCTGAATCCCCCGAGACCCGGAGCGCACCGCCGCCGCAGGCGCCGGTGGTGAATGTTTGGAACGCCGATACCCTGGCGGGGCCGCCGGGCCCGGGCGTTGTCACGGTGGTGGAAGGATCGTCCTTCTGCATTTCCTCGGCCGGCGGGGACATTCTTCCGGGCCTGACGCAGGGCCTCTTTTACCAGGACACCCGCATCCTGTCCGGGTGGTGCCTGACCGTCAACGGTCTTCCGCTGGAGCCTTTGTTGCCCCGTGTCCTGGAGCCGTACCGTGCGTTCTTCATCGGGCGCGCCCGGCGCCTGGACGGGCGCGCCGATTCCCCGCTCGTGGTCGAGCGTGAACGGCTGGTCGGGGCCGGCCTGCGGGAGGACCTTGTGGTCCGCAATTACTCGGGGCAGCCGGTCGGGTGCGTCCTGGAGCTGGGGGTGGAATCGGATTTCGCGGACCTCTTCGATGTGAAAACCGGCCAGACGATTCCTGCGGTGGATGCCGCATGGCAGGTCCAGGGCGATGAATTGCTGCTCGAAGCCGTCCGCGGCAGCCGCCGGCACGGCATCCTCGTGCATGGCCGCGGCGCCCAGGTGGGTAAGGACCTGCTCCGCTTCGAGGCGCTCATTCCGGCGCGCGGGCAGTGGTCCACGAACATCATTGTCACCCCGCTGGTGGAACGGGGCCTACCCGTCGACCGGTTTGTCGCCGCGAACCCCGTGTCGGACCTGGAGGCGGCACGCCGCCACCGGGCCTGGGGGAAATCCGCGCCGCGCCTGGACCTGGCCAATGAGGAGATCGCACGGGTGCTGCGGCGCAGCCACGAGGACCTCGGTTCGCTGCGGATCTTCGATCCCGCCCATCCGGGCCGCGCGGTGGTCGCCGCCGGCGCGCCGTGGTTCATGGCCCTGTTCGGCCGGGATGCGCTGTTCTCCGCCTACATGGCGCTGCCCGTGGATCCTTCCCTGGCGCTTGGCACGCTGCAGACCCTCGCCGAACTGCAGGGCACCAGGGTCAACCCGGAGACCGAGGAGGAACCCGGACGGATCCTCCACGAGGTCCGCCTGGGCGTCGCAGCCGGAGCGGCCCTGGGTGACCACAGCGTGTACTACGGAACGGCGGACGCGACGGCCCTGTTCGTCATCCTGCTGTCCGAGCTGAACCGCTGGGGGCTGGAACAGGACGCCCTGCAGTCACTGCTTCCGCACGCGGACCGGGCTCTGGAGTGGATCAGGGACTACGGGGACCGGGACGGTGACGGGTTCGTCGAATACAGCCGGGCCACCCCGCAGGGTTTGGCCAACCAGGGCTGGAAGGACTCCTGGGACGGAATCAACTTCGCCGACGCCCGGCTGGCCGAGCCGCCGATTGCCCTGTGCGAAGTCCAGGGCTACGTCTACAGCGCCTATCTTGGCCGCGGCATCCTGGCCGCCGCCGCCGGTGACCGGGACCAGGCCACCGAATGGGGGCACCGCGCCGCAAGGCTGAAGGAGGAATTCAACAAGCGCTTCTGGCTGCCGGAAAAGGGGTATTACGCCCTGGCCCTGGACGGCAACAAGCGCCCCGTCGATGCTTGCGCCTCGAACATGGGGCACTGCCTCTGGACCGGAATTGTCGATGATGACAAGGCCGCCCGGGTCGCCGCCCGGCTGATGTCCCCCGAAATGTTCACGGGCTGGGGAATCCGGACCCTCGCATCGGACATGGGTGCCTACAACCCGGTCAGCTACCACAACGGCTCCGTCTGGCCCCACGACAGCACCCTGGCCGCCGCCGGACTGATGCGCTACGGCTTTGTCCAGGAGGCCCGGACAGTGGCGACCGCGCTCTTCGACGCGGCCATCCGCTTCGGCGGACGGCTACCCGAGCTGTTCTGTGGCTTCGACAGGGCCAATTATGGCGTGCCGGTGCCCTACCCCACCTCCTGCTCGCCCCAGGCCTGGGCCGCCGCCGCCCCGGTGCACCTGATGCGCATGCTTCTGCGCCTGGACCCCTGTCTCCCGGCCGAAGAGATCTGGCTGGATCCCGTCATTCCGGCAAATTTCGGTTTGCTCCGGGCGGAGAACCTGCTGCTGGGGAACTCCCGCATTTCACTGACCGTGACCGGGGAAAACCTGACCGTGGAGGGCCTGGTCCCCGAAATGAGGCTCCACCACGGTGCACGGCCGCCTGCCGCGGAGCTGCTGATGCTCACCGGCCGGGAAGCCGAGGGCGCGCCAACCTCCCCGAAGGACAGCTGACCCGATTTCCTTCCACCAGGCATACCCGCCGCGGCCGCTGTCCGGCGTCCGCCGCGGTTTGACCCAGGCCCTGACGACGCGGCTCACCTATGGCGGGATCCGGCTGAAACCAGGGCGAACGCCGCCGGCCGTTAGGGCAGCCCGACGGCGGGATTCCGGCAGAGGGCGGCGAAAAACAGGGCTTCGGCAAGGATCGCGTTTCGCAGTTCGCCCAAGTGAACGGACCAGGGACGGACTCGCCGCGGCCAGGGCGCGCGGACGCAAGGGCGGGGGTCGGTTCAAAATGACGCCGACGAAAGCCCGGCAGGCCAGAGCAATGTATGACGAGAAAACGTACACGGTGCAGCAGATCGCCGAAACGTTCGGGGTCTCGCGCGGCACGCGGGCTTCCGCGCGTCTGCCAACAGATCTCCTACGCCCTCGACTACGCCGAATACGGCGTCGTGGACCCCTACGTCCATACCCAGTCGCGCTCCAGCGGGCGCACCGAGCTGCTCATCATCGACGAGGCCGACCGGCTCAAAACCACCGGCCTCGAACAGATCCGCGACTATTTCGACCGCCACAACATGGGCATCATCCTCATCGGCATGCCCGGGATTGAGAAACGCCTGGCCCGCTACCCGCAGCTCTACCGCCGCATCGGCTTCGCCCACGAATACCGCCAGCTCGCCCCGGAGGAACTCACCGTCGTTCTGACCAGACGCTTCCCCGCAGACGCCGACGCAGCAGACGCCGGCATCGTTTACGCGACAGCCATCGCAACCATCCTCCGGATCACCGGTGGGAACTTCCGTCTCGTTGACCGGTTGCTCACCCAGATCGACCGCGTGCAAACGGTCAACGGCCTCGCAGAGCTCACGCCTGAGATCGTCGACACCGCGCGGCAGGCCCTGCTCATCGGCCACTAAGCACCGCGAAAAACAAGCCATTTACCGTGGCGATTCACATGCGGCGATAGACGACAGCGTTTTCGCAGCAGCGGTGTGGGGGACGGGCAGTCCGCAAGGGGGTCCCGTCCGGGCGGTCTACCGCCTCTCAGTTCTCTCGCTACGCAAAGTGCTAATCGCCCTAACGAAGATGTACATCGAACCGGCCAGAAGTAGGGCATACGCTACCGTTCGCCAAGAGGCGCCGTTGTCAGCGACATCAATTCCCGCCAGCACCAGCCACAGCAAGATTCCCAACCCCGCGTAGACGGTCGAAAAGCGGGGTGCTTCCATTCTTTTCACGTTGTCCCTCGCAATGCGCCGGTGATGACTTTTTCGATTCACCGAGTTGGTTATTGCTCACAGCCTATTCCTATGAGTCAAGGAGCCGGTGGCGCGAATTTTACTCACTCCTGGACCGGTCAGCTCCTGCTTCACGAATGCGAATGGCACGTCCGTAAGCCGATCCCTTACCGGGCATCGAGAGGGGAGTCGACTCGGTGCTAGAAGCAGTATGTTCGGTGGCTGAGGTTTCGATGTCTGTCTTCGACGCAACATGGTCGCGTCCTAAGTGCGCGACTCTTGGGGCATTAGGTCAAATCGCAGTCAGACCTCTCGCCACGGTACGGTATCGAGCAATCCGAGAACCCGGAGTGGATCGTTGACGAGTGCAGCCAGACCCATCAACTTCGACGGGAATACAGCTGGCTCTGCAGTCAGGTTCTTTTCATCAAAGTACCGATGGAACCTGTCGCGAAGCCCGAACGGCAGCCTGTCAGCGACTTCGTCTTCCAGTTTGGACGCCTCAATAGAAAGCGCCGAGGGCCTGTGCCGCTGCATGCGTTCAAACTTGGTTTTCGGCTCAGGGGCCGGCAGCGACGCTGCCTTTAGCAATCGCGCCGCTGCAGCACTCACCCACGGATGTGCTCGATCGACTGCCAAGGGAATGGGGATACCCTTTACGGCCTGGATCGCGTCTGGTGTGACCGCGAGAGAAACGCTTGACGGGTCCTCGTGGGTGTTTACGTAGCGGAACGTGTTGATGCCAGGGGCGCATACCTTGGCTAGCTGCACGTCGCCGACCCAGTCCGTGGGTTCCTTGTGCACGCCGGGTTCGATGGCGGCGTTGGGGCTGAGGCGCACCCGATACAGATAAAACTGCTCGTCGGTGCTGTCTTGGTCTTTCATCCGCCTAAGCATGTTCTCGATTGCCGCCTCGTAAGTTCCGAGGTGCAGTGCCTTGGTCTTCTGACCTTGAGCCCAGCGCTCCAGTGCTCGCCCATCGGTGCCGATGTGTTGGAATCTCTGCTTGGTCTCATCCGTCAGACGAGCCGTAGGGTCGAAGGTGCGGTCCGGCCAGTTTGCGTGCGTTGACGAGTGGTACCAATAGACGTCACGCACTTTTGAGTCATCATGCGAGGAGTCGTCTTGCACGACCCAGAAGTCGGGCCGCTCCTCAACCTGGCAGTCGGTGCGACATTCCGGACAGGCTTCATCTGCTTGGTGAAAGCGGTCCAACCACTCGTCGTCCGTTTGCCACTCATACTGACAAGTGCCGCAGCGCATCCCGCGGGGGCGTTCAAAATTCACTGCTCGCTCAATCACGATCACAGTCTCACACGAAGGACTGACAGACCCCCTGCGATGGCTACCTCAAACTGCAGAGTCGCCGCGCGTCCCGTAAGCCGGTCCCCCACCGCGTCACGTTCCGTCTGTTCCCGCGGCGCGAAAAATCCCATACAGATGCTGGACTTTTCGATTCGCGTATATCCTGCCTGCAAAACTGTCCCGCTTGGGTGACTCAACCGCTCCAGTTTCACCCCTGACCGCGCACATCATCGGCTACGCCCGCGTCTCGACCAATGAACAAGACCTGACGGCGCAGCGCAACGCACTCGCTGCCCTGGGTGTTCTCGAAGACGGGGTCTACGTCGACCACGGACTGACCGGCAGAAACAGGGACCGGTCGGGGCTCCAAGAAGCCCTCGCCGTCGAGCGGGCCGGAGACACCCTGGTCTTCACCAAACTCGACCGGCTCGCCCGCCCCTGGGACATCATCGAAGACCTCACCACACGGCAACGTGAAGCTCAACATCGGCGGATCCATCCACAACCCCACCGACCCCGTCGGCCGGCTCCTGTTCAACGTCCTGGCCATGGTCGCCGAATTCGAATCCGATCTCATCCGCGCCCGCACCCGCGAAGGCATGCAGGTCGCCAAGGCCAAGGGCCGGCTCCGCGGCACACAACCCAAACTTTCCAAGAGCCAGGAAGCCCGCCTCATCTCCCTATATAAGGAAGGACAACACACCACGGCCGAGATCGCTGAACTGTTCAAGGTCGGCCGGAGTACTATCTACCGCATCGTCATCGAACTCCGATCGCTGGTACGAGCTGAGCGTGTTCTCATAAATTCGGCGCAGCTACTCCACTCACCTGAGCAAGCGCCAATCGCTTTACGTCAACGGACGCTGAAGCACTGAGAGGCTACGCGAATAAGGGCGCCACTGGTCCCCAATTCCAGTAGCGATCGTTAGGGACCCACTACGTTTAGCAGATGGACTTCTGGATACCCCTCTTCGGCAGCGCCCTCGGCGGAGGCATTGTGACCGGCATTTTTGGATGGATGAAAACTCGTCAGGACCGACGAACTGAACATGTGCAGTGGCTCCGGAATCACAAGGTTGCGGTCTACACCGAATTTCTCAAGCAGGCCCGGCTGATCGACATTCACATCGAGGAAGCCTTATCCCTTCGATCGGAAGCTATGGAGCCTCTTCGGAATGCGAACCGACAAATATCCACCACCGCCATCCGCATCGCAGCTCCTGAGAAGGTCGGTTCCGCGTCGAATCGTGTAAAGAATGCCATATCGGACTTGGGAGACACGATGGAGATAAACGCAACCCCGGAACAGAAAGCATCATATGAAGAGTCGAAAGAGCGCTTCTACCTCCGCCTCAATGAACTGGAAGACCTTATGCGTGAAGACCTTGACATAACGGACTAGTACTACAGTCGTGTTTATTTGGCTTGCTTCGGCGTTTTAACGGCATTTCTGTCCGGTGCCGTGTTAATCGTTGTCGATGGCTGATGATATTTGTGTGGCTGAGGTGCAGGTGTGGGCGGACGGGCTTGAGGAAATCGGTGAGCTGATCGGACCGCGGTTTGCCCGGTCCGAGCCGCGGGCGAACGCGGTGGCGTACCTGCACGGCTTGCTTTCTGCCGAGGAGCGGAAGAACTCCTGGACTCTGTCGGAACGTGCCGGGCAGGCGCTGCCGGACGGCATGCAGCGGCTCCTCTCGACCACAGACTGGGACCCGGACGCGCTACGCGATGAACTGCGCTCCTACGTCGTCAAACACCTCGGCGACCCGGACGGTGTGCTCATCGTGGACGAGACCGGTTTCCTGAAGAAGGGACAGCGCTCCGCCGGGGTCGCCCGCCAATACTCCCGGACCGCGGGCCGGATCGAGAACTGCCAGATCGGTGTGTTCCTGACCTACGCCACGGCAGACGGACGCACCTTTCTGGACCGGGAACTCTACCTGCCCAGGGCCTGGACGGACGACCCGGACCGGTGCGCGGCCGCCGGCATTCCCGAGACACGGAAATTCGCCACGAAGCCGGAGCTGGCCATCACCATGCTCACCCGTGCCCTGGACGCCGGCGTACCGGCGAAATGGGTGACCGGGGACGCCGTCTACGGCCAGTACTACAAGCTGCGCAAGACACTCGAAGACCGTTCGGTCTCCTACGTCCTCGCGGTGCCCGTGAACCAGCGCGTGATCGCCAAGACCGGCCTCCTCGGCACCGAATTCCGCGCCGACGAGCTCATCGCCTCCCTGTCCGGGCGCTCCTGGCGGATCCGCTCGGCCGGGCCCGGCTCCAAGGGCGACCGGCGCTACGCCTGGGCCCGCACCCGCGTCAACGGCGCCCGCGACCCGCAGTCCGGGCACTGGCTGCTGGCCCGCCGTTCCCTGAAGGACCCGACCGACCTTGCGTACTACATCTGCCACGGCCCCACCCGGGTCTCCCTGTCCGAGCTGGTGCGTGTTGCCGGTGCCCGGTGGGCGATCGAGGAGACCTTCCAGACCGCCAAGGGCGAAACCGGGCTGGACCACTACCAGGTCAGACAATGGACCGGCTGGTACCGGCACATCACCCTGTCCATGCTCGCCCACGCGTTCCTGACCGCCACCCGGTCAAAAAAGGGGCGCTCACGGCGATGGAAGCGAGCTGATCACCTTGTCCCTGCCCGAGATCAGGCACCTGCTCACGAACCTGGTCTGGGTATGGATGCCCTGCCCGGACCACACGCTGAAGCGATCCAACCGGCGCCGACGACACCAACAACGGGCCAGACACCACCCATTACCGGGCCCGCGGCCACAGCCCACAAACACGACTGTAGTACTAGGCCGGTGGGCAATCTCCCCGGGTGACCGGGCAGAAGAGAGGATCGAACGCTGTCTTCGCCGCGGCGGTAGCCAGCCAGTCGTTGGCGATCTGGTCGTGTTCCCCCAAGTAGCGAGCAATGGAGAGTACAGACACCTGCTCTGCACCGCTCCGTCTCGCTTGGATTGCCAGCCCCAGCGCATTGTTGCCGGAAACCCAAGAGTCCTCAAGAACTAGAACATGGTCCCCTACAACAGAGCCCTGAAACGCGAAGTCTGCCGGATCCAGGTGAGCGGCCCTTCCATCTCTAGGCGCCCCTGTGTAAAGGGCCGAGATTTTGTTCAACTGCGAGGGGAAGTACCGCCTGAAGTTGTCGAGCGGGTGCGGGATGCGGTTTCGTCCGGATGGAACCGTAACGACTGACGTGATGGCTGATCCAACGTGCCGTCTAATACAACCGGAATGCTTGTGTGCGTACATCCACATGAGAATAGTGAGCCTTCTGACCGCACCATCGGCTGGCGGAGAACCCTTGTAGTTGTAGACGTCCCTCCGGGACTGAAGGGTGGCCCCTGCATAGGTGAGCGGGACCACAACCGCAGGCATCTCGTGACCGTGCTTGGATATAGCCAACTTGCACTGGTAGCACGTGGCATAGCCAACATCAATCGGTCGAGCACAGACTTCGCAGTACCCAATCAATGAAAATGACGGATTGCCATCTCCAAGCTGTGAATCGATCGGCCGCCCTGGGTTGCGCATGATTTGCGCTACTTCGGGAAGATACCCCCACATATCCTCATCCCCGGGAGCTACCAAGCCACGGCCTCCTTTGTAGATTCCGGCGGCACCGCGAAGGGCCTGACGGCTTTGGAAGCCGCAACTTCTATTGCCTCGTCCACGGAAGACACCACGGATACATCGAGTCTCATAGGATCACTGGCAAGCTTTCGACCCCAGGTAGTGTTGCGAGCCACCGTGGCCGACAGGATCAGTGGCCGCCCGTGAGCAATCGCACGCTGTGCTTGGTGTTTCGTTCCTGACTTCTCGGTGGCCTCAACGATGACCGTCGCACACGAGAACGCTGACATGACGCCATTACGCATTGGGAAGTTGTAGCGAGTGGGTCCGGTTCCCGGCCAGAACTGCGAAAGGATCAGGCCGGATCCGTCAGCTATCTCACGCTGCATTGACTCAGACGTCTTGGGGTAATACCGATCTATCCCTGTTCCAATCACGCCAATGGTTCGGCCGCTGACGTTTAGCGCGGCACGATGAGCCGCCGAATCGATCCCGGCGGCAAGGCCCGAAACAACTGGAACTGATAGGTGCACCAGCGCGTCAGCAAGGGAAGCAGCATCCCGGAGAGCTTCCGGGGACGCATCGCGTGATCCTACAATGCTGATGCCGCGCTCCGTCTGACCGGGAGGCAGGAGGGTCCCTCGAGCAAAGACGAAAGGCGGCAAATCGTGAACGTCGCGCAACTGCCTCGGATATTCGGGATCCAAGAATGTGAGGAAGCGGGTTCCGTCTTCCTCCCAACGCTTGATGCGTTGGCAGGCTAAGTCCAGGGCGTCGTCCCCGTCTGCGAAGAATCCAAGTTTGACCCGCTGTCGAAAGGCCTCACTTGGCAGTACCTCCTCTTCGAGGAGCAAATCGCGCAAGGGAGCC
Organism: Arthrobacter sp.; assembly: GCA_025464925.1. The sequence goes on from JAODMS010000109.1 coordinate 20,395, forward strand.
CACTTGAACTCTTGCGGCGGGTGTAGAAGGGCGACCAGCGCGGAGCGCTCAAGTGCAAGGTCCATGCCTACGTCACCGCCTCGCCTTCCATAAGTTTGAACAGATGCAACATTAATAATATCGGGTGGCTGAGACAGAAACGGGGATCGGCATTCCATCCGCCTGCTGAAGAGCGCCAACGTGCCGGCTGAAGCTCTGTAGCTCGTTGACGATGGCCTGTACTTCAGCCTGTGTTGGGGTGGCGCTGATGACGCGGACCGCCTGCTCAGGCGTAGCCCCGGAAAGAAAAATGATGAATTCCTCACGCCGAGGGTCGCACGTGACAGGCTGTCTGGATATTTTTGTCAGGAAAATGACAAAATGGTTTCTCTAGTCAATGGATGAAGTGCACTTGTAATGTGAGTGTCATCACTCACTTCCAGCTTTGGAGCTACGTTGTTTATTGGGGGAACGCGGCGTAAGCCGCAGCGTTCAGATCGATCTGCCGGTGGCCATAGGCCGCCGGCCTTGTTTTTCCGCGGGGCCATGGCTTCCGCTCTCGGGGTCGGCCTGCTGGTCGGAACCGCCGGGCCGGGCCTGGCGGCAATACCGGTGGCCATGGTCATTCCCGGTGCCTCATCCGGGGCCCAGACCACCATCGGGGAACTCGGCTCCCGGCCGGGGGCGACCCGGCTGCCGCTGCAGATCTCCGACCAGGTCTCCGGCTCAGTGGACGTCGGTACCGGCAACCTGGTGCTCTCGGTCAGCGGGCTGTCCCTGCCGGGCGTCCACGCCGATGTTCCGCTGGGCGCGGTATTCAATTCCCAGGCCACCAACACCGCCGCCGGTGACGCCGCGGCCCGCTGGAGTCTGAACTTCGGCGGCGCCGGCTCCCTGTCCTCGACACCGTCCGGTGTCCTTCACACCGGCGGCGACGGTTACTCCTCGCTGTTCACCCCGGTCTCCGG
>JAODMS010000111.1 GCA_025464925.1 Arthrobacter sp.
GCCAAGGCCCTGAAGCTCTTTCCGAAGTACGGCTGGATCAGCAACTGGATCTTCGCCCTGCTGATGGCCGGACTCGTGACCTGGTTCGCTCCGCACCAGTGGACCTGGCTGCCGGTCTCGATGCTGACCGGCGTGCTGGTGCACATTGTCGGGGACATGATCACCACCGGGGGAGTGCCCCTGCTCTGGCCGCTGGTGATCAAGCCGCCCAGGCTCCTGCGGAAGCTGCCGCTCATCAAGGACGTCTGGAAGGCCAACGGGGCGTTCTCCCTCCCGCTGCTGGGCCGCGCCGGCTCCCGGCGCGAATGGTTCGTCCTGATCCCCGTCAGCGCCTACGCCATGATCGGCATGTTCGGCGCGGCGCTGGCCCTGGCACAGTCGCATTTCCCGGCCGACGTGGCGCTGGGGGCCGGGTTGGTCAACAGCCTGTTCGGGCTGTCCCTGGGCTGAACACCGGCCCTGGCGCATACCGCCTTAAACAACTGAAGCTCCGGAAATCCGGAGCTTCAGTTGCTTAAAGGAGCCGCGGAACCTTAGTTCTCGCCGGCAGAGTCCGAGCGGCCCAGGAAGGCCTGCGGGATCAAGAACGAGGCGGTGAACAGGACCAGGCAGACGGCCATCGGCCACGGGTTGCCAAGAGTCAGGAAGTTCAGCGAGTACAAGGAGCCGAGAAACAGGGCCATCATCAGAACGAAGATGAAGATGCTGGAGACGAGGCTGTTCTCGTTCTGCGGGGTCTTGGCGATGATCTTGGACATTCGTTCCTCCTCGGCCCCGTGGGGCTCAAAACTGTGGCGGCTGCCGGATCTGCTCAGTACGCGGACGAACCCTGTTCACCCGTGACGATCGCGATGCCGGAGCTGGCGCCAATACGTGTTGCACCTGCAGCAATCATAGCCTGTGCGGCGGCCAGGGAACGCACGCCGCCGGAGGCCTTGACGCCCAGGTCCGGGCCCACCGTGCGGCGCATCAGGGCAACGTCCTCGGCGGTGGCGCCGCCGCCGTTGAAACCGGTAGAGGTCTTGACGAAGTCCGCCCCGGCCTCCACCGCCGCCTCGCAGGCGAGGACCTTCTGGGCGTCGGTCAGCAGCGCCGTTTCGATGATGACCTTCAGGACGGCGCCGCCGTCATGGACGGCTTCGGCGACGGCGGCAATGTCATCGACGAGGGCACCCTTGTCACTGGCGCGGGCCGCGGCGATGTTGATGACCATGTCCACCTCTTCGGCGCCGTCCAGCACGGCACCGCGCGCCTCGAACGCCTTGACATCGCTCGGGGTGGCGCCCATCGGGAAGCCCACCACGGAACAGGTCAGGACCCCGGATCCCTTGAGGGCGGTCTGTACGGTCTTGACCCAGATCGGGTTGACGCAGACCGACTTGAAGCGGTACTCGACCGCCTCGGCACAGACCCTGAGGATCTCGTCTTCGCTGGCCTCCGGCTTGAGCAGGGTGTGGTCAATGTAGGAGGCAATATTACTGGCGGGGGTGGCGGTTCCGGCGGCCGTGCCTTTAGTGGTGGCGTCGTTGCTCATGGTGACTATCTTGCCATAGCAGGACCCCTCCGGCTGGCCGTCAGGCGGCCTCCGCGAGGGGTTCCGCCATGACGGCCTGCAGCAGGTGGGAGGCACACCCGGCAGCGGCGGAACGGGAGGCCACCAGCAGCCCCAGCCGGATGCCGTCGAATGCCGCAGCATCCCCGATCGCCCAGATGCCCGGAACGGACGTGCGGAAGTCCTGGCCGATCACGATGCCGCCCTTGGGCGCAGTCCTCAGCCCGGCGGTGCCGGCCAGGCCGTCCCGTGGCACGAGCTCCTCGGCCAGGACCACGAGATCGGCGCTCATGCTGGAGCCGTCCTCGAAGATTACGCCCGCGGCCGGCAGAGCCGAACCGGCGAGCGGAGGAACGACGGCGGCCGGGCGGAGGGTGGTGCGGACGGGCCGCACCCCGCGGGCGCGCAGCACCGCCTCGGCTTGCCCCGCTGCGGAACCGGTGCCGATCAGGATGCCCAGCGGGCGCCGGCCGAGGACACGGGTGACATCCTTCACTGCCTCGCCCAGCCGGGTGGCGTCGTCGATCGTGGAGTAGCTGAGGCAGCGGCCGGAACCCTCGATTGGTGCCGCGGCCGGGGCGGACCCGGTGGCGATGACAAGCTGCTGGTAGCTGAATTCCAGGCCGTCCGCGGTGGTCACGCGCCGGCTGTCGGGGTCAACGAAGCTGGCCGCCTGGCCGAAGCGCACGGAGACCTGGGGGTGGGCGGCGAGTTCCAAGAGCTCGGCGGAGGCGTCGTCCCGGTTGCTGAGCATCGTAATCCCGCCGGCGAAAGGTGTCCGGGTTAGCTGGCGTACCAACGCCTGCGCCGCAGGACCGGCACCTGCGATCACGATCCGTGGCCGGGTCTGGGGTGCGGAGAACGTGGCGGGAGAGGAGGAAGACGGTGCAGTGGTAGACATGTTCAGGCCCTTTCGCGAGGTGGCCGGTGAAGTGGCCTGGGTGCTTGATGGACCCCAGCGTAGGCGTTCGGTTTTTCGGGCGTGTTTCCCGGGCATTGCCGAAGTATCGCGGCTTGTTCGCCAGTGTTAACCTGCCGGCAATAACCCGCCCTTGAAGAGCGGTCAGGCCCGTTTCAGGCGCTGATCCGGTAGCCGCGCTTCACCACCGTTTCGACCAGGCGGCCGTCCGGCAGGGAAGACCGCAGCCGGCTGACCGTCATGTCCAGGGCATGGACGGAGCCGCGGAGCTCGAGGAGCTCTGACAGGGCCTCGCGGGACAGCACGGCCCCGCCGGCGCCCAGCAGGGCGCGCAGCAGCAGCAAGGGCGCGGGAGCCATTTCCACTGCTTCGCCGTCGATTCGCAGCGAGCGGCCGCGGAGTTCCACGCTGCCGAAAACGGTGTCCAGGCGGCGGACGTGGTTCAGGGCCAAGTGCTCGCAGACCAGCCGGATCAGGGCGCCCATCCGGAAGCGTTCCGGCACCAGCGGCTGAACGCCGGCGTCGATCAACGGCTGCGCGGTGACGGGCCCCACAACGGCGGTGGCCACGGTGGTCTTCAGGCTCTCCACGAGCTGCCTGTACAAGCCCATCTCATGCGCCGTGCTCCACATTGCGTCCACGGCGGGCGCACTCGTGAAGGTCAGGACGTCCAGGTTGCCGCTGCAGGCGGCCTCGATCAGCCGCGGCAGCCGGTCCGCGCCGTCAGGCTTGACCCAGCGGTACGGGGTGACCGTCAGGACGGTGGCACCGGACATCCGCAGGCGCTCAAGCTGGCGCACATCGGTGTAGCCGTGCAGCTGGACCGCGATGGTCTTCCCGCGCACGCCTTCGGCAAGGAGCATGTCCACCAGGGTGGCGGTCGTTTCGTCGCTGCTGATCCCGACGTCGGACAGTCCGGCCGCGCGGACCGCGCCGCGGGCCTTGGGCCCGCGGACAAACAACCGGCAGGACGCGAGGGCTTCCAGCAGCTCTTCACCGATGCCGAAGCTGTCCGCCGCTTCGCACCAGCGGCGCATGCCGTAGGCGGTGGTGGCGATGCACAGCTCGGGCCGGGCAGCGATGACGGCGCGGGTGTCCTCGATCAGCCTCATGTCCTCCTGGACCGGGGCGATTTTCAACGCCGGCGCATGCAGCACCTCGGCGCCGCGACGTTCCAGCGCCTCAATCAGGTCCTGGGAACGCCGGTGGGAGGTGACGCCGATCCGGAAGCCCTCCAGCGGCAGCTCCGGACCTTCCCCGGAGGAGGGGGCATCCCGCGGAGCCTCGCGCTGGGCCTCGGGCGGGATGGCGGCAAGAGCGTTCAGTGCATTCACGGTGGCCTTCACGCCCCCATCAGGGAAGCGGCCAGGCGGTCCAGGTCCGCGGTGGCTTCGGCGTGGCCGTGGTTTGCCTCGGCCACACGGACCACATCGCCGATCACCAGCACGGCGGGGCTGGTGCAGCCGGCGGCGGCAGTGACGATGCTGCCGAGATCCGCGATGGTGGTGCGCTGGCCGGGCCGGTAGCCGCGCTCGACGACGGCCATGGGCATGTCCGCCCGCATCCCGGCGCGGAGCAGGCCGGCTGCCAGCTGGTGCAGCGTGCCGATTCCCATCAGGACCACGATCGTTCCGCCCAGCCCGGCCAGGTGCGTGTGCTCCTTTTCCGTCAGCGGGGCGTGGCCGGACACCACGGTGAACAGATGGCTGACCTCGCGGTGCGTCACCGGGATGCCGGCCGCGGCCGGGACGGAGATGGCGCTGGTGACGCCGGAAATGACCCCGACGGGCACGCCCGCCTGAACGCAGGCGGCGACTTCTTCGCCGCCTCGGCCGAACACGTACGGGTCGCCTCCCTTGAGCCGGACGACGTTCCGGCCCGCCAGGGCCGCTTCCACCATGAGTTCCTCGATGCCGGACTGGCTGACCGGGTGGTGGCCCGGACGCTTGCCCACATCCATCAGCTCGCCCGAGCTCAGCGAGGGCAGCTCCTGGTACGGGGCAAGGTGGTCATAGAAGACGACGTCGGCGTCCCGCAGCGCCGCAACCGCGGCGACGGTCAGCAGCTCGGGAGTTCCCGGACCGCCGCCCACCAGGGTGACGTGCCCGGCGGGCCCGGCCACGGGCTCGGCCGCGACGGGAATGCCGGTCTCGCGGCACCGCTCCAGCAGAGCGTCCCACCCGGGCTGGCCGTCGTCGACCGCGGCCACCAGGAAGGGCCGCTCCGGCAGGGGGCCGTCGCCCGGGGCGCCCTGCGGGCTGCTGAGCCGGGAGACGACGGCGCCGGCGGCCCGGTAGCGGCGGACGGCCTGGCGGGCGGCGGTGTCGGAGCCGGTGATGAGGACTTCGCGGCCGCTGAGATCGATGCTGAGCTGCATGGTTAGACCTTACTTTCCTGGGCGGGGCGTTCCTGGGCGGGGCGTTCGATGGCAGAGGCATCGGAAGGCCGGACGGGGATGGTGGTGGCGACGAACATGCGGCCCTTCTCCTCGGCGGTGGCGGGACGGATCTGGCCCCGCTCCGGGACGAAGGCGATGGAGTCGTCCTTCTGGTCCGGGGCGTTGACGAAGGAACGGAAGCGGCGCAGGCGCTCCGGATCCTTGAGGGTTTCCGCCCATTCGTCCACATAAGTATCCACGTGCTTGGCCATGGCCGCTTCGAGTTCCCCGGCGATGCCCAGCGAATCGTGCACCACCACGTCCTCGACGTGCTTCAGGCCGCCGTCGAGGTCCTCCTGCCAGCGCGCGGTGCGCTGCAGGCGGTCCGCCGTGCGGATGTAGTACATCAGGTAGCGGTCGATGTACCTGAGCAGGGTCTCGTCGTCCAGGTCCTGGGCGAGGAGCTGGGCGTGGGCCGGCTGGAAGCCGCCGTTGCCGCCGACGTACAGGTTCCAGCCCTTGTCCGTGGCGATCACGCCGACGTCCTTGCCCCGGGCTTCGGCGCATTCGCGGGCGCAGCCGGAGACGCCCATCTTGAACTTGTGCGGGCTGCGGAGTCCGCGGTAGCGCAGCTCCAGGTTGATGGCCATGGCCACCGCGTCCTGGACGCCGAAGCGGCACCAGGTGGAACCGACGCAGGACTTCACGGTGCGCAGGCTCTTGCCGTAGGCCTGGCCGGATTCGAAGCCGGCGTCCACGAGTTCCTTCCAGATCTCCGGCAGCTGTTCCAGCCGGGCACCGAACATGTCGATCCGCTGCCCGCCGGTGATCTTGGTGTACAGGCCGTACTTCTCCGCGACGGCGGCGATCACACCGAGTTTCCTGGGGGTGATCTCACCGCCGGCGATCCGGGGGACCACCGAGTAGCTGCCGTCCTTCTGCATGTTCGCCAGGGCGCGGTCGTTGGTGTCCTGCAGGTTCCCGCGGCCGGCATCCAAGACGTAGGCGCTGTGCTGGCTGGCCAGGATGTTGGCGACGGTGGGCTTGCAGATGTCGCAGCCGGTGCCGGTGCCGTACCTGGCGAGGATCTCCTCGAAGGAGGTCAGCCCGAGGACCCGGATGGCGTCGAAAAGTTCCTGGCGGGAGAGCTCGAAGTGCTCGCAGAGGGCCTTGGAGACGGCGACGCCGGACTTCTTCAGTTCGCCTTCGAGCAGTTTCTTGAGCATCGGGACGCAGGAGCCGCACTGGGTTCCGGCCCGGGTGCAGCCCTTGAGCTCGCCGAGTTCCTGGACCGGGGCGCTGCCGTCACAGGAGCCGCAGCCGTTGATGGCATCGCGGATGCTGCCGGCGGCCACGTTGTTGCAGGAGCACAGGATGGCATTGTCCGGAAGTTGCGTTTCGGGGGCGTCCCCGCCGCCCGCGGCGGTGAGGTAGGCGCCGGGTTCGGCCGCGAGTTCGCGGCCCAGGATGGGCCGCAGGCTCGTGTAGGGGGCCGCGTCGCCGACGAAGATGCCGCCCAGCAGGGTTTTGGCGTCGTCCGTGGTGACGATTTTCTGGTAGACGCCGCGGGCGGGATCCGCATAGACGATTTCGAGGGAGCGCTCGGTGCGGGCGAAGGCGTCACCGAAGCTGGCGACGTCGACACCGGAGAGCTTGAGCTTGGTGGCGGTGTCGAAGCCCGGGAAGGTCGCGGCGCCGCCGTGCAGGCGGTCCGCAACGATCTCCGCCATGGTGTTCGCCGGGGCCACCAAGCCCAGGCACATGCCGTCGAAGTTGGCTACCTCGCCGATCGCCCAGACGCCGGGGACCTGCGTTTCGCAGCTCTCGGAAATGACGACGCCGCCACGGGGGCCGAGCTCGAACAGCCGGCCCGCACCCTCCTGTGCCTGGCTCTCCTGGCCCGCGGCGTTGGCCGCACGGAACAGTTCGTCGCGGGGCTTCACGCCGATCGCGACGATCACGATGTCCGCCTCGATGGTACGGCCGTCCGCCAGAAGCACGCCGGTGACCTGGCCGTCGTCGCCGGCGAGCACCCCGGAGGGGTACACGCCGCGGTGCACGGTGAAACCCTTGGCCTCGATCAGCCGGCCGAGCGCCTGGCCCGCGCCCTCGTCCAGCTGGCTGTTCATCAGCCAGGGGGAGCCGTTGATGACGATCGGGGTGGCGCCCAGCTGCTGGGTGCCGGCCGCGGACTCCAGGCCCAGGAGCCCACCGCCGATGGTGACGGCGTTCACCTTGCGGCCGAGTTTTTCCGTCAGCTCCGCGATCGCCTGGTTGATGGACCGGACGTCCTCGAGGGTCCGGTAGACGTGGGTGAGCTCGGCGCCCGGGATGGCCAGGCGGGCCGCGTCCGAGCCCGTGGCGACGACGAGCTCGTCGTAGGGGTAGACGTGTCCGGCGGCGGTCTCGACCGTCTGGCCGGCGGTGTCGATGCCGATGACGCGTTCGCCGGTCTTGAGCAGAAGGGCCTCGGAGTCCCACATGGAGGCGCTGCCGAGAGTGAGGTCGACGGTGCTGTCCGTGAGGGCTTTGCTCAGCGCGACGCGGTCGTAGGGGAGGTGGGCCTCCTCGGCCAGGACAGTGACGTGCCAGCCGTCGAGTCCCCGGGAGTGCATGGCTTCGGCGAAACGGTGCGCTGCAGGCCCGCCGCCGGCCACCACGATCCGCCGTTGGCTCTGCGGACGTGGTGTCGCAGTGCCCTCTGTCGCTGGGCTGGAAGTCTGTCCGGTCACGGTGGGCCTTTCGCATGGGCCACAGACGGTGCTCTGCGACCTTTTCAATCAAGGTGTCCGTCCACCCTAGGCAAGCGCAGTTTCGCTTCAGTTTCCCGCATGTTTCGGGATCTTAACTTCTGCATCACGAACCCGTTTCGGGCCGGGTGAGCTCTCTTTTACGCCCCGGACACATTGACTGCACCCGGTTGTTACACCCGAGCCCTAGCGTGGGATGTGGCCGCGTCGGTGGCCTGGCCCGGGAACGGGGCAACGGAAGACGGGCAAGCTGAGAGGTGCCGAGATGACTGCAGTACTTGAACGTGAGGAACAGGGCGCCAGGTTCGGGACAGGCTGGCACCGAGTGTGCGCAGTGGCGGAGCTGGAGCCCGGCTGGGGAGAGGCCGCACTGATTTCCGGGCGCCAGGTGGCGTTGTTCCGCACCGCCGGTGAGGTCTTCGCCGTCGCCCAGGAGGACCCGGCAACGGGGGCGCAGGTGATGGCGCGCGGCATCACCGGCTCCCGCGGGGCGCGCCAGACGCTCGCCTCGCCTCTGCACAAGGAAGTGTACGACCTCCGGACAGGGGAGTGCCTGGGCGCTCCCGAGCTAAGCCTCGCCACTTTCGCCACCCGCGTCGTGGACGGGTACCTTGAGGTGGAGCTCTAGCAGGCCAGGACTGTCAGAGGCCCAGTGCCTCCTGGACGTCTGCCAGCACGCCGTCCAAAGCGGCACGGGCCTCCCGCCGGGCCTCGGGCAGCTCGGCAGCCGATCCGACGCTGCGGATGACCTCCAGATAGCACTTGAGCTTCGGTTCCGTTCCGCTGGGCCGGATGATGACGCGGCTGAGGTCCTTCGTCAGGTAGAGCAGGCCTTCGGTGGGCGGGAGGTGTTCGCTGCCCGCGGCGAGGTCCGTGACCGTCTCAACGGCGGAACCGCCGAAGGACCCCGGCGGGCTGACGCGCAGCCGGTTCATCATGGCGTCCAGCAGGCCGAGATCCGCCACCCGGATGCTGAGCTGATCGCTCACGTGCAGCCCGTGCACGAGATACAGCTCATCGAGAGTGTCGAAGATGGTCTTGCCTTCGGCCTTGGCCGCTGCCGCGAGTTCGGCGATCAGCACCGCCGCGGAGATCCCGTCCTTGTCGCGGACCAGTCCCGGCGCCACGCAATAGCCCAGCGCTTCCTCGTAGCCGTAGAGCAATCCGGGCACGCGGGCAATCCATTTGAAGCCGGTCAGGGTTTCCTCGTGGTTGTAGCCCGCCGCCGCGGCGATCCGCGCGAGCAGCCGCGAGGACACGATCGAATTCGCGAAGACCCCCGCCGGCGCCTCGCCGCTGGCCGCCCGCCGCGCTGCGGCGTGCGCTCCCAGCAGGGCACCGACCTCGTCGCCGCGCAGCATGCGCCAGGCGCCGGTGTCCGGATCCTTGGCGGCCACCGCGGCGCGGTCGGCGTCGGGATCGTTTGCGATCACGAGGTCGGCGTCCATCCGGACGGCCGCTTCCAGCGCCAGGTCCAGGGCGCCTGGCTCTTCGGGGTTGGGAAAGTTCACGGTGGGGACGTCCGGGTCCGGTTCGGCCTGCTCCGCAACGAGCGTGACGTCGGCAAAACCGGCGGCGTTCAGCACCGATACCGCCGTTTCGCCGCCCACGCCGTGCATCGGGGTCAGGACGATCTTGAGTTCACGAGCCGGGAAATGCGCCGGAACCGCCAGGGCGGCGACCGCGGCCTCATAGTCGGCGGGAACGGACCGTTCCAGCACGGTCCAGCCGCCGTCAGCCAGGTCAATGGAGCCCAGATCCCCGACGGCGTCGATCCTCGCGGCGATCCTGGCGTCGTAGGGCGCCACGATCTGCGCGCCCCGGCCGCTTTCCTCGACGGCGTGACGGCCCAGATAGACCTTGTAGCCGTTGTCCTGCGGGGGGTTGTGGCTGGCCGTCACCATCACGCCGCCGTCGCACTCCAGCGCCCGGACGGCGTAGGCAAGAAGCGGCGTGGGGAGCGCCTGCGGCATCAGGAAGGTCTCGATGCCGCCCGCGGTGAGGACCGCCGCGGTTTCCTCGGCGAAGATATCGGAGTTGTAGCGGGCGTCGTAACCCACGACAGCACGCGGGCGCGTGCCCGGCGCCGCCTGCCCGACGGCGTCGGTGAGGAAGGCAGTGAAACCGGCGGCCGCGCGGCGGACCACCACGCGGTTCATCCGGTTGGGTCCGGGTCCGAGCGCTGCCCGCAGTCCTGCGGTGCCGAACTGCAGGGTGCCGCTGAAGCTGTCGGCCAGTTGCTGGCGGGCCGCCGGGACGCCATGTTCAGCAAGCCCGATCAGCTCGGACAGGGCTGCCGCCGTGGCGGGATCCGGGTCCTCGCCGGCCCAGGCACGGGCATCGTTCAACAGTTGGGTGAGTTCGGCATCAGAAGACGTCATGGCTACCAAGCTATCGCCAAACGGCCGGCGGTACCTCCCTCGACAAGCGGGTCCGGTGTTCCAGTTCTGGAACACCGGACCCATCTGGACCCGCTCGCCCGGGCGCCCGGCCGTCCTTGACACTCAATTTTCCGGACACGTAGCGTCTGGAATATGAAAATGGGCCATGGCGTGGAATGGGCGGTACACAGCTGCGTCACCATGGCATGGACGCCGGCAGGGGAGGCGGTGAACAGCGGCCGGCTGGCGGAGTATTACAAGCTCCCCGGCCCGTACCTCAACAAGCAGCTCCAATCGCTGGTCCGGGCCGGGGTGCTGGCCTCGGTCTCGGGTCCGCGCGGAGGATTCCATCTGGCCCGCAGGCCTGAAAACATCACGGTCCTGGATGTTGTCCTGGCCCTTGAGGGCCAGGAGCCGGCATTCCGCTGTGACGCCATCCTGGGAAACGTTCCGGATTCGGACAGCCAAGAGAACTACGCGCGGACGTGCCTGATCTCCCAGACCATGCGCCAGGCCGAAGTCGTGTGGCGGCAAGCGCTGGCGCGCCAGACCATCGCCGGGATTGCCGAGTCGATGGAGCGGCGGTTCCCGCACGACAGGCTGAAGGCCCTCGACTTCCTGGCCATGGAGTAAGCCGGAAGCTCAGAGCTTGGCGATGATTTCCGCGAGGAGCCTGGAGATGCGCGGGCCCGCGGCCTGGCCGGCCTCGAGGACTTCCTCGTGGCTGAGCGGGACCGGGCTGATGCCGGCCGCGAGGTTGGTCACGAGCGAGATTCCGAAGACCTCCATGCCTGCATGGCGGCCGGCAATGGCTTCGAGGGCCGTGGACATGCCCACCAGGTCCGCGCCGATCCGCTTCGCATACTGCACCTCGGCCGGGGTCTCATAGTGCGGGCCGGTGAACTGGGCGTAGATCCCCTCGTCCAGCGAGGAGTCGACCTCGCGGGCGAGCCCGCGGATCCGGGAAGAGTACAGGTCCGTCAGGTCCACGAAGGTGGGACCTTCCAGCGGTGAGGTGGCGGTGAGGTTGATGTGGTCGCTGATGAGCACCGGAGTGCCGGGCGTCCAGTCTTCGTTCAGGCCGCCGCAGCCGTTGGTCAGGACCAGGGTCTTGCAGCCGGCGGCCGCCGCGGTGCGCACGCCGTGGACGACGGCCTGGACTCCCTTGCCCTCGTAGAAGTGGGTCCGGGCACCCAGGACCAGGGCGCGCTTGCCCTCCTTGGTCAGCACCGAACGGATGGTGCCGACGTGTCCTTCCACCGAGGGGGAGGAGAAGCCGGGCACCTCGGCCGCGGACAGGGTGGCGGTGGTCTCGCCGATCAGCTCGGCGGCGTCGGCCCAGCCCGAGCCGAGGACCAGCGCCACGTCGTGGGCATCAACGCCCGTCTCTTCGGCGATGTAGGCCGCCGCGTTGCGGGCGGCGTCGAAGGGGTCCGTGGTCAGGAATTCTGTAGTACTCACCCCCACAAGCTATCGTGCCGTGCGCCCGCTGCCCAGCACCCGGGGCGTTTATTGGTGGTGCTGCGGCGGATGAGGGAGAATGGATGATTGTGACTACGCATCCCGATTTCACCCCACCCCGCATCGCGATTCTCGGCGGGGGGCCCGGCGGCTACGAAGCCGCCATGGTTGCCGCCTCACTGGGGGCCCAGGTCACCATCATCGAGCGGGCGGGGCTCGGCGGATCGGCGGTCCTGACCGACGTCGTGCCTTCCAAAACCCTGATTGCGACGGCGGACCTGATGACCCGCGTCGGTGAGGCGGGAGAGCTGGGAGTGAAGTTCGACGTCGACGGCGGCGATTTCGTGCCGGTGATGCGCGCTGACCTCAAGCACATCAACGACCGCCTGCTGAGGCTTGCCCGGCAACAGTCAGAGGACATCCAGAAGGGCCTCGAGAGCAAGGGAGTCCGGATCCTGCTCGGCTCCGGCAAGATGCTGGACGACCACACCATCGAGGTCCTCACCGCAGAGGGCACCGAGACCGTAGAGGCGGACTCGATCCTGCTCGCGGTCGGCGCCCATCCGCGCGAACTGCCCACCGCGCGGCCGGACGGCATCCGCATCCTGAACTGGGCGCAGATCTACAACCTGGACGAGCTCCCCGAGGAACTCATCGTGGTGGGATCCGGCGTCACCGGCGCCGAGTTCGCCTCCGCCTACAACGGCCTGGGCTCCAAGGTGACCCTGATTTCCAGCCGCGACCGCGTCCTGCCGGGCTCGGACACGGCCGCCGCCGAGGTCCTCGAGGGCGTCTTCGAACGCCGCGGGCTGAAGGTCCTGTCCCGCTCGCGCGCTGAGACGGTGGAACGCACCGAGGACGGCGTGGTGGTCACGCTCAGTGACGGCTCCACGGTGACCGGCAGCCACTGCCTGGTCTGCGTGGGCTCCATCCCGAACACGGCCGGAATCGGGCTCGAGGAAGCCGGCGTGGCGCTCACCGAGAGCGGCCATATCAAGGTCGACGGCGTCTCCCGCACCACCGCCTCGAACATCTACGCCGCGGGCGACTGCACCGGCGTCCTCGCCCTGGCGTCCGTCGCCGCGATGCAGGGCCGGATCGCTGTCGCCCACATCCTGGGCGACAGCGTGACGCCGCTCAAGCTCCACCAGGTGGCCTCCGCCATCTTCACCTCGCCCGAGATCGCCTCGGTCGGCGTGTCTGAAGCGGACATCGAGTCCGACAAGTACCAGGGAGATGTGATCAAGCTCTCCCTGCGCAGCAACGCCCGCGCCAAAATGCGCAACCACAAGGACGGCTTCGTCAAGATCTTTGCCCGCAAGGGCTCCGGCACCGTGATCGGCGGAGTGGTGGTGGGACCGAACGCGTCGGAACTGATTTTCCCGATCGCCCTGGCGATCACGCAGAAACTGCACGTAGACGACGTCGCCAGCACCTTCACGGTGTACCCGTCACTGAGCGGTTCGATCTCCGAGGCCGCGCGGCGCCTGCACGTCCACATGTAGTCCTCACCGCACAACGCAATAAGGGTCCAACGGCACGGCGCCGTTGGACCCCTTTTGTGGTTGTTGTGGTTCGCGGCGGTGCCGGTCGGGTCAGGTATGGGCGTAGGGCGGAACGGTGTCGCCGGGGGCGAACGGCGTGAACCAGTAATCGAAGTCCAACTTGCCTGCATCCGCGGCGGGGTTGCCGTCGCCGTCGCTGTACAGCGCCTCGCTGTCCGCGTCCTCCAGCAGGACTTCCTGAACATCCGCCCGCCAGTCCTCCGGAAGGTCCAGTTCGTAGATGTCCTCGGTGATCTCGGCCTGATCGAGCAGGCACCGGACGGCGAGTTCGGCTGCGAGGCAGCCGGGCGCGGTCCAGCCGCGGACCAGGGATGCGGAGACGTCGGATGCGACGACGATGAATTTCTGGGTGAACTTCGCGTCGTAGGCGGCGGCGAACTGCGGCGGCAGGCAGGACAGCACCGAGGTGCCGGCGATGTCGGTCGGAGTGACCGTCTCCCGCCCGCTCAGGGTGCCAAGATCACGGAAGAGCTGGTCGATGAGGATGCCCGACGAGTTCCACAGCAGGCCGGCCAGCAGGCGCGTCTGGCGCAGGGCCCGCTGGCGCTCCTCCGGAGCGACGGCGGCCATCTCTTCGAGGTCTTCGGGATCGAACTGGAGCCGCTGCTCGGCCGTCATGTCATCCGGATGCGGGTCGAGGCCCAGGAGCTCAAGGCCCAGCCCGGTGAGTTTGTCGGCGTCAGCCAGCAGTTCTTTGGTGATGTCGTCGTCGTCGGCGCTCATGGCCCCGATGCTACCCGTTGGGTGTTCGTGGACCGATTCCTGTGACGCGCGGAGGTTGCTGGCACCTTTCTTGGTCCGCTGGTTCTCTTGCCACGAGCTTCGCAGGGTGCCAGTCTGAACGGTGCCTGCCTGCCTTCCGTTCCTGACTGAAATAGGAGAACACCTTATGCGCAACGTGACCGCCGGACTCTTTCACTCCGTTGACGGCGTGGTTGAAGCTCCAAACCTCTGGCAGTTCGACAGCTTCGACGAGGAATTGGGTGCCGAAATGTCAGTATGGATCGACCGGACTGACACGGTGCTGCTGGGCCGGGTCGGGTATCAGGAATGGGCAGGCTACTGGCCCAATGCCGACGAAAATGACCCCTTTGGCCAGTTCATCAACCCGGTGACCAAGTATGTCGCCTCGCGTACGCTGTCCGGTGAGCTGGAGTGGCAGAACGCCAAGCTGATGGATCGGGGCCTCGAGGAGTTTGTCGCGGATCTCAAGGAGACAGATGGCGGCGAGATCAGTGTCTGCGGCAGCATCTCCATTGTGCGTCAACTGCTCTTCGCCGGGTTGCTGGACTCACTGACTTTGATGGTTCACCCGGTCGTGGCAGCAAAGGGGCGCCATCTCTTCGAACCCGCCGATCCGGTCACCCGGCTCAGCCTCCAAGACGCGCACCGCACGAGCAAGGGAAACGCAATCCTGCGGTACGGGCTCAACTAGGACTTCATGCCCACGCCTGAAGGGTTCACAGTCCATTCACAGCGGCACGACAGAAGGCCGAAAGCCCGCGGTTTCAGGATGGAGATACAGCTTCGAAAAGACTCGGAGCATCACACTCCAAGGAGCCCGGTCATGCACGAAACCGCACCATTGCCGTTTGGACCCGGGCCGCTGCCGACGGGCGTCGAAGAGGGGACGGTCACTCCGAGCCCGAAGGCCAGGAGGCGGATCGGTGCCGGTAGACTCATCGCCTGCATGGTGGCCGCCGGAGTCCTTGGCGGGGGTACTGTCGCCGGAGCCACGACCTTTTTGAACGCATCCTCCCCGGCGGCGAGCACCGCGCAAACGGCTGGATTCACGCCCGTGATCGTCAACAACCCGGACAGCGTCAACGCCGTTACGGCGGCGGCGCAAAAGGCGACGCCCAGTGTGGTGACGATCAGTGCAACCTCCGCGGACTCGGGCGGGACCGGCTCCGGCATCATCTTGGATGCGGACGGCGACATCCTGACCAACATGCACGTGGTCACCCTGGACGGTGACGCCGCGGACGCGGTCATCGAAGTCCGCACCAACGACGGCAACGTCTACCCGGGGACGGTGGTTGGCGCGGACCCGCTCGCGGACCTGGCAGTCGTGAAGATCGACGCCGGGGGGCTCGTCCCTGCTTCGCTGGGGGATTCCGCCAAAGTGAACGTCGGCGACACCGCCATTGCCATAGGAGCGCCCCTGGGACTGAGCGGTACGGTCACGGATGGCATCGTGTCGGCCGCGAACCGCGCCATTGAAACCGCGTCGTCGGCGGCGCCCAGCACGCAGAGCCGCTACTCGACGGCCGTGCAGGCCTCGATCAGCATGAACGTCATCCAGACGGACGCGCCCATCAATCCCGGTAATTCCGGCGGCGCCCTGGTGAACACGAAGGGCGAGGTCATCGGCGTCAACGTGGCCATTGCTACGGCCGACTCCACGTCCTCTTCCTCCTCCTCTTCGTCCGGAAATATCGGCGTCGGTTTCTCGATACCAGTTAACGAGGCTTCAAGGGTGGCCCAGGAAATCATTGCCACGGGGTCCGCGACGCACGGGCAGCTTGGGCTTTCCGTTCAGGACATGGCCTCCGGAACCTCATCAGCATTTACCGCAGGGGCCGAAATCTCCGCGGTGACACCAGGATCCGGTGCGGCCTCGGCGCACCTGTTGGCCGGCGACGTCGTCACCGGTCTGGCCGGTCGGAGCATCACCGATGCCTCGGAGCTCACGGCCGCCGCACACGAACACGCAGCCGGGACTACCGTCAAAGTCACCTACCAGCGGGGTGGCAAGGAACTGAGCACGGACGTGGTGCTGGGCAGCGCCGCTGGCTGACGCTGCGGACACGGGTCGCAGACGGGGGACCCACGGCTGACGGCGCGAGCTTACGGCCCGGCCTCAAACACTGCCGCGACGTCTTTCCGGCCATGGCCATGGCCATGGCCACAGTTCACCGTACGATCGGAAGCAAGGCTAAGCCGATTCCGCCGGCAAAACCCTTGCTTGTCCTGAACTCCGGGCTGCCTGGTATGTGGACCGTCCAGTGCGGTCAGGAAGCCGATACCGGCGAGAATGCCTCATCCGCGAAGAGCTTCACATGCCGGCCGCGGCCGAGCAACTCAAGTGGCGTCAGGACCGGAGCGACAGGCTGGTTCCGGCGCCGGTCCAGCGGCTCCTTTGGTGCACGTCGTTGCGCTGGTAGCCGGAATGGAAAGCCGCGGACATGTATGCGAACTCGGCATCCGCTTGGGCAACGGGCACGGGAACTGGAGAGCTGAGGCTAGTGCTGTGTTTTCCAGGATCATGCGGCTGGCCTGCAAGGCTTCAATAGATGCCGGCTCCCTTTCAAGCTGCGTTCCCTCGAGGTGACTGTTCGCACCTTTGTCGACCCGGAGAAAACCAGCCCTGTCGGCTTGGTCATCGAAGTCCCGGACATGGAAACCTTCCAGAAGGCGATGGAGTCCGAGGCCGCGGCAGACGCGATGAAATTCGATGGCGTACGTCGGCAGACGCTCATGACGCTGGTCGAGCCTGAGCACCTGACCCGGGACGCGATTCCTTTGCTCGCCGGAGAAACGGTTGCCGTATGTTCTTACTGCCCCGTCTCGTACACCGCGGCGACGTCTTCCCGGCCGTGGCCGGCGTCGACCGTGGACTTCAGGCGATCGCGTACCGCTTCCACGAAGGGCAGCTTGTGTTTGGCGTTCTCCAGCGTCAGGTCCACGTCCTTGAGTGCGAGCTCGACGGCGAATCCCAGCGGATACTGACGCTTCTCCATGAGGTCGATCTTGGCGAAGGCATACGGCATGGACAAGGGACCGGCTTGGAGTGCGTCCACCAGAGTCTCGTGAGGCAGGTCCAAGGCGTCACACACTTTCAGCACGTCGGCTATCGCGACCGCCGATGCGGCAAGCCAGGTATTGATCGCCAACTTGAGGGCGCTGGCCTCCTCTGCAGCGCCGACGACCTTGATTTCTTTGCTCAACCTCTGCAGGATGGGGCGGGCAACGTTCAGGGCAGCTTCCGGGCCGGATACCAGCCAGCCCAGTGCTCCTTGCTGAGCCTGGGGGGTGCTTCCGGACACCGGCGCATCGAGAAAAGCGATGCCGTGGCCGGCTGCTGTGTCGCGGAGCTTACGTGCTTCGGCGGGCCCGACTGTGCTGACTTGGACCCACACGGCGTCGGGGCTCATGGCCGGCAGCATCTCTTTGGCGACGGCGGCCGCTGCTGGTCCGTCGCGCAGCACGGTCAGCACCACATCCGCGTCCGCGACGGCTGCCGCGACACTTCCGGCTGCGACCACCCGGTCCACTTCCGCCGCTACCTTTTCCGACCGGGCCGCTGTCCGGTTCCATAAGCAGACATCGAAACCCTCCTCGCCTAAGCGGGCGGCCATGGCCGCTCCGAGCGCCCCGGCACCCAGTATTGCAACAGTTGTCACGACGACTCTCCTTTGACTGACCAAGGTGAAACCAACTTGCTGGTTGCTGGCCGGTCCCTGATTTAACTCTAGGCCGGAGTCGCCTTTGGACGCAGAGGAAAGGACGATATTACGCCACCGCCCCCTGGAAGTGCTTCTCGATGATCCCCTTGATGTCCTCGTGGCAGCCGCCGCAGCCGGTGCCGGCCCGGGTGGCCCCGGAAACCTCGGCCACCGTCCCGCACCCGTCAACCACGGCGGAGGCAATTTTCGTCCCACTGACGCCGGCGCACCGGCACACGGTCCGCTCCGGATCGGCCGCACCCGCGGCCGCCGCCTGGTCCGGTCCGTCCAAGCGCAGCAGCAGCGACCGGTCCGCGGGAAGCTCAGCCCCACGTTCAAACAGCTGCACCAGCTCAGCCGCGGTGCGGGGCATACCAACGGACACCAGGCCCTCAAGAACCCCGGCGCGGGTCGTCATTTTCACGTAGCGGCCGTGCTCCGGGTCGGCCCACTGGGCGATCTGCAGCCGGGCGCGGCCGTTTCCGGCGCCGGCGGTCAGCGCTTCCTCGTCCCACGGCTCCGCGGCGTTGTTCCCGGCCACAGCCATGTTCATGCCGCTGGCCTTGAGGACAATGACGCCCGGCTTCTCAGCCGGAAGCGCAGGCATAGCCTCCGCCTCGGCCGAAGACCCGGACGCCAGCAGCACCAGGTAGTCAGCCAGCCATTCGGCCTGCCGCCAGCCCGGGCCCACCAGCCCGGACGGGCCACGCGAAGTCCGGCACTCCAGGCACTCCGGCTCCGGGCAGCGGACCTCGGCACAGTCGCCGATTGCGAAGATGTGCGGTTCGGAGTGCGCCCGGAGCTTGTGGTCCACCAGGATGCCGGCCGCCGTCGACAGTCCGCAGCCTTCCGCCAGCTCCGTCCGCGGACGGACGCCGCAGGAGAGGACCAGCAGGTCGCCGTCGATCGCGGAACCGTCCTCCAGCAGCAGCGCCGAGAAGCCGCCGTCGGGCGCGTTGTGCTCCACTCCGACGGAGCGCGCGTTGCCGGCCACCCGCACGCCGCAGTTCCGCAGGCTCGCGGCCAGCACCGCGCCGCCGCCGCGGTCGATGTTGCGGCCCAGCGGGTGCGGGCCGTTGTGGACCACGGTCACGGTGGCGCCCTCTTCGGCCGCGGCCAGCGCCGTTTCCAGGCCGAGGACGCCGCCACCCAGCACCACCACGCGCTTGCCGCCCGCCACTGCAGCCTGCAGCACCGAGGCGTCGCACAGATCGCGCAGGGCCGTCACGCCCGCAGGCAGCACGGGCGCCGCCGGGTCGGGGTTGAGCCCGGTGAGGTTGGGAATCACCGGACGGGAGCCGGTGGCGAAGACCAGACGGTCGTAGCCCGGGGAGGTGCCGTCGCTGAGAATCAGCGTCTGCCGGGCGCGGTCCACCCGGCGGACGCGCACGCCGAGCCGGACGTCGACGCCGTCAGCAATCAGCGCTGCCGCGTCGGACAGCGCCAGCGCGGAAGCCGTCGTCCGCCCGACGCCGAGGTCGGCCACCAGCACGCGGTTGTACGCGGCCTCCGCCTCCTCGCCGATCACGGTCAGCTGCGCCAGCCCGCTGCTTACCGCCGGCAACAGTTCGTCGACCAGCCGCGCGGCCACCGGCCCGAAGCCCACCACCACAATCCGCTCAGTCATGAGGCACCTTCCATCTGGGGAACACTTGCGGGCACGGCTCCGGCGCCCGGCCGGATCCACACCTTGCTGGTCTTGAACTCCGGCATCCCGGAGATCGGGTCCGTCGCGGCTTCCGTGAGCCGGTTGGCGCTCTCCAGTTCCGGGAAGTGGAACGGCAGGAACACCGTCTCGGGCCGGATGCCCGTGCTGAGTTCGGCGCGGCAGCTGACCTCGCCGCGCTCGTTGGAGATGGAGACGTAGTCGCCCGCGGCGATGCCCTGGGCAGCGGCGGCCGCGGGGTGGATCTGCAGCCGGGCCCCGGGCTGGGCGGCGGCCAGTGCGGCCACCCGGCGGGTCTGCGCGCCGGACTGGTAGTGCTCCATCAGCCGGCCCGTGATCAGGGTCATCGGCGTGCCGGCATGGTCCGCCCCGGCCGCGGAGGCTGTACGACGGCGGGGCGTGACCGGGGTGAAGACGGCCCGCCCGTGCGGGTGGGCAAAGGAGTCGAGGAACAGCCGGGGAGTGCCGGTGCTTCCCGCGGGGTAGGGCCAGTAGGCGGCCTCGCCGCGGTCCAGCATGGCGTAGTCGATGCCGGAGTAGTCGGCCAGCCCGCCCGCGGATGCGAGCCGGAGCTCCTCGAAGACCGTCTCTGGGTGTTCGCTGAACGTGGACGGGGCATCCAGGGCTTCGGCCAGCCGGCTCATGATCCAGAGTTCGGTGCGCACCCCGGGCGGGGGAGCGAGGGCCCGGCGGCGGCGGAGCACCCGGCCCTCGAGGTTGGTCAGGGTGCCTTCCTCCTCGGCCCACTGCGTGACCGGCAGGATGAGGTCCGCCTCGGCGGCGGTCTCGGAGCGGAAGAAGTCGCAGACCACGAGGAAGTCCAGGCTGCGCAGGCCTTTGATGACGGCATTGGCATCCGGCGCGGACACCGCCACGTTGGCGCCGTGCACGAAGAGGCAGCGGACGCCGTCGGGCTGTCCCAGAGACTTCAGCAGTTCGACGGCGGGGACGCCGGGGCCGGGGATCAGCGCCTCCGGGACGCCCCAGACCGCGGCCATGTGGGCGCGCGCCGCGGGGTCGGTGATCTTGCGGTAGCCGGGAAGCTGGTCCGCCTTCTGGCCGTGCTCGCGGCCGCCCTGGCCGTTGCCCTGGCCGGTCAGCGTGCCGTAGCCGCTGCGGGCCGAGCCGGGCAGCCCCAGCAGGAGCGAGAGGTTGATGGCGGCGGTGGCGGTGTCCGTGCCGTCCACGTGCTGTTCCACACCGCGGCCGGTCAGGATGTAGCTGCCGCCCCGGCGGGCACCGTGGGCCAGCCGCCGGGCGGTGTCCCGGATCACCCCGGCGGGGACGCCGGTGAGGGACTGGACGCGTTCCGGCCAGAAGGCATTGACGCCGCGGACCAGCGCCTCGTAGCCGGTGGTGCGCGCCGCGATGTACTCGGAGTCCGCCAGGCCTTCGTGGATCACCACGTGGGAGATGCCCAGCAGCAGGGCGAGGTCGGTCCCGGGCAGGGGCTGCAGGTGCAGGCCGCCGCCGTCGGAGGTGAAGGCCGCCGTGGCGGACCGCCGGGGATCCACCACGATCAGCCCGCCGGCGTCGCGGGCGCCCTGGAGGTGCTGGACGAACGGCGGCATGGTCTCGGCGACGTTGGAGCCGAGCATCAGGATGGTGCTGGCGGCGTCGAGGTCCTCCAGTGGAAAGGGCAGCCCGCGGTCCAGGCCGAAGGCGCGCATGCCGGCCGCGGCGGCCGAGGACATGCAGAACCGCCCGTTGTAGTCGATCCGGGAGGTGCCAAGCGCCAGCCGCGCGAATTTGCCGAGCTGGTAGGCCTTCTCATTCGTGAGGCCGCCCCCGCCGAACACGCCGACGGAGTCCGCGCCGTACCGGGCGCGGGAGGTCTTGACCGCGGCGGTGATGAGCACCAGGGCCTCATCCCAGCCGATCGGCCGGTGGACGCCGTCGGCACCCTTGAGCAGCGGTTCCGTGATGCGGCCCGGGTGGTTCAGCAGCGAGGCGGAGGTCCAGCCCTTGCGGCACAGTCCGCCGCGGTTGGTCGGGAAGTCCCGACCGCTGACGTCGAGGGGCGCCTCGGGGAGGGCGGTGTCGGCGGCAGGCTTCGCCGCCAGCGGCTCTGACCCCGGCTGGGAAGCCGGGGTCAGAGCCGCTGGGGACGTGAGCCTCATGGCGCACTGCAGGGCGCAGTAGGGGCAGTGCGTGTCGGCGCCGTTGGTCATGTTAGACGTGTCCAATCGCGTTTCGGCTGGCGTTGCGGATGTAGCAGGCCCAGCAGACAATCAGCATCAGGACATAGGCGCCGACGAAACCGTAGAACGCGGGGGTGTACGAGCCGCTGGCACTGTTGGAGGCGTTCAGCACCTGCGGGATGACGAAGCCGCCGTAGGCGCCGATGGCAGAGATCAGGCCAAGGGCCGAGGATGCCAGCCGCTGGGTCGCCACCGTGCTGGCGCCGGACTTGGCTGCCCGGCTCGCGGTGGCGAAGATGACCGGAATCATCCGGTAGGTGGCGCCGTTGCCGAAGCCGCTGGCGGTGAAGAGCATCAGGAACAGGACCAGGAAGAGCCAGAAGTTCTTCAGCGGCAGGGTCCAGATCATGGTCAGGGTAATCACTGCCATGGAAGCGAATGCCGCAACGGTCATCCGGGCGCCACCCATCCGGTCAGCCATCCGGCCGCCGTAAGGACGGGCCAATGAACCGACCAGCGGGCCGAGGAACGCCAGTGACAGGGCCACGGTGCCGACTCCGATAGAGGAGAAAGCCGGGAAGTAATCCTTGATGAGCTTGGGGAAGACGCCGGCGAAACCGATGAACGAACCGAAGGTGCCGATGTACAGCAGTGCCATGACCCACAGGTGCGGTTCCTTGAGCGCGGCGACCGAACCGGCAACGTCGCCCTTGGCGCTTGTGAGGTTGTTCATGTACTTGAAGGCGCCGTAGGCGGCCAGGAGGATGAAGGGGACCCACATCCAGCCGGCCAGTGGCAGGTTGACGGTGCCTGCGGCCAGGACGGTGATAACGATGGGCACAGCGAGCTGCGCGACGGCGGCACCCATGTTGCCGCCGGCGGCGTTCAGCCCCAGCGCCCAGCCCTTTTCGCGGGCCGGGTAGAAGAAGGTGATGTTGGCCATGGAGCTGGCGAAGTTTCCACCGCCGAAGCCGGCCAGGGCGGCCACCAGGAGCATGACGCCGAACGGGGTTTCGGGGTTGG
>JAODMS010000138.1 GCA_025464925.1 Arthrobacter sp.
GCGAGCGCATCCTTGATCTCCTTGCGCTCGTAGAAGCGGGTTCCGCCGACCACCTTGTACGGCAGTCCGACGCGCACCAGGACGTCTTCGATGGAGCGCGACTGTGCGTTGGTGCGGTAGAAGATCGCGACGTCGCCGGGACGCAGGTTGCCCTCGTCCTGCAGCCGGTCGATCTCCTTGGCGATGAACTGGGCCTCGTCGTGCTCGTTCTCGCCCACGTAGCCGATGATCTTCTCGCCGTCGCCCTCCGCCGTCCAGAGCCGCTTCTCCGGACGGTTCGGGTTACGGGAGATGACGGAGTTGGCAGCACTGAGGATCGTCTGGGTGGAACGGTAGTTCTGCTCCAGCTTGATGGTGCGGGCGTCCGGGTAGTCCTTCTCGAACTCCACGATGTTGCGGATGTCGGCGCCCCGGAAGGCGTAGATGGACTGGTCAGAATCACCGACGACGGTGAGCTCGGCCGCATCGGGGCCTTCGCCGACGATCTCGCGCACCAGGGCGTACTGGGCATGGTTGGTGTCCTGGTATTCGTCGACCAGCACATGCCGGAAGCGGCGCCGGTAGGAGTCCGCGAGCGCAGGGAAGGCCCGGAACATGTAGACGGTCTCGGCGATCAGGTCATCGAAGTCCATGGCGTTGGCCTGGCGCAGGCGCTGGCTGTAGCCCTTGAAGACCTCGGCGACGGCCTGTTCGAAGGGATCGTTGTAATTGGCGCTGGAGGCGTAGCTGTCGGCGTCGATCAGCTCGTTCTTGAGCGCGGAGATCTTGTGCTGGATGGCCTTGGGCGCAAAGCGCTTGGGATCGAGGTCCAGGCTCTTGGCCACGAGCGTGATCAGGCGCAGCGAATCCGCGGAATCGTAGATGGAAAAGTTGGAGTTCAGCCCGACATTCTTGGCCTCGCGGCGCAGGATCCGGACGCAGGAGGAGTGGAAGGTGGAGACCCACATGGTCTTGGCCCGGCCACCGACCAGGACTTCAACCCGCTCCCGCATTTCCGCGGCAGCCTTGTTGGTGAAGGTGATCGCGAGGATCTCGCCGTGGTGGGCCCGTCCCGTGGCGATCAGGTAGCCGATCCGGTTGCTGAGCACCCGTGTCTTGCCGGAACCGGCGCCGGCCACGATCAGCAGGGCAGACCCGGCGTGCTTGACGGCCTCCTCCTGCTGCGGGTTCAGCCCGGCCAGGAGCTCATCCGCGGTCGGGAGCTGCGGGCGGTCCCAATCCCCGCCATTTCCCCCGCTGGCGGCGAAATTGTCCGGGGAGCGGCGGCCCGCCATTCCTTTACCGGCGGGCGATTCGGTGAGCGCCGCCGTCCTGGAGGCAGCTTGGAAGGGTCCGTCGGCGTAAGGGTCAAACAACATATCCATGGTGTATATAAGTCTAGGCGGTGCCGCTCGCGGCGGCGTCCGCCCCCTCCGGACATGCCCTCCCCTGCCCGCGGCCACTGGACATGTGGCCACTCTGTCCGGTCCTCACGGCCAGGAATGGGCATGTCCCGCGAAGCTGGCGCGGCTGTTTTGCGGCAGCTAGCCGGCGGAGCCCGACACGAGCGCGGCACGGAGCTGGCGCACCGCCGTCGTGCCGCCTGCGATAAACCAGTCAAGCCCATTGACGCGCACGACGTCGGCCGCACCGCCCGCCGCGAGCACGATCGCCTTGCCGGGGAGCCAGTCCCATTCCGGGCCGCTGTGCTGGTACCAGCAGCCCAGCTCGCCGTCGGCCACACGGCCGAGGTCGCAGGAGCCCGAACCGAACATGCGCAGCGTGGCTGCAGAGGTGGCGGCTGCATGCCAGGGCATGGCGCACATCGGGTCGGCGAGCCAGCTCGGGTGGATGTAGGTGGCAACCCCGAGTTCGGAAAGCGGAGTGTCCGAACGGCTCATTACTCCCGATCCGCCGGATTGGAAGGTGGCCAGGTGTTCCCCGTTAAGCGTCGCCGGCCGGAACGTCCCGCCGAGCCAGAGTTTGTCCTCTTCGGGCTGGAAAACGGCGCCCAGCTCCACGCCGGACGAGTCTTTCAGCGCAATGGCGGAGCACCAATAGCTTGACCCGTGCAGGAAGTTGTAGGTTCCGTCGACGGGGTCGATGACCCAGGTCCGGCCGCTGCTGCCGGCCACGGAGGCACCCTCTTCGCCCAGGATGCCGTCGTCGGGCCGGCAACGCTGGAGCTGCTCCAGAACATAGGCCTCGGCGGCGTGGTCGGCGGCGGTGACCACGTCCGAGACGGACGTCTTCTGCCGGCCCTCCAGCCCGGCCTGGCGCATCAGCAGCGCCAGCGTGCCGGCTTCGCGCACCAGCGCTTCGGCGAGCTGGTAGTCATCCAAGGTGGGGTTGAGTTCAGCGGTGCTGTGTCGGCCAAGCCGGTGCTTTCCTAGTTCGGTCACGTGTCCCAGCCTATCGGCGCCGCCCGGGTGGTGAACAGACGCGCCGGGCGGTCGGCTGCCGGGGACAGGCGATAATGGAGCCATGGCCAAGACACCCGCGCAGCGGATCAAGAAGCACGGCGCCAATGCGGCCGTCCCCCAGCACCACCTGCCGCCGGTGATCAACCCCAGCACCAGCAGGAGTCCGCAGAAGGCGCAGAACAAC
>JAODMS010000185.1 GCA_025464925.1 Arthrobacter sp.
CCACCTCACCGAGCAGGGTGGTGAGGTCGTCCCCCATGTAGCCGCGGAGCTGGCGGAGCTCGGCCGAGAGCCGTTGGAGCCGGCCCAGGGCTTCGGAGCTCAGCCGGCGGCCCTGCGATGAGGTCCAGCCTTCGCGGGGCAGCCAGTCCAGTGCTTCGACGAGGCTGGCAGCATCCGTCAGGTCGCCCTCGATCACGGCCGCCTCGCCGGTGCCGTTGTCCTCGTCGTCGTCCATATCGGAGCTGCCGGGGCGTCCCCGGCGCCGGGCGAGGAAGCTGGACCAGTCCCGGAACGCCATCAGGTCCGCCGGTCCGATCCGCCACCGCGCACCCGCCAGCAGGCGCATCAGGGAGTCTGAGCGGCCGGGATCGGCCAGGACCCGCAGCGTCGCGACAAGGTCGATGATCTCGGGGGTGTCCAACAACCCGCCCAGACCGACGATCTCGTAGGGAATGCCCCGCAGTTCGAACTCCCGCCGGATGCATTCCATCTGGGCCCTGCGCCGGCACAGCACCGCCATGGCGGGCGGCATGGATTCACCCGCCTGCGGGGCGTCGAAGTCGGTAACCCGGAACTTCAGGACGTCCCCCGCGATCGCCGCGGCCTCGCCCTCGTCCGTGGCGAACCGCCCCATCACGACCCTGCCCCGGACCGCTGCCGGGCTTGGCTGCAGCGGCGGAACGTCGACGGTCTGGGCAGTGTCCCGGGCGCCGGCGGCACCGGCAAGGGCGGCGGCCTTGCTGAGCGGCGCGGAAATGACGTTGGCGGCGGAAAGGATGTTCCGGCCGTTGCGCCACGCGGTCGTCAGGTACGACGTCGGCGCGACGGCGAAGCGCGGGGCCGTCTCGGCGGCGCCTGTCAGGTCGGCGCCTGCCCGGACCGGGAATTCGCGGACGAAGTGGAAGAGCTGGCCCGCGGACGCACCACGGAAGCCGTAGATGGACTGGTTCGGGTCCCCCACCGCTGTCACGGCGTGGCCGTCACCGAAGAGCCTGGAGAAGAGCACCAGCTGGGCATGCGAGGTGTCCTGGAACTCGTCCAGCAGCACCACCTTGTACCGCTGGCGCTCCATTGCGGCGGCGGCCGGTATCTCGCTGGCCACCCTCGCCGCCAAGGCCACCAGGTCCCCGAAGTCCAGGGCTCCCCGCGCCCGCTTCGCCTCGGAGTAGCGGCCCACCATGTCCGCGACGCTTGCCCGGGTGCGCAGCATGTTGCTGAGCTCCCCCGCGGCGAGGCTGGGATTCTTTTTCGCCGACGCCAGGTAGGGCAGCGCCTCGAACTCGGCGAGCCGCTGCAGCAGCCAGCCGCGGACCTCGGCCGGGTCCCGGAGGTGCTCCGCGCACTCACCGGCGAGCTGGATCACGGCCTTGACAAGCGTGGACTTCGCCGACCGGAAGTGCTCGTAGTCGCCGTCGAAAGCTTCCACGACCTCGCTGGCGAGCTGGAAGGACTGGGCGCCGCCGAGCAGCACCACATCCCGTTCGACGCCGAGCCGGAGTCCGTAGTCGGACACAATCCCGCTGGCGTAGGAATGGTAGGTGGAGACCTTCGGTTCGAGCGCGTCGGCACTGAGCAGCCCGGCCGGAAATACCTTGTGATCCGGATCGGCCGCGGCGATCCGCTGCAGGGCCGCCAGCTTGGCGCGGATCC
Organism: Arthrobacter sp.; assembly: GCA_025464925.1. The sequence continues at coordinate 1,651 of JAODMS010000185.1, forward strand.
GGGTGGCGAGTTCCCCGGCTGCCTTCCGGGTGAAGGTCACGCCGAGCACTTCCTCCGGCCTGACCCACCCGTTGGCCACCAGCCACACCACACGGTCCGCCATGGTGGCGGTTTTTCCCGAGCCTGCGCCGGCAATGACCAGCCGCGGCGACAAGGGCGACGAGATGATCCGGGATTGTTCGGCCGTGGGGCTGTTCTTCTCCCCGAGCATGGCGGAGAGCTCACCTGGACTGAAGCGCGGCTCAGGGGCGGAAAAGTCCGCCTGCTGGGCTTCGGCTGTCATTCGGTAACCTGCTTTCCGCGTGCGCACAGTGGACAGACTTCGGGAAGGCGGCAGCCATGCCCGCCATGACCGCCCTTGGATGGATCGTGCCGGGCTTCGAAGGTACTTCCGGACATCACCCGGGCGGCCTCGTTCACCATGTCCAACGCCCAGTTTTCGTCCGGATCCAGCGCACTCTGCGACTGCACCCCCGGGTTCTTGGTTGTCGTGCCCAGCTGGGCCAGGACAGCTCCTCCCGGCAGCGGCGGCGGACCGTCGTCGGGGCCCGCGAAGCCGCCGGCGAGCACGGCCGCCTGGTAGGCGCCCAGCTGCGGGTGGCGTTCGAGGTCGGCTTTTCCGGGCTGCCGTTTGCCCGTCTTGAGGTCCACGACGACCAGGCGGCCCTCGGCGTCGATCTCCAGGCGGTCGACCTGTCCTCGCAGCACCGCGGGCCGGGCGGGCCACATCTCATCGCCGGCATCCGGGGCGGCTTCAATGCCCGAAACGCCTTCGCCGGTGCCGGCGGGAATATCCGGGAGCTTCACCTCGAAGTCCTGCTCGACGCCCACCAGGCTCCGGCCTTCGCTGCGCATGATCAGCACATACTGCGCGAGCTTCCGGACCATGGACTCGGCCCGCTGGAAGTCCAGCTTCCCTTCCCAGTTGTCCTTCATCCCGAGGGTGGGCCAGCGGCGGACGAGTTCGGCGAGGTATTCGCTTCCCGAGGCATCCGGGAGGTCCTGGGCTATGGCGTGGACCAAGGTTCCCAGGCTGCGGGCGAAATCCGTCGCTGCCTCGCCGCCCGCCGCCTGGACGAACCAGTCAAGGGGTGATTTCTGGACGGTCTCGACCTTCGAGGGCGAGACGTAGACGGTGCCGCCGGGCGGGACGACTTGCTCTTCCGAGGACAGCGCTGCGAGCCCCCACCAGCTGGCGGGGTGTGCCCCCGGGACGGGAGGCTCGGCGGAGGCCAGGGCGCCCAGGACTGCCGTTGCTTCCAGGGCTTCGGCGGCGTTGGCGTCCAGCTGGGCATACTGGCGGAGTTCGGCCACGAGGGCGCGCAGGGTCAGCGGCCGTTCCACCGGAGTGAAGCCGCGCCGCTCCTGTTCCGGGCGCAGCGGGGCGACATAGTCAAGGAAGGAGGACGGCTGCTCGTCCTCCGAGGAGACGGCGGTACATACCAGCACCTCCTGTGCCCTGGAAACCGCGGAGGAGAAGCTCCGCAGCTCGTCATAGCGGATGTCGCGCAGCCGGCTCAGCGGGTCCATCTGCAGGGCGTAGGCCACTCCGTGTTCGACGGCGTCGGCAAACAAGGTGCTGCCGAGGAGTTCGCCGCGGAGCCGCGTGTTCGGCCATACGCCTTCCTGCAAGCCCGGCACGATCACCACGGGCCATTCCCGGCCGGCAGCGCTGGCCGGCGTCATGAGTTCCACCGCATCCTCAAGCTGCGCCCTCGCGGCGAGGGTGTCCATGGGGAGTTCCTGGCTGAGCAGATACTCGAGGAACTGCTCCGGGCCGGAGCCGGGCAGCTGGTCCACAAAGCGTTCCGCGGTGTGGAACAGCGCCATCATGGCATCGAGATCGCGGTCCGCCCGGGATCCTGCCGGGCCCCCGGCCAGGGCGGCCTCGGGCCAGCGGGCGGCCAGCCCGGTGGAGTCCCAGAGCCCCCACAGCACCGTTTCGGCGTTGCCGCCGGGTGCCTGAGCGGCATCCCGGCCAGCCTGGATCATCCGGGCAATCCGGCGCGCGGAATGCCCTTCGATGCCAAGAGTGGCCAAGGCCCCCGGCTCCAGCAGGGCTTCGACCAGGAGTGCGTCGCTGGTGCGGCCGCCGCCGCCCAGGATTTCCTCCCGCCGCAGGGACTGGCGCAGCCGCCGCAATTCGATCGACGAGGCGCCGCCGATCCGCGAGGTCAGGAGGGACACTGCCGACTCGGGCGTGAGCAGGGCCGGGTCAAGGGCCACCGCATAGGCATCCAGCAGGGGCCGGACCGCGACCTCGTCCCGGACAGCGGATTCGGCCACGGGAATCCGGACCGGGATACCCTGGCCGCCGAGGTACCGCTGAAGCTGGCTGAGCTGGCCACCGTTGCGTACGATCACGGCGATCTCTCCCAGCTCGCGGCCGTCGTTCAGCTGGGCTTCCAGAATCCGCTGCGCCACATAGCGCAACTCATGGACCGGAGACGGCAGCAGATGCGCCTCGACGCTGCCGCCGGCTGCCCCCTCCCGGGCGGGCTGCTCGAGCCGGCGCGCGGACTGCCCGCCCGCACGGCGGGAGATGCGCCCTGCCACCGACAGCCAGGCCTCTGCCACGGCAGGAGCGTGGCGGTGCGCGACCGAGAGCGGACGCTCCAGGACTCCGCCGCCCGCGGGCGCCAGCAACCGGGGCAGCTCGGCCACAAGGTCCGGCCGCGCCCCGCGGAAACCCTGGACCACGGTGTCCGGGGACGAGGTGATGATGGCGTCCTTGCCCGCCGCGATATCCGTGAGCAGTTCGAACACCGCCGGATTGGCCTCCTGGACGTCATCCACCAGGATCAGCTGCAGCCGGTCGCGCTCGGCGGCGAGGAAATCGGGGGCAGCCTGGTATATCTGGCGCGCGGCCGTGATGATGCCGGCCGGATCGAAGGCCTCGGGCATGCGCAGGTCCAGGACGTCCCGGTACTCGGAATACAGCGCGGCGGCGGCGACCCAGTCGGGCCGGTGGCACCGCCGTGCCAGCTCCACGAGATCCTCCGCGGTCCGCCCGGATTCGATGATCCGGTCAAAGAGCTGGCGTACCTCCTGACGGACTCCGCGGGTTTGCAGGGCAGCCCCGAGATCCTCCGGCCAGGCAAGCTCCAGGCCGGGCAGGGCATGACCTTCGAGCAGTTCCTTGATGATCAGGTCCTGTTCGGGCCCGGAGAGGAGTTTCGGCGGCCGCGGCAGTGGCAGGATGCCCTCTGCCTTGGCCCGCCGGATCAGATCGAAGGCGTAGGACGCCCAGGTGCGGGCCGGCGTCGTAGTCAGGCTCCGGTCCAGCCGGGACGTAAAGCGGTCCCGGAGCGAATCGGCGGCGAGCCGTCCCGGTGCCAGGATCAGCATCCTTTCCGGATCCAGGCCGTCCCGTTGCGCCCGGCGGACGGCGGCCTCGACCAGGACCGTGGATTTTCCGGTGCCCGGCGCCCCGGGCACAAGGACGGGTCCGGAGCCGCGCGGGACGTCGACGGCGGCGAGCTGGTCCGGCGACAGCACCGGGACCGCGCTGTGCTGCTTCCGGGGCGGAAGCAGCCGGAGCCCCGCAACGGATCCGGCGCGGTTGGACCTGATTCCGGCTGATTCTGTCCCGCGTGATGGTGTCGCGCTTGATTCCGTCCGGGGCAGCTGGAAATCCGGATCTTGGCTGGGGATACTCACACGGTCATTCCATCATCCGGTGCCGACAATTTATGCAACTCCCGGTCCAGGCGCTCCGCGATGGCGTCGAGCCGGTCGAAGTCGCCCTCGCCGGGCGCCCATCGGGCCGCCATCAGATCTACCCGCCAGCGTCCTTCCCCGGTGCGGAGGTATTCCAGGAAGCTTCCCAGCAGCGGGGTGCCTTCCTCAAGGTACAGCACCAGGGCCTCGCGCTCATGCCCCGGAGGGGCCGCCCCGCTGGCCTTCAATACCCGCCACCAGGGGACCGCGCCGCCGTGGTGGCCCAGGACGGAACCGACCTGCCGCGGGCCGCCGGAACCCAGGAGTTCGGCGACGTCACCGTAGGCCAGCGCGGTGCCGGCCGGGATCAAAGCCACCGCCTCCAGCACTGCCTCCACATACTCCGACCGCATCGATCCAGCGTAGCCGCTGCGGGCGTGCGGGCGGGCACGGCTGCCGCCGTACCGGGGGCCGGAGTCCCGACACGGCGGCCGGGAGCGGCAGTCAAAAACTGTCGGAGGCAGCAGGTAGCGTTGAAGCATGAGCACCTGGAACACCCTCCCCCGCGCAGCCTTCGACCTCGAAACGACCGGCCGCAACTCCCGTGCCGCAAGGATCGTCACGGCGTCAGTCACCGTGGTGGACTCCGACGGGGGAATCATCAAGGAACATGAGTGGCTCGCCGATCCGGGCGTGGAGATTCCGGCCGAGGCCAGTGAGATCCACGGCGTCACCACCGAACAGGCACGCCGCGACGGCCGCCCGGCCGCTGAGGTGACCCGGGAACTCGCGGCGGTCCTGCAGGGACTCTTCGACGACGGTGTGCCCGTCATCGCCTTCAACGCCAGCTACGACTTCACCGTGCTCGCCGCCGAATCGGCCCGCTACGGTGTCGCGCAGCTGAGCCGCTATCCGGTCCTGGACCCGTACATCATGAACAAGCAGGTGGACCGATACCGCAAGGGCAAGCGCACGCTCACGGCGCTATGCGAGGAATATGGCGTCAGCCTGGACAACGCGCACACCTCTGCGGCCGACGCGCTGGCGACCCTGCGCATGCTCGACGCCATGGCCGGGAAGTTCCCCAAGCTCAGGATGCCGGCCAGCCACCTCCACCAGCTGCAGATTGAATGGGCCTCCGCCCAGGCCACAGACTTCCAGACGTACCTGCGTAAGACCAAGCCTGCCGCGGTGATCGAAGGCGACTGGCCCGTCCTGCCGCCCGAGGACGCCAGCCGCGGCGATTTTTAGCCGCACGGCTTCCCGCCGTACCGTTTCCAGCCGCACTGCCCGGAGCCGGAAGGCTGCGACGGAGTGGCCATGCGCTGCCGGTGATCCCGGGGCTGCGACGGAGATCACACCCCGTATTCCGCTCATCCCTGCCCGGCGCGTTTAGCGGGGATTCCGCCGGTGGGCGGCGTGCCAGCGCCCCGGGCCCGTCGGCGGAACATGGGCAGAATTTCCTACACCGATCCGGCTGTGGCGGTGAACTTCCTACGCAAGTGGATGCCAAATGCAGGCGCTGACATAATTTATTGCAGAAACGAGCTTGTGTTATATCGCGCCCAAGCCTAACGGCCAGAGGATAAATGATCACAGTTACCGACCTTCGTAAGGTCTACCAGCAGGGCAAGAAAGAAGTGGTTGCCCTCGACGGCGTCACGCTTTCGGTACCGAAGGGTTCCATCCACGGCATTATCGGCCACTCAGGTGCCGGCAAGTCGACCCTCGTGCGCTGTCTGACCCTGCTGGACCGTCCGACCTCCGGGTCTGTCAGCATCGATGGCACCGAGCTCAGCTCCGTCAAGGACTCCGAAATCCGTGCCGCACGGCGGCGGATCGGCATGGTGTTCCAGCATGCCAACCTGATGGATTCCCGGACGGCGGCCGGAAACGTGGCCCATCCGCTTGAACTGGTAAAGACCCCGAAGGACAGGATCCGGGTGCGGGTCGCCGAACTCCTGAAGCTCGTCGGTCTGGAAGGCTTCGAGAACGCGTATCCTTCCCAGCTCTCCGGCGGCCAGCGACAGCGCGTGGGCATCGCCCGCGCCCTCGCCTCGGACCCGGATGTGCTCCTCTGCGACGAGCCCACGTCTGCCCTGGATCCGGCCACCACCGACGAAATCCTCGACCTGATCCAGGACCTCACCAAACGGCTCCAGCTGACCGTGCTGATCATCACCCACGAGATGCATGTCGTGAAGCGCGTTTGCGCATCCGTGTCCCTCCTCGCCAAGGGCCGGATCGTCGAACACGGCGCCCTGCAGGACGTCGCCGCCGACCTGGACAGCCGGCTCGCCCGGGCGCTGCTGCCGCTGCCGCCGTCGGCACCCCTGCCGGACGCCCGAGGGCCGGTGCTGGAGATCCTCCTGTCCGGCGAGAGCGCCAAGGAACCCGTGCTGAGCCGCGTCGCGCGGCGCTTCGACGTCGACATCAATGTCCTGGCCGGCAGCGTCGAGACACTTGCCGGCCGGCAGTTCGGTCACTTGCGCGTGCAGTTGGCGGAGGGCGCCGACGCCGACGCCGTCCTGGGCTATCTGCACGAACGCGGCATCGGCGCGGAACGCGCAGCCCCCGATGCCGCTCTCCCCGAACCGGAGTTCCCGGAATTCGACTTCGGCGATGCCGCCGTGATGGATACCGCCCTCCCGGCCTCTGTTCTTCCCCATGGGGAAGAGGGAAGAAACTGATGAACGACATTTTCAGCAACCCTGTCCTGGTCAAGGCCCTGCCGGAAGCCATCGTAGAGACTCTGCAGATGGTCGGAATCTCCGCCTTGTTCACTGTGCTCATCGGTCTGCCGCTTGGCGTCTTCCTGCATGTGTCCGCCCCCGGCGGGCTGCGCCCGATGCCGGTCGTCAACCGGATCCTGAGTGACGTGATCGTCAATATCACCAGGTCCATCCCCTTCGCCATCCTGATGGTGGCGCTTATCCCGCTGGCACGCGCGCTCACCGGCACCAGCCTCGGCCCCATCGCCGCCTCGGTGTCGCTCTCCATCGGCACCATCCCGTTCTTCGCCCGGCTCGTGGAGTCGAGCCTGCGTGATGTCCACCAGGGAAAGATTGACGCCGCCCAGGTGATGGGATCCACCAACATGCAGGTCATCAACAAAGTGATGCTGCGCGAATCCATGCCGGCCCTCGTCGCGGCGGCCACCACCACGGTGGTCACCCTCGTGGGCTACTCCGCCATGGCGGGCCTCGTGGGCGGAGGCGGGCTCGGCAAGCTGGCCTACAACTACGGCTTCCAGCGTTTCGACGTCACGGTCATGATCGTCACCATCGTGTTGATCGTCGTCCTGGTCCAAGTCATCCAGTTCGTGGGCGAGCGGATCTCCCGCAGCCTCGACCACCGCTGACAGCGGCCGCCACCGGCAACAAGGCCGCCGGCGCCAGCCACCGCTGCCGCGTCGTCGGCGCACTTCCAGGCCAACATCTTGCAGCGGGTAGCCGCCCTCTGCATCTGCGCCGAACACGACAGCACCGCCGTCGTGAGTCCAGCTCTTTCGAAAGGAACGCATCCGATGCGTAAGTCATTCACCCTCCTGGCCACCGGCATCGTCACCGCCCTGGCGCTGACGGCTTGCGGTGGTTCGTCCACCCCCAGCGCCGAGGTCAAGACCTTGGACCCCGCCAACCCCGCAACCCTTTCCGTTGGCGCCAGCCCGGTGCCGCACGCGGCGATCCTGGAGTTCGTCAACCAGGAGCTCGCCCCCAAGGCAGGCCTGAAGCTGGACATCAAGGAAATCGAGGATTACCAGACGCCCAACACCGCGCTGAGCGACGGCTCGCTGGACGCCAATTACTACCAGCACCTGCCCTGGTTCCAGGACCAGGTAGAGACCAAGGGCTACAAGTTCGGCCACGGTGAAGGTGTGCACATCGAGCCGTACGCCGCGTTCTCCGAAAAGGTCACGGACATTCAGGACATTCAGGACGGCGCCAAGGTCGCCATCACGAATGACCCGTCCAACCAGGTCCGGGCCCTCAAGGTCCTCCAGGTCGCCGGTCTCGTCAAGGACATCCAGGACGACACCTCGGTCCTGTCGATCACCGAGGAGCAGAACCCGAAGAAGCTGAAGTTCTCCGAAAACCAGCCTGAACTGCTGATCAACGACCTCAAGGACCCCTCCGTGGACCTGGCCCTGATCAACGGCAACTTCATCCTCAAGGCCGGACTGAGCACCGACAAGGCCCTGGCGGTAGAGTCCGTGGAGAACAACCCGTACGCCAACTTCGTGGCATGGCGCGAGGATTCCAAGGATGACGTCCGGATCCAGAAGCTCGAAGAACTCCTGCATTCCCCCGAGGTCAAGGCCTTCATCGAGAAGGAATGGCCCAACGGCGACGTGACCCCGGCGTTCTAAGCACCGGTTCCAGGCCGCACCGCGGCTTCAACTTCAAAGTACTTCGGCACCCGCCACGGCGGGTGCCGAAGTACTTTAACCCTGCTTGAGGAACTTACGGCGGCGGCGTGCCGCTACAGCTTCACCTGCACCGCTGCCGCGGCAGCCTTCGCCGCGGCCGGCAGGGCGTCGAAGATCCGGTTCATGGCGGCGTCGTCGTGCGCTGCGGACAGGAACCACGCCTCGAACACCGACGGCGGGAGATAGACGCCGGAGTCCAGCATGGAGTGGAAGAACGGCGCGTAGCGGAAGGCTTCCTGGCCCTGGGCGTCGGCGTAGTTGTGGACGCCGCGGGCGGCGGTGCCGAATGCCACCGAGAACAGGTTGCCGGCGCGCTGGATCGAGTGGTCCACGCCGGCCGCGTCCAGCGCCGAGGACAGGGCCGCGGACAGTTCCAGCGAGCGGGCGTCCACGATGGAGTACACCTCGGCCGTGGCGTGCGTCAGCGTCGCGACGCCGGCGGCCATGGCCACCGGGTTCCCGGAGAGGGTGCCGGCCTGGTAGACGGGGCCGAGCGGGGCGAGGTAGTCCATGACCTCGGCGCGGCCGCCGAGGGCTGCTGCCGGCATGCCGCCGCCGATGACCTTGCCGAAGGTCAGCAGGTCCGGAGTCCAGGGCTCGACGGCGTCGGCCGCCCCGCCCGTCAGGCCCCAGTAGCCCGAGTAGCCGGTCCGGAAGCCGGTAAGGACCTCGTCGAGGATCAGCAGGGCGCCGTGTTCGCGGGTGATGCGCGAAAGCCCGGCGTTGAAGCCGACGCCCGGGGTGACCACGCCCATGTTCGCGGGAGCGGCTTCGGTGATGACCGCCGCGATGTTGGCGCCGTGTTTGGCGAAGGCTGCCTCCACGGCGTCGAGGTCGTTGTACGGCAGCACCAGGGTCTCGGCGGCGGTGGCAGCGGTGACGCCGGCGGAACCGGGAAGCGCGAGGGTCGCAAGGCCGGAACCTGCGGCGGCCAGGAGCCCGTCGAGGTGGCCGTGGTAGCAGCCGGCGAACTTGAGAACGAGGTTGCGGCCGGTGAAGCCGCGGGCCAGCCGGATGGCTGTCATGGTCGCCTCGGTGCCGGTGGATACCATCCGGACGCGTTCGACGGCGGGCACGCGTTCCTGAACGATCGCGGCCAGGTTGGCCTCGTCCGGAGTGGAAGCTCCGAAGGACAATCCGCGGTCGACGGCGGCGTGAACGGCGTCCAGGACCGCCGGGTGGGCATGGCCCAGCAGGGCCGGGCCCCAGGAACAGACCAGGTCCACGTACTCGGCGCCGTCGGCGTCGGTCAGGTACGGACCCTTGGCGGACACCATGAAGCGCGGTGTCCCGCCGACGGAGCCGAAGGCGCGGACGGGCGAGTTGACACCGCCGGGCATCAGCTGCCGGGCGCGTTCAAAGAGTTCCTCGTTACGAGGGTTGCTGGAAGTCATGATCCCTATTCTTTCAGTTCGCCGGGGGCGCCTCGGCCAGCAGCGCGGCCACGCGGGGCGCCACTTCGGTGCCGAACAACTCGATGGACCGCATCATGGCCGGATGCGGCAGTGTGCCGTTGCCGTACTTGAGGTCGAAGCGGTCCACGCCCAGGTTCTTCTTGAGCAGTGCGATCTTCGCGGCTACGGTTTCCGGCGAGCCGACATACAGGGCTCCCTCCGGGGTGCACATGGCATCGAACTCGTGCCGGCTGCCGGGTCCCCAGCCCCGCTCGGACCCGAGCCTGTTGCGCTGCGCGAGCCAGTGCGGGAAGAGCTCCTCCCGGGCTTCCGCGTCAGTGGCGGCTACGTGGCCGGGGGAATGCGTGGCCATCTGCTGCATCGGGTGTCCGTACTTGGCCATGGCGTCGCGGTAGAGGCCGGCCAGCGGTTCGAAGGCCCGCGGTTCGCCGCCGATGATGGCGAAGATGATCGGGTAGCCGTATTCGGCGCAGCGCAGCACGGACTCCGGAGTGCCGCCGACGCCGATCCAGGCCGGCAGGAGGTGGTGTTCCAGCTGCGGATACACGCTCAGGCCGTTGAGGGACGGTCGCGTGCGGCCTTCCCAGTGGATGGGTTTCTGCGCCCGGACCTTGTCGAAGAGCTCGAGTTTTTCCTCGAACAGGACCTCGTAGTCCGCCAGGTCGAGGCCGAAGAGCGGAAAGGACTCAATGAAGGAGCCGCGGCCCAGCATGACCTCGGCCCGGCCGTTGGAAATCGCGTCCACCGTGGAGAAGCGCTGGAAGACGCGGATCGGATCATCGGAGCTGAGCACCGTCACGGCGGAACCGAGCCTGATGTTCTTGGTCCGTGCGGCCGCGGCGGCGAGGAACACCTCGGGCGCGGACACCGCGAAGTCGCGGCGGTGATGTTCCCCCACGCCGAAGGCATGCAGCCCGACCTCGTCCGCGAGCTCGGCCTGTTCGAGCAACTGGCGGAGCACCTGGGCCTGCGGGACGGGGTGCCCGTCGGGGAAGACCCCCACGTCGCCGAAGGTGTTCAGGCCCATGAGAATGCGGTTCGGACCGACCGGGGCGGTTGGGCTAGCGCCCACGCGCGGTTCCGGAGGCGTGGAGGTGGCGGCCATCAGGACTCCTTGAGCCAGCCGGCGAGCTCGCTCGCCCAATAGGTAAGGACCATGTTGGCCCCGGCGCGCTTGATGCCCAGGACGGATTCGGTGATGGCGGCCCGGCGGTCGATCCAGCCGTTGGCGGCCGCGGCCTCGATCATCGAGTACTCCCCGGAGATCTGGTAGGCCGCTACCGGCACCGGGCTCATGGCGGCGACGTCCGCCAGGATGTCGAGGTAGCTCATGGCGGGCTTCACCATGACCATGTCGGCGCCTTCGGCCAGGTCCAGCTCCACCTCGAGGAGCGCCTCTCGGCGGTTGGCGGAGTCCATCTGGTAGGTGCGGCGATCACCGGTCAGCTGGGAGTCGACAGCCTCCCGGAAGGGGCCGTAGAACGCGGAGGCGTATTTCGCGGCATAGGCGACCACGGCGGTGTTCGCGTGCCCGGCATCTTCGAGCGCCTGCCGGATCACGGCGACCTGGCCGTCCATCATTCCGGACGGGCCGAGCACATGCGCACCCGCCTCCGCCTGGGCCACAGCCATCTGGCCGTAGATCTCCAGGGTCGCATCGTTGTCCACGTAGCCGTTGGCGTCGAGAACGCCGCAGTGCCCGTGGTCGGTGAATTCGTCGAGGCAGACATCGCTCATGATCACGAGCCCGTCGCCGACCTCGGCCCGGACGTCCCGGATCGCCTGGTTCAGCACACCGTCCGGGTCCAGCGAGGCGGTGCCGCGCGCATCGCGCACGGCGGGGACGCCGAACAGCATGATGCCGCCAACGCCCAGCCGCACGGCGTCGGCGGCGGCGCGCTTGAGCGAATCCGGAGTGTGCTGCAGCACTCCGGGCATCGAGGAAATGGGGTTCGGTTCGGACAGCCCTTCACGGATGAAGGCGGGCAGGATGAGCTCCGCCGCCGAGAGGCGGTGTTCGGCCGTCAGCCGGCGCATGGCCGGGGTGGTGCGGAGCCGGCGGGGCCGGTGGATCGGATAGCTCATGGTCTGTCCTTCGAAGAGTGTTCGGGGGCTGGCGGGTGGGATGACGTGGAACGGCCCGGAGCCAGGGACTGCAGGACAGCGGCCACGAGGCCCGACGCGGTTGGCTGCTCTGCGACGGCAGCGACGGCGAGGCCTATCGTTTCTGCTTCTGCCGCCGTCGAGCGCCCGATGGCCACGAAACGGCAGCTGCCCAACGGTGCAAGGTCCGCGTGGATGCGGCGTGCGGCGCTGGGCGAAGCGGCAACGACGGCGTGCAGCCTGCCGGCACCTATCTCTGTCCTCGCTTCGGTCGCCGTGAGCACTGCGGCTGCCGGCCCGTGCCCGGCGTCCTGCTGGAGGGGCGGCTGGCAGGCCGGCAGGCGGCGGCCGGGATCCGCCGGGTAGTCCACGGTGTGGTAGGCGGTGACGGCCTGGACGGAGGCTCCGCGGGCCTCAAGTCCTTCCAGGAGCCGGGGGTCGGCGATGTCGGCCTGTGGCAGAAGCACGCGGCCCTGGTTCTCGGGCCAGATGTTGAGCAGGCCTGCTCCGGACTGGCGGGCCGTGGGTGCCAGGTCGACGCCGACGCCGCGGGACTCGAGGACACGGCGCGTTGCGGGGCCGATCGAGGCCACCTGGACGCTGCCGGGCAGCCACGCGCTAAGGGCCACGCCGCGCTCCGCGGCCTTGGCCTCCAGTGCCTGGACTGTCGTCACGCTGCTGATCACTAGCCAGGAGTAGGCTCCGGCCCCCAGGGCATCAAGGGCGACGTCCAGGGAATGCTGGTCGCGGGCCATCTCAAAGTCGATGAGGGGCAGCAGCAACGGCTCGGCGCCGACGCCGCGGAGGGCCGACACCAGCTCCCCCGAGCGTTCCGGGCCGCGGGCCACCAGGACCCGGGCACCGTCCGGCGCCCTCAAGGCTTGGTGCCCGTCCGGCTGTCTGCGGGCGCTGTACTCTCCCATGAATGAACCAATCCGCGGTTCAGGAAGCGGCCAGGTCCGCAATGTCTGCGGCGCCACGCCCGAGCAGGATCTCCGCGAGCTCGATGCCCAGCAGTGTCGCCCCGACCTCGGTGAGTCCGTCGCTGGCCCTCTTGTCGCGGAGGGTCGTTGTGCCGTCGACGGCGCAGACGACCGCCTCGAGGTACAGCATGCTTCCCTTGCGGTACGCATAGGCGCCCACCGGCGCCGCGCAGCCTGCTTCGAGCCGGGCCAGGAGAGCCCGTTCGGCCGTGACGGCGAGCCGGGTGTCGGGATCCTCGAGGGCCGCGAGGGCCTGGGCCAGCACTCCCTGCGAGCCGTCGGTGGATCCGGCCTTGCGCGGCGCGTCGGCGCTCCGGCATTCGATGGCGAGGGACCCCTGGCCGGCGGCGGGCAGCATGACGTCGGTCTCGAGGTACTCGCTGATCGCGTCCAGCCGGCCGATCCGCTGCAGGCCGGCGGCGGCGAGGACTACGGCATCGAGGTCGCAGGACTTGCCCTCGACCACGGCGTCGCTCGTGTTGCCCGGCAGGCCCGGAACGCGGCCCAGCCGGGTGTCCACGTTGCCGCGGATGTCCCGGATGTCGAGGTCCGGCCGCACGGCGCGCAGCTGCGCGGCCCGACGCGGCGAACCGGTGCCGACCGTGGCGCCGCGGGGAAGGTCCGCGAGCTTCAGCCCGTCCCGGGCGCAGAGGACGTCCCGGACGTCGACCCGCCGGGGTGTGGCCGCGAGCGTGAGGCCGGGCGCCGCGCCGGTGGGGAGGTCCTTGAGGGAATGGACCGCGACGTCGCATTCGTCCCGCAGCAGGGCGTCCCGCAGCGCGGCCACGAAGACGCCGGTGCCGCCCATCTGGGACAGCGAGCCCTTGAGGACATCGCCTTCGGTGCGGATGTGGACCAGCTCCACCGGGAATCCCCCGACGGCGGCGAGCTGGTCCGCAGTCTGCTGGCTCTGGGTGAGCGCCAGTTTGCTGGCCCGGGTTCCAAGTCGGACGGTCATGGCGCCACCTGGCCAGCCGCCGCGGAGGACGAGCCGGGCTGCACCGCGGACGGTGCCGCGTCCGGATAGGGATCGTGGCCGGTGCCGACGGTGGTGTCCGCTCCAGCAATGGTGGGCTTCTCACCGCGGAAGTTCGCGCAGCAGCCCGGGCGGCAGACGTCATACCAGGGCCCGAGCTTTGTCAGGTGCGGCCGGTCCGCGATGTTGTTCGCCGCCGTCCGTTCACTGATCAGGTCCACGATGCCGCCGACAAACTTCCGGTTCGTACCGGGCGTGGGAACGCGCGTGGCGGCCAGTCCCAGCCGGGCGCAGGTTTCCAGGGCCTCGGTGTCCAGGTCCCAGACAACCTCCATGTGGTCGCTGACGAAGCCCAGCGGCACGATCACGACGCCCTTGACGCCCTGGCCGGCGAGCTCCTCGAGAGCGTCGTTGATGTCGGGTTCGAGCCACGGCACGTGCGGGGCACCGGAGCGCGACTGGTAGACGAGGGACCACGGCGCGGTGAGCCCGGTCTCGGCTTCGACCCGCCGGATGACCTCGGTGCCGGCGGCCAGATGCTGCGCGACGTAGGCGGAGTCTTCCTCGAAGTGGCGGGGCTCGTCCTCGGAGCGTCCGGCGGCTTCGGCATCGCGGGTCGGAATGGAGTGGGTGGCGAAGAGGATGTGCACCGGCGCGTCCGGCGTGCCGGCCGCGGCCAGCTGGGCCCGGACCTCGGCGAGCCCGGCGCCCGTGCCTTCGATGAACGGCTCCACAAAGCCGGGGTGGTCGAAGTACTGGCGCACCTTGTCGACTTCGAGTCTTCCATCCAGCCCGGTTTCCGTCAGCGCGATCCCGATGTCCTCGCGGTACTGGCGGCAGCTGGAGTAACTGGAGTAGGCGCTCGTGGTGACCATCAGGACCTTACGGTGACCGGCGTCGTACATGGACTGGAGGGTCTGCGGGATGTACGGGTCCCAGTTGCGGTTGCCCCAGAACACCGGCAGCCCGATCCCGCGGGTGGCCAGTTCTGCCTCGATGCCGGCCTTGAGCTGACGGTTCTGCTGGTTGATCGGGCTGATGCCGCCGTTGGCGCGGTAGTGGTGCGAGACCTCTTCGAGCCGCTCGTCGGGGATTCCGCGGCCGCGCGTGACATTGCGGAGGAACGGCAGAACGTCCTCCTGGCCTTCGGGTCCGCCGAAGGAGGCGAGGAGCACGGCGTCGTACTCCTTGGGGGCCATGCGCCCCGCTTCGGTGGTTGCGTTGACGGCGGTCAGGGCCGCGGGGTACTCCCGGGGATCCAGCGGGCTCATGAAAGGACCTCCGCAATCTCAGCGGCGGTGACCCGGCGGCCGGTGTAGAACGGGATTTCTTCTCGGACGTGATGGCGGGCTTCGGTGGCCCGCAGGTGGCGCATCAGGTCCACGAGATCCACGAGGTTCGGCGCTTCCAGGCCGAGGATCCACTCCCAGTCGCCCAGGGCGAAGGAGGAGACCGTGTTGGAGATGACCTGGGGGAAGTCCCGGCCCAGCATGCCGTGGTCGCGCAGCATCTCGCCGCGTTCGGCGTCGGGCAGCAGGTACCACTCGTAGGAGCGCACGAACGGGTAGACGCAGAGCCACTCTGCCGGTGCCACGCCGCGGGAGAAGGCGGGGGTATGGTTCTTGGCGAACTCGGCCTCCCGGTGCACGCCCATGGCGGACCAGGCGATGTCGGTGCCGGCGAACAGCTTGCTGCGCCGGATGTCCCGGACCGCCCGCTGGAGGGCTTCCGGCTCAGACCCGTGCAGCCACACCATGACGTCGGCCTCCGCACGCATCGCGGAAACGTCGTAGCTGCCGCGGTGGACCACGCCGGCTTCGGACAAGCGTCCGAGGAGGGCCTCGAAATCCTCGGCGGCATCGCCGTGGCGGGGGGCGTCGGCGGAGCGCTTGAACACCGTCCAGAGAGTAAAGAACTGCTCGGCTGATTCTTCGCTTTTAGTGACAGATTCGGCAGAAGTGTGGCTCATGGATACCAGTCTGCCCCCTCGCTGCAGCTAAATCGAAATAGAGCACTTTCTACAACGCGTAGAAGTGCTTCATTTCACAGCGCCGAGTGCTTTGGCGGGCAACCGGGCCATGCCTGCGAGGCCGGCGTTCAGGAAAGCAGCGCACGCACCTGCTGGGGGGTGTCCGCGACGATCGCGGCCAGTCCGTTTCCGGAGAGCCAGCCGCCCACCACTGCGAGCGAGCCCTCCGCCGCACAGATGCTCCGGACCTCGGCGACGCGCCGTTTGTGCCCGAGGGACGCGAACGGCAGCGCCCCGGCCCAACGCACCACGTCCCAGCCCACAACGTCCCCGGCCCTGAGCGGGACCGCGAGCAGGGCCGCGGCGTCCTCCAAGGCTGCCCGGAACAGCTCATCGTCGGAGCGGGGCTCCGCGGCGCTCGAACCGGCCTGCCGGGCAGCCGTCCCCGGGTCCTCGCCGCGTCCGTAGGAGAGCCGGAGGACGTGCGTGCCGGAGCCGGTGGCGGCCGCCAGCCAGGCCCACTTGGCGGTGGCATGGGTCAGGGCTTTGGCACGGATGCCCGGGCTCTGCGGTGCCACGAGGACGCCGGTGCCGCGTGGCGCGGCGTCAAGTTCCGGCCGGTCCACCACGAGGGTGACCAGGCTGACGTCGGGTCCGGCGGCGGGCCGTCTGGCCGCGAGCTCCGGCAGGGTGTCCTGGAGCAGTCCGACGGCGGCGGGGCCGTCCACCGCGACGACCAGCAGGCCGGCATCGTAGGCCGTTCCCCCCGAGGTGACGCGCCAGCCGTGCGCCGTGCGCTCCACTGCGTTCGCCGGGGAGGCGGCGAGGAGGGTGGCGCCGCGGCGGCGCAGGTCGGCCACGAGCGCGGTGACCAGCAGATGCATCCCGCCCCGCAGGCCGGCGACGGCGGAGCCCGCCTTGTGCGGCCCCGGCGCCCCTGCCCCGGTCTTCTGCCGGGCAGCGCCGCCCCTTCGCTGGGCGGCCACGGCGGCTGCCAGGGAGCCGTGCCGGCGGATGCCGTCGCGCAGGCCCGGTGCCACCATGTCGACGTCGAGCAGGCCGGGATCGGCCGAGTGGACGCCGCCGACAACCGGCGCCACGAGGCGGTCGAGGACACGCCTGCCCATCCGTGCGCCAACCAGCGCCGACACGCTGGTGACCCCGGCCGTGGTGCCCAGCGAGGCGGGCAGCAGGGCATCCACGGAAGCCCGCAGAGAGCCGAGCAGACCCAGGGAGCGCCGGACCTCCGGGTCCCAGGGGTTGGCCGGGATGCCCAGCACCCCGGTCTTCGGCAGTTCCCGCGGCCCGTCAGGCAAGTGGACCCAGGCGCCTCCGGGGTTCGGCGGAACTATCTCCCCTGCGAGGCCCAGTTCGGCGGCGAGGTCCGCCACCGCGGAGGACCGGGTGGCGAAGGACTCCGCGCCGCTGTCCAGGCTCAGGCCGGCCACCACGTGGCTGCCCACACAGCCGCCCCAGGCGTCGGAGGCTTCCAGGACGGTGGTGTGCACCCCGGCCCGGGCCAGCTCACGGGCGGCAAGCAGGCCGGAGATCCCGCCGCCGACCACCACGGCGGTCGTCCCGGGGGCGGCAGCGCCTGCGTCCACGCTGTTACTCCGGGGAGATCGAGTGGATCAGTTCGACGACGCGCGTCAATACTGCGGGGTCCGTCTCCGGCGGCACGCCGTGGCCGAGGTTCAGGACGTGGCCCGGGGCCGCGGCGCCGGCCGCGATCACCTCGCGGACATGGGCCTCCAGCACGTTCCAGGGAGCGGAGAGCAGCGCCGGGTCGATGTTGCCCTGCAGCGGCACCGTCCCGCCGAGACGGCGGTTGGCTTCATCCAGCGGCAGCCGGTAGTCGACCCCCACGACGTCGACCCCGACGTCGCGCATCGCCACGAGCAGTTCCGAAGTGCCGGTGCCGAAGTGGATCAGGGGCGCCCCGAAGTGCCGCACATGGTCCAGGGCACGGGACGACGCCGGGGCAACAAAGCGTTCGTAATCAGCCAGGCCCAGCGAACCTGCCCAGGAGTCGAAGAGCTGGGCGGCGGAGGCGCCGGCTTCTAGCTGCGCCCGGAGGAACATGCCGGAGGCATCGGCGGCCCAGTTGGCCAGGGCGGTCCAGGTCTCGGGGTCGGCGTGCATCATGGTCCGCGGCCCGAGGTGGTCGCGGGAGGGCTTGCCCTCCACCATGTAGGCCGCGAGGGTGAACGGAGCACCCGCAAAGCCGATCAGCGGTGTGCTGCCGAGCTCGGCGACGGTGAGCCGGACCGCTTCCCGGATGGGCTCCAGTGCTTCCCAGGTCAGCTGCGGAAGGGCGGCGACGTCCGCGGCGGTGCGGACCGGTTTGTCCAGGACTGGCCCCACGCCGGGAACGATGTCCACCCCGACACCGGCGAGTTTGAGCGGAATCACGATGTCGGAAAAGAAGATGGCCGCATCGACGTCATGGCGGCGGACCGGCTGCAGGGTGATCTCGGAGGCGAGCTCGGGGCGCAGGCAGGAGTCCAGCATGGCAACGCCCTGGCGCAACTTGAGGTACTCAGGAAGCGAACGGCCCGCCTGGCGCATGAACCACACGGGGCGGCGGGAGGGCCTGCCGCCGCGGTATGCGGTGATCAGCGGGGAGTTGGCGGTGCGGCCGTCCATCAGCGGATGCCCGGCGTCGAGGCCGCCCGCTGTTGCCTGGCTGTTATTTGCAGTACTGATTTTCGACGTGCTGATTTTCGACGTACTGATTTTCGACGTGCCGTCGGTGGCCGCAGCGCTAGGAGTCATGCCTTCGATTGTGCCGAAAATTGCCCCCAAAAGATAACGGACAGCCTGTCACCGGGGCCACCGGGGGCACTCCCGTGGCACGAATCACATGCCGGCGTGCGCGGCCCCACGCCGGATCGTGGTTCTATACGGACACGAAAAAGCTATGATTGTCCTGCTGTGGTTCTTTTCTCATTGGTGGCTACACACGCCGACATCGATCTCGAGACCGTTGCTCAACTGAGCACCGGTGCTTCAGAGCTCGCCACGTCCACCCTCGCCGGATCGCCGGCAGTGGCAGGTGCCATTGTCCTGGCCACCTGCAACCGCTTCGAAATCTACGGGGAAGCCCCGCAGCCGGATGACGTCGAGGCTGCCCGCGCTGCCCTCATCTCCCAGATCAGCGGCACCAGCGGTCTCAACGATCAGCTGGTCTCCCGCTCCTTCAGCACCCGCACAGGACCCGAGGTCAGCCAGCACCTCTTTGCGGTCAGCTCGGGGCTGGACTCAGCCGTGGTCGGCGAACGCGAAATTGCCGGACAGGTCCGGCGCGCCCTGATCACCGCGCAGCACGAAGGCACGGCCAGCTCCGGGCTGGTGCGGTTGTTCCAGGCCGCCTCCAAGACGGCCAAGGACGTCGGCGCCCAGACAGCGCTCGGCTCCCGGGGCCTCTCCATTGTGTCCGTGGCGCTGGACCTTGCCACCGATCTGTCCGAGGATCCCGACTGGTCCACCAAAAAAGCCGTCATCTTCGGCACCGGCGCCTATGCCGGAGCGACCATGTCGCTGTTGCGCGAGCGCGGCTGCACGGACGTATCAGTCTTCTCCTCCTCCGGCCGGGCCGCCGGCTTTGTCGCCACCCGCGGAGGCACGGCCCTGGACAGCGAAACCCTTCCCGCCGCCGTTGCCGCGGCGGATGTCATGATCGGTTGCAGCGGCTCTGACACCCGCGTCGAAGCGGCGGAACTGGGCCGGATCCGGGCGGCATCACCGCAGCCGCTGATCGCCATCGATCTGGCCCTCACCCATGACTTCGACCCCGCCGTCAGCGACCTCGATGGCGTGGAGTTGCTGACGCTGGAGTCTGTCCGCCTTGCTGCCCCGGAGGAACAGGCCGAGTCACTGGCCCAGGCCAGCAGCATTGTCACGGGTGCGGCAAGCGCCTTCGAGCAGGAGCGCCAGGCGCGCTCCATGGACGCCGCCATCGTCGCACTGCGCCGCCACACGATGAACGTGCTCGATGCGGAAATGGAAAAGGTCCGCGCCCGGCACGGCTGCACCGCCGCGGCCGAGGAAGTGGAATTTGCCTTGCGCCGGATGGTCAAGCAGCTGCTGCACGTTCCCACCGTCCGCGCCCGTGAACTCGCCGCCAACGGGCAGCAGGAACACTACGTCGCCGGACTCGAAGCCCTGTACGGCATCACGGTCGACCAGCCCGCGTCCGCCCCGGCCGCCGGAGCAGACTGCCCGGCCGGTCACGGCTCCGCCGAGCTGCCCAGGGACCAGCGGCACTCCGCCTGACATGCCGGCTCCGGCAGGGTCCGGCCGGCCCGGCCGACGACGTTGGGCCCCGTCAGTTCGGCGGGCAGTGTCAGTAGACCGGTTTCCCGGGTTCCACATCACGCACCCAGGCGAGGATCCCGCCCTCGAGGTGGCTGACGCGTTCGTAGCCGGCGGCGCGCGCGGCGGCCAGGACGGCTGCGGAACGCATGCCGCCCTTGCAGTGGAAGACAATCTCCCTGTCCTGCGGCAGCTCCTGCCACGCCTCGCCGGCCAGGATTTTGCCCTGCGGAATCAGCACTGCTCCGTCGATGCGGACGATCTCGTACTCCCCGCTCTCGCGCACATCCACGAGTTCGAAGTCCTTGAGCCCGGCCTCGCGGGAAGCCAGCATGGTCGCGAGCTGGGTCGCCGTGACGGTGTGTCCAATTCCTGCCTCCGCCGCGGGGCTGATCCCGCAGAAAGCCTCATAGTCGGCGAGTTCGGTGATGCGCTCCGCCGCGGGATCGCGGGCCACCTTGATCTCACGCCAGGTTCCGCCCAGCGCGTCGTACAGCGCGACCCGCCCCAGCAGTGAACGCCCGACGCCGGTGATCAGCTTGACGGCCTCCGTCACCATCAGCGATCCGACGGCAGCGCACAGCATGCCGAACACGCCGCCCTCGCCGCAGGACGGCACGGATCCGGCCGGAGGCGCCTCCGGATAGAGGTCCCGGTACGTCGGCCCGTGCTGTTCCCAGAAGACGCTGACCTGGCCGTCGAAGCGGAAGATCGAACCCCAGACGTACGGCTTTCCGAGGATCGCAGCAGCGTCGTTCACCAGGTAGCGGGTGGCGAAGTTGTCGGCGCCGTCGAGGATGAGGTCATACCCGGCAAAGAGTTCCACGGCGTTGCCGGCATCCAGGCGGACGTTGTGGAGCCGGACGTCCACAAGCGGGTTCAGGGCCGCGATGGCATCGCGGGCGGACTCGATCTTGGGCCGTCCGACATCCGCAACACCATGGATGACCTGGCGCTGGAGGTTGCTGAGGTCCACGTCGTCATCGTCGATGATGCCCAGGGTTCCCACCCCCGCGGCGGCCAGGTACAGCAGCGCGGGCGAGCCGAGGCCGCCGGCGCCGATCACCAGGACCTTGGCGTTCTTGAGGCGGCGCTGGCCGAGCGCCCCGATCTCGGGAATGATCAGGTGCCGGGAGTAGCGTTCCACCTCTTCCGGACTCAAGCCCTCCGCCGGTTCGACCAGCGGTCCGGGCATCAATTCCGGGGTTGCGGGGGCGGGGTCTGCGCTGAACTGGGAAGCCATACTTCAATCTATGCCCGAAGATACCGCCGGGTCATAATTACCCGCGCGTAAAGTGGAGGTAACAGCGAGGGAAAGTAGGCCGACAATGATCCATCAGGCACCGGTTGAGCGGGGGAATGACGGAAAAGTGCCGGCCGGGCAGCCGCGGAGCGGTGGACAGCGCTCCGCGCGCCTCCCCCGGGACGAACGCCGGGCGCAGCTGCTGGCGGCCGCGCAGGAAGTGTTCGTGGCCAACGGCTACCACGGCGCCGCCATGGATGAAATAGCCGAGACCGCGCATGTGAGCAAGCCCGTGCTGTACCAGCACTTTCCGTCCAAGCGGGAGCTCTACCTGGCCCTGCTGGACAGCCATCTGACGGAGCTCATAGGCCTTCTCCTGGGGGCCCTGGATTCCACCACCGACAACGATGAGCGCGTCCAGGCCGTCATGCGCGCCTACTTCCAGTTCATCGCCAACGATGACCAGGCTTACCGCCTCGTGTTCGAATCGGACCTGATCAACGACCCCAACGTGAGTGCCCGTCTGGAGGCGTTCAACAAGACCTTCGCGGACGCCGTCGCCCGCGTGATCGCCGAGGACACCAAGCTGCCCGAACTCGAAGCCCAGCTGCTGGGCCGCGGGCTCGCCGGAATGGCACACGTCAGCGCCCGGTACTGGCTCGAAACCGGCGGGAGTCTTGACCTCGATGTGGCCAGTGACCTGATCTACCGTTTAGCTTGGCGCGGAATCTCGCGGTTCCCCAAAGGGTCCTAGACTACAAATAGAGAACACCCTTAGAACTTTGATTGGCTGGGAGGCCTTGCTGTGGAAGTAAAGATCGGCATTCAGAACATCGGCCGCGAAATTGTCCTGGAATCGACCCAGGATGCGGATGCTTTGGCCAAAGTTGTCGGAGAGGCCATTTCCAACGGCACCGAGCTCCGCTTGACCGATGACAAGGGCCGCCAGATCATCGTCCCCGCCAGCGTCCTCGGCTACGTCGAGATCGGCGCGGAGGAAACACGCCGCGTGGGCTTCGGCGCCCTCTAGCCACCCCCTGTCCCTGCAGCTGTCCGACGAAGAGGAGGTGTCCTGGATGCTTTCCCTGATTGTGGTCGCCCTGGTGACCGTTGCCGCAGGTTTCGTGGTCTGGGCCAACGACAAGCGGCACACCAAGTACGGTATCAGCGTGCCTGCGGGTGTCGCCGTCGCCGTCGGAATGCTCAGCTGGATCGCTTTCATGGCGGCAGGATTCGGCTACCAGCCGGGCCTGACCTGGATCCCCTGGGTCCTGCCAATGGTGCTGGGCACGGCCGCAGCAGTCGCAGCCGCGTGGCACCTCGGCAGGAACCGCACCCGGCACGACACGGCGCGGCTCACCGCCGTCCTGAAGCAGATCTAGTCCAGGCCGGGACGTTCCTGCTCCTCGGAGCTAATCCTCCGGGAGGTCGGGGCCGGAGCCTTCTTCGGTGCAGAGGCAGAGCCTGTTTCCCTGCGCATCCGTGACCACCACCCAGTCGGGTGCGTGGTCACGGTTCATTAAGGCCCCGGCGGCCGCCGTCTTTTCCAGCACCGGGCCGGACTCGGCCTTGCTCCGGTGGATGTCGAGGTGGATGCGGTTGGCGTCCGGTGTTGCCGTCTGCTGGAACCAGAGCCCGGGGCCGCGGCCGTACGGGTCCACGAAGTCGCCGAACCTGCCCTTACGGTAGCCGAGGGCAAGCCGCCAGACCTCCGAAATCTCCGCCGGATCGTCCGAATCGATCGCAATTTCCACCGTCCGGTACAGCCCGGGTTCCGCGCTGGCGCCCACGTCCGCGGCCGCCGCGCTGGCCGCCGACGCCGCCCGAAGGTCCCGCGGCGTGACCTCGGATCCGGCGTCATGGGAACTGAAACGGAGAAAGACCCTGTTGTAGCGCCAATCCAGGTCCGGATGGTGGTCCTGCTCTTCGGCCAGGCGCCCGACGGCGGCAACCAGCTCCAGCGCGGCGGCCGGTGTCGGTGCCTTGTACACCGTCACCAGCCCGCCAAGGCGGTACCTCCAGTCCGGGAGGCCCGCCAGGGCTTCGTCGATCTGGTGGCGGGGAAGGACGTCTTCCGTGGCTGCCATGGCAGGCTCCTTGATGTCAGTTGACCGAACCGGGTGGCGGTCACCGCGGAGCTGCCGGGCCCGCGGCGCGGGATCCTGCCGGCCGTTTACGCCAGCCTACCGATGATGAGGACCTGTTTGAAGGCTCGCCCCGTCAGCGCGGAATCCTGCGCCCAGGTCATGGCGGTGGACTCCTGACCGACAGCAGCCCTACCCGGTCAGCCCCAGCTGGGACATCCGGCGTGAGTGGTTGGCCGCGAGTTCGGCCGTCAGCCCGCTGACCAGATGCAGGGACCGGGCGTGGTCCGCACCGATCAGCCCGCCGAGGAAGGCGTGCTCGAAGCTCACCCGCTGCGCCTGGGTCAGCGCCTCGCCCAGCAGACGCCTGGCCCACAGGGACAGCCGGGATGCCAGCCGCGGGTCCCCGGCCAGGGCCGACGTGAGGCGCTCCTGCAGCACGGCCGTCGCCTCCGCCGCGGATTGGACCCGTTCGATGAGCTCCCGGGTCCCGGCGTCGACGTAACGGGCGACCACGCGGTAGAAATCGGCGGAGACCGTGTCAATCACATAGGCCTTCATCAGCGATTCGTACCAGTCGGCCGGGCGGGTGCGCTCGTGGAAATGGTCCACCGACGGCTGGAACGGCAACATCGCCCTCTCCGGGTCGAGGCCCATCTCCTCAAGCATGGCGCAGACGAGCTCATAGTGCTGGAACTCAATGACCGCGAGCCTGCCCAGCACCGCGCGGTCGCGGAGGGTGGGCGAATAACGGGCGTCGGAGGACAGCCGTTCGAACGCCGAGAGCTCGCCGTAGGCCATCACGCCGAGCAGATCCGGAAGAAAGCTGTTGTAGCGGGCGGGATCAGCCGGGGAAGCACTCATGATCCAAGACTAATCGCGCAATTCGGGCTAACCTGATTTTCGTGGCCCTTCATCGCCTGACCCCCAGCATCCACCAGCAGCACAACCACCTTGCCGGGGCGCTGCAGGCGCTGCGCACCACTCTCGAACTGCCGGGACCGTTCCCTGCGGAGGTGCTCCGTGACGCCGAGGCGGCAGTAGCCGGGCACGAACTTCCGGAGCTTGATCTCACGGACATCGAGTTCGTGACCATCGATCCGGCGTCCTCCACGGACCTGGACCAGGCCCTGTTCATCGACCGTTCCGGCGAAGGGTACAAGGTGTTTTACGCCATCGCCGACCTCCCCTCCTTCGTGGCTCCCGGCGGGGCGCTGGACGCCGAAACCCGCCGCCGCGGGCAGACCTTCTACACTCCGGACGGCCGCATCCCACTGCATCCGGAAGTCATCAGCGAAGCCGCCGGCAGCCTGCTGCCCGGGCAGCTGTGCGCCGCGTTCGTCTGGGAGTTCGAGCTGGATGCCGCCGCGCACGTGGCCACGGTGCTTGTGCGCCGGGCACAGGTCCGCAGCCGGGCCAAGCTCAGCTACAAGGGCGTGCAGGCCCAGCTCGACGCCGGAACCGCGGCGCCCGTGCTGCAGCTGCTCAAGGAAGTCGGCATCAAGCGGGTGGCCCTGGAACGCCTCCGCGGCGGCGCGAGCCTGAACATGCCGGAGCAGGAAATCCAGCAGCTGCCGGACGGCGGCTACCGGATCGTCGCGGCGCCGCCGCTGCCGGTGGAGGACTGGAACGCCCAGATTTCGCTGATGACGGGCATAGCGGCCGCGGAACTGATGCTCGAAGGCAAGGTCGGCATCCTGCGGACCATGCCCGCCCCGGACGAAAGCTCCCTGCGGGCCTTCCACCGCCAGACCCATGCCCTCGGCAAACCGTGGGACGGGGAAATGAGCTACGGCGAGTACCTGCGCACCCTTGACCCGATGGACCCCCGGCAGCTGGCGATCGTGCATTCTGCCGGCATGCTTTTCCGGGGCGCAGGCTACACGCCCTTCGACGGGGCCGTGCCGGATGCAGCCGTCCAGTCCGCCATCGGCACCGCCTACGCGCACTCCACCGCCCCGCTGCGGCGGCTGATTGACCGCTTCGTGCTGGTCATCTGCGAGGCGCTCAGCAACGGTGCGGACGTCCCGGCCTGGGCCCGTGAAGCGCTCCCCTCCCTGCCCGGGATCATGGCGTCCTCGGACCAGCTTGCGGCCAGGCTGGAGAGGCTGTCACTGGATACTGTCGAGGCGGCGCTGCTGATCAACCGCATCGGCCAGGAATTCGACGCCGTCGTCATCTCCGGATCCAAACCCTCGAAGAACGGCAACGGCGGGACGGCCGGAAGAGCCAACGGCAACGGAAAGCAGACCGCCAACGGCAACGGCCCGTCCGGGATCATCCAGATCGCCGAGCCCGCGGTGACCGTACGGTGTCCCGGCGAGCTGGAGCCCGGCACCGAGGTCCGGGTCCGGATCCTGTCTTCCGACATCTTCACGCGGGAGGTCCGGCTGGAACTCGCGGACTGACGGGCGTGCCTTCCTGCGCCCCACTTAGGGGTCCAGTCGAGGTTCCGTGCCCCGTACAGCTAGACTGGAGATGTAGAAATGGATGCCCGGTCGTTGATTTCAATGAGTTTCGAATTCAACAAGCCCGCCCCTACGCGATCTTGAGTTCCACCCGCTGGTCCCAGTGCCAGCATTTACAGCCCGCGATCGGCTTCCACTGGATTTGCTTGCGCGCTTGAGCGTGCTCCGGAACGGCCACCCGGTCGGCCCCGTTGAGCAAGCGGCGCCAATGCCCAAAGGAATAAGGAAACTCCCCTGTGAGTGAATTGCACACGCACCAACTGCTGACCGACGATTCCGGCACGGAGACGCTCGAGCCGGAAGAGACCATCATTTCGGACGAAAAGCCGCACGAGATCGAAGAGAAGTCCTTTGCCGACTTCAACGTCCGCGCCGACATCGTCGAATCGCTTGCCGACGCCGGCATCACGCACCCCTTCCCGATCCAGGCCATGACGCTGCCTGTCGCCCTGGCCGGCCACGACATCATCGGCCAGGCCAAGACCGGCACCGGCAAGACCCTTGGCTTCGGCATCCCCGCGCTGCAGCGCGTCGTCGGGCCGGATGACGCCGGGTACGCCAAGCTGGCCGTCCCGGGCGCGCCGCAGGCCCTGGTGATCGTGCCCACCCGCGAGCTCGCCGTCCAGGTCGCCAACGACCTGCAGAACGCAGCCCGCAAGCGCAATGCCCGCATTGCCACCATCTACGGCGGCCGCGCCTATGAACCCCAGGTCGAGGCGCTCCAGAGGGGCGTCGAGGTCGTTGTCGGTACCCCCGGCCGGCTCATCGACCTGTACAAGCAGAAGCACCTCAGCCTCCAGAACGTCAAAATGGTCATCCTTGACGAGGCCGACGAAATGCTGGACCTCGGCTTCCTGCCGGACGTCGAGACCCTGATCGCCGGGACCCCGGCCGTCCGCCAGACCCTGCTGTTCTCGGCCACCATGCCGGGACCGGTCATCGCCATGGCCCGCCGCTACATGACCCAGCCGACCCACATCCGTGCGGCTGACCCCGATGACGAGGGCCTGACCAAGCGTGACATCCGCCAACTGATTTACCGTGCCCACAGCATGGACAAGATCGAGGTTGTCGCCCGGATCCTGCAGTCCCGCGGCCGCGGCCGCACCATCATCTTCACCAAGACGAAGCGCACCGCCGCAAAGGTTGCCGAGGAACTCGTGGACCGCGGTTTTGCCGCGGCAGCCATTCACGGCGACCTGGGCCAGGGCGCCCGCGAGCAGGCGCTGCGCGCCTTCCGCAACAACAAGGTCGATGTCCTCGTGGCCACCGACGTTGCCGCCCGCGGCATCGACGTCGACGACGTCACGCACGTCATCAACTACCAGTGCGTGGAAGACGAAAAGATCTACCTGCACCGCGTGGGCCGCACCGGCCGGGCCGGCAACAAGGGCACTGCCGTGACCTTCGTTGACTGGGATGACATGCCCCGCTGGGGCCTGATCAACAAGGCCCTGGGCCTGAGCTTCCCCGAGCCTGTGGAAACCTATTCCTCCTCCCCGCACCTCTTCGAGGAACTCGACATTCCCGAGGGAACCAAGGGCCGTCTGCCCCGCAACAAGCGCGTCCTGGCCGGAGTCAACGCCGAAGTTCTTGAGGATCTGGGCGAGACCGGCAAGAAGAACCCGCGCTCCAGCGGACGCGACTCCGCCCGTGACGGCGGAAGCGGCGCCGGCGGCGGACGTGACAGCGGGCGCTCCGGCAGCCGCGACACCCGCCGCAGCGGCAACGCCAGTGGCGGAAAAGACAGCGGATGGTCAGGAGACCGCCGTCGTCGGCCCTCCGAGGCTGAGGCTGCAAGCGGGCCTGCACCGGAGGCGGCGCCAGCCGCGGCGGCAACCGTTAAGGTACCCACCGAGGTCGATCGGGCCACCCGTGCCCGCCGCAGGTCCCGCACCCGCCGCCGCGACGGCGAAGTGGTTTCAGGCGACGCGCAGCAGGGCACCTCCCAGCCGAGCAACGCCGAGGCCTAAACCCCTCTATGACTGACACCGTCTGGGCGCCGGACGGCAGCAACCTGGTGGTACATGCGGACAACGCGGAGTACCTTCCCACGCTGCCGGACGGCGCCTTCACACTGATCTATGTGGACCCGCCGTTCAACACGGGCCGGGTGCAGAGGCGCCAAGAAACCAAGATGGTGCTCAACGCCGGCGGCGAGGGCGACCGTGTCGGTTTCAAGGGCCGGTCCTACGACACCATCAAGGGCGCCCTGCACAGCTACGACGACGCATTCAGCGACTATTGGTCTTTCCTGGAGCCGAGGCTGGTGGAGGCCTGGCGGCTGCTCGCCGACGACGGAACCCTGTACCTGCATCTGGACTACCGGGAAGTCCACTACGCCAAGGTCATGCTCGACGCCATCTTCGGCCGGGAGTGCTTCCTGAACGAGATCATCTGGGCCTATGACTACGGCGCGCGGGCGAAGTTCCGCTGGCCCACCAAGCACGACAACATCCTGGTGTACGTCAAGAACCCGGGCAAATACCACTTCGACAGCGCCGAGGTGGACCGGGAGCCGTACATGGCTCCGGGACTCGTGACTCCGGCCAAACGCGAGCTCGGCAAGCTCCCCACCGACGTCTGGTGGCACACCATCGTATCCCCCACCGGCCGGGAGAAGACGGGCTACCCCACCCAGAAACCCGAGGGCCTGATCCGCCGCGTTGTGGCCGCTTCAAGCCGTCCCGGCGACTGGTGCCTGGACTTTTTCGCCGGCTCCGGAACCCTCGGCGCGGTGGCCGCGAAGCTTGGGCGGAAGTTTGTCTGCGTGGACCAGAACCAGCCGGCCATCGACGTCATGGCCAAACGGCTCGCTCCGCACGCCACGTTCGCGGCGTTTCCGCCCCACTAACCGGCAGCCGTTGCCGTGCATCGGCCCCGGAGCGCCCTCTCTGGCTGTCCTGTCGGGTCAGCGCACCACGGAGGTCCCGGTTCCCAATTCCTCGATCCGGGCCAGCACCTCCGGTGTTGTGAGGTTCTCGCCCAGCACGTTGGGCTTCCCGGAGCCGTGGAAGTCGGAGGAACCCGTCACCAGCAGGCCGTGCCGTTCCGCGAGGCCGCGGAGGAACTCCCGGCCCTCCTCGGGGTTGTCCCGGTGGTAGATCTCCAGGCCGGCCAGCCCGGCGTCGATCATTTCCCGGTAGGTGCGCTCCCCCACGATGCGTCCGCGGGCGGACGCGACGGGATGAGCGAAGACCGGAACGCCGCCGGCCGCGCGGATCAGTTCGACCGCGAGCGCCGGGTCCGGTGCGTAGTGCTGCACGAAGTACCGTGAGCGCGAGGTGAGGATCGCACTGAAAGCCTCGGACCGGTCCTCGACCACGCCCGCGGCCACCAGGGCGTCGGCGATGTGCGGCCGGCCCAGGGTGGCCCCGGGAGCCACACGGTGGATCACGTCGTCCCACGTCAGCGGGTAATCCTCGGACAGCAGGGTGACCATCCTCTGCGCCCTTATATGCCGCGCATCCTTGGCCTTGGTGATTTCCTCCAGCAACCCGGGATGGGCAGGGTCATGCAGGTAGCTGAGCAAATGGACGCTGATGCCCTCCTCCGTGCGGCAGGAGACTTCCATTCCCGGCACGAGGGCGACGCCGCGCTCCCGGGCGGCCAGGGCAGCTTCGGCCCAGCCGTCGGTGGAGTCATGGTCGGTCAGGGCAAGAACGTCGAGCCCGGCCTCCGCAGCGGCGGCGATGACGTCGGCCGGCGCTTGGGTGCCGTCTGAAACATTCGAGTGGGCATGCAGATCAATCCTCACCTTCCCAGCCTAGTAGATGGCCCCGCCCCGGCGGCGCGGATTAGTGCGCTGCGGCTCCTTCCCGGCCGCGGCACCTGTTGGCCTAAGCCGCACCGCTGGTGAGACTATGGGACGGTGAACGATGCCGATAACACCCAAGTCTCCGCTTCCCAGCCCCTCGACGAGCGCGTCAACAACCGCTCGCAGCGGCCCAGTTCCGACGCCTTCAAGGCCTTCATGGCCAGCAACTGGGCACCGTCCCAGCAGCAGCTCCCGGAGCGGGACGCTGTCGCCGGCCATGCCGCCAGGCGGCGCCGGGCCATTTCCGGCCAGTTCAAGGGCGAACGCCTGGTGGTCCCCGCCGGCCCGCTGAAGGTCCGCTCAAACGACTGCGACTACCGCTTCCGCCCGCATTCGGCCTTCGCGCACCTCACCGGCCTGGGCTTGGACCATGAGCCCGATGCGGTCCTCATCCTTGAACCCGTGGCGGAGGGCACTGGCGACGACGGCGGAAACCACCGCGCTACGCTGTATTTCCGGCCGCTGGCCGGCCGGGACACCGAGCAGTTCTACGCCGATTCCCGGTCCGGCGAGTTCTGGATCGGCGCCCGCCCCACCCTCGCGGAATTCCAGGCGCGGCTCGGCCTGGAGACAGCCGACATCCTCGAACTCGAGCTGGCGATCACGAAGGACGTCGGTGCCCCCGAAATCGGCGGCATCTCGATCCGGCTGGTACGCAAGGTTGACGAGAACATTGACGCCCTCGTCGACACCGCCCGCTACAACACCGCCAAGGATCCGGAGAACCTGGACCTGGGCGTCCTTGACGCGCTTGACGAAAAGCTGACCGAGGCTCTCTCCGAACTCCGCCTGCTCAAGGACGAGTGGGAAATCGAGCAGATGGAGACAGCTGTCGCCGCGACAGTGGAGGGTTTCACCGAGGTCGTCAAGGCCCTGCCGCGGGCGCTCACCCACTACCGCGGCGAGCGCGTCGTGGAGGGCGCGTTCTTCGCCCGGGCCCGGGAAGAGGGCAACGAGCTCGGCTACGACACCATCGCCGCCTCCGGCAACAACGCCACGGTGCTGCACTGGACCCGGAACACCGGCAGGATCAATGCCGGCGAGCTGCTGCTGCTCGACGCCGGGGTCGAGGCCGACTCCCTGTACACTGCGGACATCACCCGCACGCTGCCGGCCAACGGCACCTTCACGGACATCCAGCGCAAGGTCTACGAGGCGGTGCTCGACGCCGCCGATGCCGGCTTTGCCGCGGCACAGCCAGGCACCAGGTTCCGCGACATCCACACCGCCGCCACCACCGTGCTGGCGGAACGGCTCGCCGAATGGGGTTTGCTGCCGGTGCCCGTCGAGGAAGCCATCAGCGCCGAGGGCCAGCAGCACCGCCGCTGGATGCCCCACGGCACCAGCCACCAT
Organism: Arthrobacter sp.; assembly: GCA_025464925.1. Next base: position 32,465 of record JAODMS010000185.1, read on the forward strand.
CTGGGCCTGGACGTCCACGACTGCGCCCAGGCCAAGCGTGAACTGTACCTGGACGGCATCCTCACTCCGGGCATGGTGTTCACGATTGAACCCGGCCTGTACTTCAAGAACGAGGACCTCGGCATTCCCGAGGAATACCGGGGCATCGGCGTCCGCATCGAGGACGACATCCTCAAGACGGCCGACGGCCCGGTCAACCTCAGCGCCGCCCTCCCCCGCAAGGCAGCCGACGTCGAGTCCTGGATGGCGGGCATCTACCAGGAAGCCGACAGCCAAACCGCGTAGCACGACCCACTAGCTCGCACGCTGGCAGGCCTTAGGCCGGCAACGCAGGAGGCCCCCGCCCGGAAAATCCGGCGGGGGCCTCCTGCGTTGCCGGAACGGTCCGGCTGCGCGTTATTGCCGGGTGCCGCCCTGGCCCTCGGGGGGCTCCTGCCGGGCCGTGTCTACGCGGACGCCGTACTGCGGCCGCCCGTCCGGCAAATCCGGATACCGCACCCCTGCCGGTTTGCCGGCTTCCGGCTCGGTCCCGGCCGCGGGACCGGGCGCCGCGTCCCCTTGGCGGGACGGTTCTGCCGACGACTGTCCGGCCGGCTGGGTCCCCGGCTCCGGGGCCCTCTGGCCATAGGGATCGTTCCAGCCGGCCGGGCGCTGCGGGGCGTGGCCCTGCTGGCCGGGCTGCTGGTTCTGGTAATCGCGCTGCGGGTAGCCGGCGGTGCCCGCGCCCGAGGCGTCATGCTGCGTCATGGGCAGCTGGTGGAGCAGGCGCCGTGCCTCGCTGCCCGCCTCGTGGGAGACGACGACGTCGTAGTTAGTCGCCACCACCTGGCTCGTCGAGGTGAAGTCACGCTTGCCGCGCTGCATCGCGTAGGTGACAATTCCGAACAGCATGAAGAACGCGGCGCCCATCAGCACGGAGGTCACGATCGAGAAGTATCCACCGGTCGGCGAGAAGAAGGACAGCATGACGCCGACGAACAGGCCGAACCACATGCCGCTGAGCGCGCCGGACAGGGCCACGCGCGGGTAGGAGAGCCTGCCGGTCACCCGCTCCACCATCTTGAGTTCGTTGCCGACGATCGAGACCATCTGGACCGGAAACTGCTGATCGGCCAGATAGTCCACCGCCTTCTGGGCATCCAGGTAGGAGTTGTAGGAACCGACCACGTCACCCTTGGGGACGGTGCGAGCCTCGTCCGGGCCGTTGGGGGCACCGGCCCTCGGAGCACCAAAAATGTTTGACATATGCCCATTCTCACCCATCCAGCCGGTGAGCGCTCGTAAATTCAGCTAAAAGAGAGCAGACTCGGTAGCCTGTACAAGTGAGCACAAATCTATCGCGGGTGTTTGTGGCGCGCCTCCTCGGACTTGATGTCTTCGACCCCTTGGGCGATCGTCTGGGCCGGCTGCGCGACGTCGTGGTGCTCTCGCGCGGCTCCAGGGGCGCCCCGCACGTCGTCGGCATCGTCGTCGAGGTCCCCGGGAAGAAGCGCGTCTTCGTGCCCATGACCCGGATCACCTCGATCGATCAGACCCAGATCATCTGCACCGGCCTCGTGAACCTGCGCCGCTTTGAACAGCGCGGCGCGGAAACTCTGGTGGTCGCCGAAATGTTCGACCGCCGCGTGACCCTCGCGGACGGCAGCGGTGACGCCACGATCGAGGACATCGCCATGGAGAAGCACCGCTCCGGGGACTGGTTCGTCAGCCAACTCTTCGTCCGCCGCGGCCATTCCCTTTCGCCCCTGAGCCGGCTGCGCCGCAACGAGACCCTGATCATCGACTGGGCCGACGCCCGGCCCGGCGCGAAGACCGAACCGCAGGCCGCCACGCAGTTTGTCGCGACGCATGAGGACCTCAAGCCGGCCGACTTCGCCGAGGCGCTCCAGGAGATGAGCGACAAGCGCCGCTTCGAGGTCGCCAGCGAACTCCAGGACGAACGCCTCGCCGACGTCCTGCAGGAGATGCCCGAAGGCGACCAGGTGGAGATCCTCTCCGCCCTCGACGTCAACCGCGCCGCCGACGTGCTCGAGGAGATGGACCCCGACGACGCCGCCGACCTCCTGGCCGAACTTCCCAGCGCCCAGGCCGAGGAACTGCTCCAGCTGATGGAGCCCGAAGGCGCGGAGGACGTCCGGCGCCTGCTCGAATACGACGAAGACACCGCCGGCGGCCTGATGACCCCGGTCCCGGTGATCCTGCCGCCGGAGGCAACCGTCGCCGAGGCCCTGGCCCATGTCCGCCGCGAGGAGCTCTCGCCGGCGC
>JAODMS010000197.1 GCA_025464925.1 Arthrobacter sp.
CCACCAGTAAGGAAATCTACGACGGCGGCATGGCCGTCCGGCGCGAGGTGCTCGGCGCCGCGCACGTGGACCGGGCCAACGCCAACAAGGATTCCTTCACCGAGGACTTCCAGGACATGATCACCCGTATCGCCTGGGGCGGCATCTGGACCCGCCCGGGCCTGCCCCGGCAGATGCGCTCCGCCGTCACCATCACCGCGATGGTGGCGCACGGGCACTGGGAAGAACTGGGCATGCACATCCGCGCCGCCCTCACCAACGGCTTGAGCAGGGACGAGATCAAGGAAATCCTGCTGCAGACCGCCATCTACTGCGGCGTCCCCTCCGCCAACACCGCCTTCAAGACCGCGCAGCAGGTCTTCCATGAAATGGATAGCGCTGCAATGGACAACGCCGAACTGCAGACACAAGAAATGGGCGACAAACCATGAACCAGGCCTACATCTACGACGCCGTGCGGACGCCCTTTGGCAAGTTCGGTGCCGGCCTCGCCGCCGTCCGCCCGGATGACCTCGCCGCCCATGTGATCCGCGAAGCGGTGAAGCGCGCCCCGCAGCTAGACGTCGAGCGTATCGACGAGGTGGTGTTCGGCAACGCGAACGGCGCCGGGGAGGAAAACCGCAACATCGCCCGGATGGGCACCCTGCTGGCCGGCCTGCCGGTCTCCATTCCCGGCACTACGGTCAACCGGCTCTGCGGCTCCTCGCTGGACGCCGCGATCATCGCCTCCCGGCAGATCAACGCCGGCGACGCCGAACTCATGCTGATCGGCGGCGCCGAATCCATGAGCCGCGCCCCGTGGGTGCTGCCCAAGACCGAGAAGGCCTACCCCGCCGGCGACATGACCCTCGCATCGACCACGCTGGGCTGGCGCCTGGTCAACCAGGCCATGCCCGCGGAGTGGACCATCTCCCTGGGTGAGGCCACCGAACGGCTCCGGGAGAAATATGGAGTGACCCGCGAACAGCAGGACGAATTCTCCGCCAACTCCCACAACCTGGCCGCGGCCGCGTGGGACGACGGCTTCTACGACAACCTGGTGGCTCCGGTCCCCGGCACCGACCTGGTCCGGGACGAAGGCATCCGCGCCGGCTCCTCGGCCGAGAAGCTTGCCGGGCTTAAAACCGTGTTCCGCGCCGAGAACGGCACCGTCACTGCCGGCAACGCCTCCCCGCTGTCCGACGGCGCCTCCGCGGCCTGGCTCGGCAGCGAGAACGCTGCCGAGCTGCTCGGCATGGAGCCACTGGCCCGCATCGCCGGCCGCGGCGCCCACGCCAACGATCCCCAGTACTTCGGGTACGCCCCGGTAGAGGCCGCCAACAAGGCCCTCGCGAAGGCGGGTATCGGCTGGGAGCAGGTGGGCGCCGTCGAACTCAACGAGGCCTTCGCCGCACAGTCCCTGGCGTGCATCAACGCCTGGGGCATCGACCCCGCCATCGTGAACGCCCACGGCGGCGCCATCGCCATGGGCCACCCGCTCGGCGCCTCCGGCGGCCGCATCCTCGGCACCCTGGCCCGCAGCCTACAGGCCTCGGGCGAGCGCTGGGGCGTCGCAGCCATCTGCATCGGCGTCGGGCAGGGTTTGGCCGTCGTAATCGAAAACGCCACCGCCGGCACCGGCACAGGAAGGGGCTAGGGCATGCTGAATTTCATCGACACCGTCGGCGAGGCAGTCGCCGGCATCCAGGACGGCTCCACCGTGATGATCGGCGGCTTCGGCAACGCGGGCCAGCCGTTTGAACTCATCGACGCCCTGATGGATTGCGGCGCCACGGACCTCACCGTGGTCAACAACAACGCCGGCCAGGGTGATCAGGGCCTGGCGCTGCTCATCAAGGAGGGCCGGGTGAGGAAGATGATCTGCTCCTTCCCCCGGCAGTCCGACTCCTGGCACTTCGACGCGAAGTACCGCGCCGGCGAGATCGAACTGGAACTCGTTCCGCAGGGCAACCTTGCCGAGCGCATCCGCGCCGCCGGAGCCGGGATCGGAGGCTTCTTCACCCCCACCGGCTACGGCACCATGCTTGCCGAGGGCAAGGAGACCCGCATGCTGGACGGCCGCGGCCAGGTCTTCGAGACCCCCATCCACGCGGACGTCGCCCTCATCAAGGCGCTCACGGCGGACGGGCAGGGCAACCTCGTCTACCGCAAGACCGCCCGCAACTTCGGCCCCATCATGGCTGCCGCGGCCAAGCACACCGTGGTGCAGGTGTCCGAGATCGTCCCCGCCGGCGGCCTGGACCCGGAAAACATCGTCACCCCCGGAATCTACGTCAACAGCATTGTGAAGGTGGCCTGAGATGGGCGTCCAAATGAGCATCCGGACCTCCGAGAAGCCGCTGGGCCGCGATGACCTGGCGCAAATGGTGGCCCGTGACATCAGACCCGGCTCCTTCGTGAACCTGGGCATCGGCCAGCCCACCCTGGTCTCCAATTACCTGGAACCGGAACAGAACATCACGCTCCATACGGAGAACGGCATGCTGGGCATGGGCCCGGAGGCCACCGGGGACCAGATCGACGGCGACCTCATCAACGCCGGAAAGATCCCCGTCACCGAACTGCCAGGGGCGTCGTACTTCCACCATGCGGATTCCTTCGCCATCATGCGCGGCGGGCACCTGGACATCTGCGTGCTGGGGGCGTTCCAGGTCTCCGCCACCGGAGATCTCGCCAACTGGCACACCGGTGCACCGGACGCCATTCCCGCCGTCGGCGGGGCCATGGACCTCGCGACCGGCGCCAAGGACGTCTTCGTGATGATGACCCTCCTGACCCGGGAGGGCGGGTCCAAGCTCGTGGAGACCTGCACCTACCCGCTCACGGGTATCGGCTGCGTCACCCGCGTCTACACGGACAAGGCGGTCTTCCTGACAGGTCCCGACGGCGTCGAGGTGCGGGAGACCTTCGGCTGCACGCTCGAGGAGCTTCAGGCGATGGTGCCGGTGCCGCTCAGGGCCGCGCCCGCCGTCGCAAGTCGATGACTGCTCCCGCACGGACAGAGGAATGCGGACCATTGAGGGGCAGAAATGATTGAGGCAGCAAAGGGTGCCAAGGCGAACGGTGGCCCCGCCGCGAGCGACCAGTACGTGCAGTCGCTCGCGCGGGGGCTGGCCGTGATCCGGGCCTTCGACACGGACCATCCCAAGATGACGCTGACCGAGGTCGCTGCCCGGACGGAACTCACCCGGGCCACCGCGCGCCGGTTCCTCCATACCCTGGTGGAGCTGGGTTACGTCCGTACCGACGGCAAGATCTTCGCACTCACGGCCAAGGTACTGCAGCTCGGCTATGCCTACCTGTCCGGGCTGTCCCTGCCGCAGTTGGCCCAGCCGCACCTGGAGGAGCTTTCCCTGGAACTCGGGGAGTCGACGTCGGCCGCCGTGCTCGAGGGCACCGACATCGCCTATATCGCCCGCGTGGCGACGCGGCGGATCATGACGGTAGGAATCACCGTCGGCACGCGTTTTCCGGCCTACGCCACGTCCATGGGGCGGGTGCTGCTCGCCGCGCTTCCGCCCGCCGGGTTGGAGGAATACCTCGCCGTCGCCCGGGTGCGGCCCCTCACGCCGCGGGCCATCGGAACACCCGAGGCGCTGCGGGCGGAGCTGGAAGCCGTCCGGGCCCAGGGCTGGTGCCTGCTGGACCAGGAACTGGAAATCGGGCTGATGTCCCTCGCGGCTCCGGTGCATGACGGGCCCAAGGTTGTGGCGGCCATCAACGTCTCCATGCAGGCCCAGGCGGTGGCGGCAAAACCGGATCCGGAGGCCTATCTGGATTCCGTACGCCGGGCGGCCGTCGCCACAGCCGAGCTCATCTCCGCAGACCTCACCTCCGGACGGTAGCTTCGGGCGGCAGCCGGCTCTCTTGTAGAAGCCGGGTTCCCGGCTTCTACCCTTCCGATCCCGAGGGTCCGGAGTCGGAGATGGGCGCCGTTGAAACCCTGATCCTGACCCCCGCAGCGTCGTCGCTGATCAACAGGCGCAGCTCCCTGCCCACCAGCGTAGTGTGGCTGTCTTCGCCGTCCCCCGGCGCGATCTGCTCGGCCAGCCGCGTGACCGCCAGCGCCATCGCCCGGCCCCAGTCGTGGGGATCCATGCTTGATGCTTCAGCCTCGGCTGAGTAGTTCTCCGGTTCGGTCATGTACTCCCGCTTTCCGCGTCTGGAGCGCGGCCCGCCAGGCTGATCCGCAAAGGGATGCCGGACGGGTGTCCGAAAAGACAGGGATGCTCCAGTACCCAAGCATGGCCAGTGTAGTGACCCGGCAGACAGTAAGTCCACGCTTGAAGTGCCGAAATTAAGCGGGTAATCGGGCTAGGATGCAGTTCAGGACATCTCCCGCTCACTCGCCCTCGAAGGACGCCATGTCAGAGAACAACACCGCACCGTCCAAACGCGCTGCCGTGATCGTCAATCCTGCCAAGTCCGTCGGACCAGAGCTCAAGGGGGCCATTTTCCGGCTGTGCGAGACGCAGGGCTGGGTTGAGCCGCTGTGGCTGGAGACCACCGTCGAGGACCCCGGAGCCGGCCAGGCCCGCGAGGCGCTGGCGGCTGGGGTCGACGTTGTCATCGCCGCTGGCGGCGACGGCACGGTGCGCAGCGTTGCGGAGGTGGTCGCGGGCAGCGGGACGCCTCTCGGATTGGTTCCGCTCGGCACAGGCAACCTCCTGGCCCGCAACCTCGGCGTAGACATCAGCGATCCCGTATCGGCCTGCTATGACGTCCTCCATGGCAGCGAAAAGTCAGTGGATGTGATCAAGGCCACCCTGAACCGCTCGGGCGACGAACAGGTCTTCCTCGTGATGGCCGGACTCGGCTATGACGCCGCAATCATGGCCGACACGGTGGACGTGCTGAAAGATCGCATGGGCTGGCTCGCGTACGTGGAGGCCGGGATCCGGAAGCTCCCCGGAAAGCCGGTAAGGGCAAAGGTCAGCGTCGACGGCGGTGAGCCCGTACGCCGCCGGATCCGCAGCGTGATGATCGGCAACTGTGGACGGATCATGGGGGGAATCGAGATCTTCCCGGAAGCGAAAGCGGACGACGGCGTGTTGGACCTGCTGGTCCTGGCGCCGCGCGGACGGCTCGGCTGGCTGGGAGTCATGGCCGGGATTTTCGGCCGCAACAAGAACGAGACCGAATCCGTGGAGTACTTCCAGGGGAAATCGGCGGAAATCACCCTGGAACAGGAACAGGAATTCCAACTCGACGGGGACCACCTCGGCAGCGGCACCCATCTGGCCGTGACGGTGGAGCCTGATGCCCTCAGGATCAGGATGGCGGCGGCCTGACGCCTCGATTCCGCTTGTGGCCCTGACGCGGCCACGG
>JAODMS010000137.1 GCA_025464925.1 Arthrobacter sp.
AGCTTGCGGGCGAGGTCGATCCAGGCCTGGGCCTGGTATTCGGCCGAGTGTTCCTTGGTGTACGTGTCCAGAATGGCGCGCTTGGCTTCCCCGGCTTCGGGCAGCGGCACCGTGTAGCTGGCGTCGGGACCGTCCAGCATCCACGCGATCACGCCGTCTTCACCTTCGTAGATCGGCACCGGAGAGGTCTGGCCGCGCATGGCCCGGTCCGCGGACTCGACGGCCATCTTGCCGGCAAACGCCGGGGCGTGGGCCTTCCAGGTGGAGATCTCGCCCTTGCGGGACTGCCGGGTCGCGGTGGTGGTGTGCAGGCCCTGGCCGACGGACTGGAAGATCGTCTCGACGTCGAGTCCCAGCAGGGTGCCGATGCCTGCGGCCGCGGAAGGGCCCAGGTGTGCGACGTGGTCGATCTTGTGCTCGTGCAGGCAGATGGCCTTGACCAGGTTGACCTGGATCTCGTAGCCGGTGGCGATGCCGCGGATCAGGTCCTGGCCGCTGGAACCGACGTGCTGGGCCACGGCCAGGATGGGCGGGATGTTGTCGCCCGGGTGTGAGTAGTCCGCCGCCAGGAAGGTGTCGTGGTAGTCGAGTTCTCGGACTGCGACGCCGTTCGCCCAGGCGGCCCATTCGGGGGAGACCCGTTCCTCAATGCCGAAGACCTTGGCGCCCTTGCCGCCGGTGCTGGGGCCGTGGGTCAGCGCCTGCGCGCGGGCGGCAATGATCGGCGCGCGGTTCAGCGAGGCGATGGCCACCGAGGCGTTGTCGATGACGCGGTTGATCACCATGTCGGTGACTTCGTCGGTCACCGACACGGGATCGGCGGCCACCTTGGCGATCTTGTAGGCGAGCTGGTCCTCGCGGCCCAGGTTTTCCTCGCTTTTGTAAACGCGGACGTGGTGTTCCTTAACCATGGTGCTCCTTCTGCTGAGGTATATGCGTGGCTTTGACGTGGGAAAGGCTGCGGTGCAGGTGGAGTGTGGTGGCGGCCTCGGCCAGCCGGGGGTTGCCGACAGCGATCGCCTCGGCGATAGCGGCATGCTCGGCGGCGGCGGCGGTGAGCCGGGCCGCGTCGTCGGCGGCCAGCCTGCGGACCCGGACCAGATGGACGCGCAGGCTGCGCATCGCCTGCACCAGGTAGGAATTGGAGATCGCGGCGTCGATGGCCGAGTCCAGCCGGCCGACCAGGCCGTAGTAGTCGTGCCGGGCGGGGTCCGCGCCGCTGATCAGTTCGGGGGCCTTGAGCAGTTCCTTCCGGAGCCGTTCGAAGGTGGCGGCGTCGCCGCGCTCGGCGGCCAGGGCGGCCGCTTTGCCTTCCAGGGTTTCGCGCAGTTCGAAGAGTTCGTCGATGTCCTCGAGCGAGATGTCGGTGACGACGACGCCGCGGCCGCCCGCCGTCGTCGTCAGTCCCTCCGCGGTAAGCCGGCTGAGGGCCTCCCGGAGCGGCGTGCGCGAGACGCCCAGCCGCTCGGACTGCTCGACTTCCGCGAGCACCGTCCCGGGCAGCAGACGCCATTCAATGATGTCCTCCCGCAGGGCCGCATAGGCCTTATCGCTGGCGCGCATCCTGACTCCTTCATCCGCTGGCCAGCTCCAGTGTATACATGCCCGCCCTTCCTGCCCAGTAACTCGGCAATTATTCCCTTGTCGATAATGCTTGTGTATACACGGGTTCTTGTGTCGGCGTCCGTACCCGGGCTACCATGAGCTCCATCACAAGGCCGTGGACGGGATGGATCTGATGGGTACCAAGAGCTACCAGCACAGCTACGAACGCAGCCTGAGACGGCCCGCAGACTTCTGGCTGGAAGCCGCCGGGAAGGTTTCGTGGTCTACGCCGCCCCAGCAGGCACTCGATTCCAGCCGGGCACCGCTGTACGGCTGGTTCCCCGACGGAGTCCTGAACACCTGCTACAACGCCCTGGACCGCCACGTGGAGGCCGGCAGGGGCGGGCAGGACGCCTTGGTCTACGACTCCGCGATGCTGGGCACGCAGCAGCGCTTCAGCTACGCGGAACTCACCGAGCTCGTGGCCCGATTCGCCGGGGTGCTCCGCCGCTCCGGCGTGGGCAAGGGCGACCGCGTGGTGATCTACATGCCGATGATCCCCGAGGCCGCGATCGCCATGCTCGCGACCGCCCGGCTCGGAGCAGTGCATTCCGTGGTCTTCGGTGGTTTTGCGCCCAAGGAACTGAGCGCCCGCATCCGGGACGCCCGACCCGCCGCGGTGGTCACGGCCTCCGGCGGCATCGAGCCGTCCCGTCGTGTCGAGTACCTGCCCGCGGTGTCGGAAGCCCTGGAACTGGCCGGAGTGCCGGACACGCCTGTCCTCGTGAAGGGGCGGGAGGGCTTCGCCTCGACTGTCGCGGACCACGCCGGCTGGATGGACTGGGACGCCGAGATGGCCTCCGCGGTGCCGGCCGCGCCGGTCGAAGTCAGTGCCACGGATCCGCTGTACATCCTCTACACCTCGGGAACCACCGGGACCCCCAAGGGGGTCGTCCGGGACAACGGCGGCCACGCGGTGGCGCTCGGCTGGACGATGGAAAACATCTACGATGTCGGTCCCGGAGACGTCCTGTGGACCGCCTCCGACGTGGGGTGGGTGGTGGGGCACTCCTACATCGTGTACGGGCCGCTGCTGGCCGGCGCCACGACGGTCCTCTACGAAGGAAAGCCCGTGGGCACGCCGGACGCCGGAGCGTTCTGGCGGGTCATCCAGGACCACAAGGTCAACGTGCTCTTCACCGCGCCCACCGCCCTGCGCGCCATCCGGAAGGCCGACCCCGAAGCGAAGCTGCTGGAAGGGTACGACGTTTCCACCCTGCGCACGCTCTTTGCCGCCGGCGAACGGCTGGACACCGACACCTTCCACTGGGCCTCCCGGACCCTGGGCGTCCCGGTGGTGGACCACTGGTGGCAGACCGAGACCGGCTGGGCCATCTGCGCCAACCCGAGGGGGCTCGATGAACTGCCGATCAAGGCCGGCTCCCCGAGCGTGCCGATGCCCGGATTCAGGCTCAACATCGTCGACGGCTCCGGAGGCGATGTCGAGGCCGGCACGGAAGGCAATATTGTCCTGGCGCTGCCGCTGCCGCCGGGAACACTTCCCACCCTGTGGGGGGACGACGAGCGCTACGTCTCCTCCTACCTGGAGGCATTCCCGGGATACTACGCCACCGGCGACTCCGGCTACCGGGACGAGGACGGTTATCTCTTCGTGATGGGCAGGACCGATGACATCATCAACGTGGCAGGCCACCGGTTGTCCACCGGAGCCATGGAACAGGTGATCGGGCAGCATCCCGCGGTGGCAGAATGCGCCGTGATCGGCATCACGGACACCCTCAAGGGCCAGCGCCCCAGCGGATACGTCGTGCTCAAGTCAGGAGTGGACGTGGCCGAGGCGGAGCTCGCACGGGAACTGATCGCCCTTGTCCGGCGGGACATCGGGGCGGTCGCGGACTTCAGGCACGTCACGGTGGTGGAGGCCCTGCCGAAGACCCGGTCGGGGAAAATCCTGCGGAAGACCATGCGGCAGATCGCCGACGGCGGAGCCTACGTGGTGCCGTCCACCATCGAAGACGCCGGAGTGATCGACCAGCTCATCGGGGCACTCCGTCCCGCCGCCGCACGGGAGTAGCGGAGCCTTACGGCGTCGGCCGGCTCCAGCGGTATTCGTTCTCCGGCCGCCCGGGGGCGCCGTAGCGTGCTGTGCGTGAGGCGGCGCCGGCGTCCGCGAGGTATTCAAGATAGCGCCGGGCCGTGACCCGGGACATGCCCAGCGCATCCATCACCTCGCTGGCCGACACCGCCCGGGACTGCAGCTTCATGAAATGCTGCACGGATTCCAGCGTCGACACTGACAGGCCCTTGGGCAGCGGCAGTTCAGAGGGCGCCCGCAGGCTCGCGAAGGCCTGGTCCACGTCGCTCTGGGATGCCCCGGTCCCGGCCGCGGCGCCTGGTCCGGGGGACGCCAGCTGTTCCCTGAACAGCCGGTAGCTGGCGAGTTTGTCGGCGAAGGCCGCATAGGTGAACGGCTTGATCAGATACTGGACCACGCCGGTGGCCACGGCACTGCGGACAATGGTCAGTTCGCGCACGGCGGTGATGGCGATGATGTCCGCGAAGAACCCGGCTGCACGCATCCGCCGGGCGATGTCCAGCCCGTGCAGGTCCGGAAGGTTCATGTCCAGCAGCACCAGCTCGACGGGCTGGCCGGCGGCCGCCAGCTCGGCCATCAGCCGCAGGGCAGATTGCCCGTCGGGGGCGGTTGCGGCGAGGGTGAATCCTTCCAGCCTGCCGATGTAGGCGGCGTGGGCCGCGGCGGCAATGGGCTCGTCCTCGACCACGAGTACGCGGATATCGCTCATTGCTGTCCCTCTGTGTTCGCCGGCTGGACCGTATTGACCGGCGCGAGGCCTGTCCCGGCGCCTGGTGGCGTCGAGGCGGGCGGCGCCAGCGGCAGCGTGACGCGGAACAGCGCCCCGGCCGGACTGGTGATTGTCATGCTACCGCCCAGTCGCTGCACTGCCTGACGGACCAGGGCCAGTCCCAGCCCCCGCCCGAAGGGGCCCGGCGCCTTGGTGCTGAAGCCATGCCGGAAAACGTCCTCCACCGCCTCGGGATCAATTCCGGGCCCGCTGTCCTCCACCGTAATCTCCAGTGCCCCGCCGACAGTCTCGACGGTCACTTCCACCAGCCTCGGCGCCGGTGCATCGGCGGCGGCGTCGATGGCGTTGTCCAGCAGGTTGCCCAGGATGGCCACGAGGTCCTGGACGGCAAGCCCGGTGAGGGAGATGGAGCCGCCGGTGTTGAGGGCAAGCTCGACGCCGCGTTCGTGGGCCTCGGCCGCCTTGCCCATGACGAGCGCGCCGAGGACAGGTTCCTCGATGGAGCTCACCAGGTCGTCGGTCAGCCGTTGGCTAAGCTCCAGATCCTGGGTGGCGAAGTCCAAGGCTTCGGCGCCGCGGCCCAGTTCCATCAGCGACACGATCGTGTGGAGCCGGTTGGCATGCTCATGGGTCTGGGCACGGAGGGCATCGGAGAGCGTGCGCATCGTTTCCAGCTCGCTGCCCAGCGACTCGATTTCCGTGCGGTCCCGGATAGTGGCCACCGTACCGAAAACCGCCCCGCGCGAACGTCCACCGGAGCCCGGCCCCACCGCCGGTCCTTGGTTCACCACCAGGATCCGGGGGCCGGTCAGGTGGATTTCATCATGGGCGGTCCGGCCCGATTCGAAGAGGTCCTTGAGGCTGGCGGCCAAGGGCAGGTCCGCCAGCGACGGCGACCCCGGGCTGCCGCCGTCGGCCTTGCGCGGGGTGAGCTCCAGCAGTTCGGCGGCCTGGTCGTTGTACATCACCACCTCGCCCTTGAGGTCGACCAGTATGACGCCCTCGCGCACTGAATGGAGCACGGATTCGTAGTAGGCGAAGAGCTGGGCGAGTTGCTCCGGGCCCCAGCCCCGGGTCACCCGGCGCAGGTACCGGCCCAGCAGCCAGGACGCCACCGATCCGGCGGCCAGCAGCGCCAGGCCGATGGCCAGGAGCGCCGGGAACCGGCCGGAAACGGCCACGTCGACGGTCCCGACCGTGACGCCTGCCGCGACGAGGGCCCGCACCGTGCCGTCAGCATCCTTCACCGGGGCGATGGTTCGGACCGAAGGGCCGAGGGTTCCGGCGGTGATCTCGGTGAACACCTGGCCTCTCAGGGCAGCGTCTACGGAGCCGATGTACGGCTTTCCCAGTTCCTCGTTCCGGGGATGAGTCCACCGGGTCCGGTCAGGCGCCATGATCGTGATGAAATCCGCCCCGGTGGCCTCCGACACCTTCACGGCATAAGGCTGGAGCAGGGCAGAAGGATCAGCGGCGCTCGCGGCCTGCAGGACGAGGGGATTGTTGGCCACGGCGGTGGCGACGGCGGCCATGCGCCGGCCCGCCTCATCGTAGGCCTGGTCGCGGGCGTCGACGAAGGCGGCGGTGCCCACGACCGCGGTCAGGGCGAGCATGAACAGCAGGTGTGCCACAAACAACCTGCGGGCGATGCTCCAGCGGTGAACCATCAACACCTTCCATGACCAATATGAACGCAACGGTGATGTGTGTCACTCCCTCGTCAATGATGGAGGAACACACAGAACGGACGTGTTGGCCCACAGCCTGTGCCGCACCGACGTCCAGCCTATCCAAGGAGATACCCCCATGGCCTCTCAACGAGGAGAGTCAGCTGCACCGGCGCCGGTCAGGACGAAGCGCAAAGGGCTCGACAAGTCCCATTACCTTTACATTGCGGTCATCGCGGCCGTCATTCTCGGCGCCCTGGTAGGGCTGCTGTTCCCCGAAGTCGGCAAATCCCTCAAGCCGCTCGGCGACGGGTTCATCAAACTCATCAAGATGATGATCGCACCCGTCATCTTCTGCACCATCGTGCTGGGCATCGGTTCCATCGCCAAGGCGGCCACGGTCGGCAAGGTCGGCGGTCTGGCCCTGGGCTACTTCATCGTCATGTCGACCTTTGCCCTGGCTATCGGCCTTGTGGTCGGCAACCTGATCCACCCCGGCGACGGCCTCAAGCTCGCCCCCTACGATCCGAACAAGAAGGCGTCCACGGACAGCACCGTCGACTTCCTGCTCGGCATCATCCCGGGCGACATCCCCGTGCTGCCGACCCTCCTCGCCGCCATCCTGGTCGGCTTCGCCCTCCAGAAGATGGGCCCGCAGGGCGCCCCGATCCTGAAAGCCATCGGCTACGGCCAGGCGCTGGTCTTCCGCATCCTCATCATGATCATGTGGCTGGCCCCGGTCGGAGCCTTCGGCGCGATCGCCGCCGTCGTCGGTGCCACCGGCGTCCAGGCAATCGTCAGCATGGCCACCCTGATGGTCGCCTTCTACATCACCTGCGCCCTGTTCATCGTCGTCATCCTCGGTGGACTGCTGCAGGTCGTGGCCGGAGTGAACATTTTCCGCCTGATGAAGTACCTCGGCCGCGAATACCTGCTGATCTTCTCCACCTCTTCGTCCGAAGCGGCCCTGCCCCGGCTGATCGCCAAGATGGAACACCTCGGCGTGTCCAAGCCCGTCGTCGGCGTCACGGTCCCCACTGGCTACTCGTTCAACCTGGACGGCACGGCCATCTACCTCACCATGGCGTCACTCTTCGTGGCGAACGCCATGGGCACCCCGCTGGACCTTGGCGCCCAGGTGTCCCTGCTGGTCTTCATGATCATCGCTTCCAAGGGCGCAGCCGGCGTGACCGGTGCCGGCCTGGCCACCCTGGCCGCGGGCCTCCAGGCCCACAAGCCGGAGCTGCTGGGCGGCGTGGGCATGATCGTCGGCATTGACCGCTTCATGTCCGAGGCCCGTGCGCTGACCAACTTCACCGGCAACGCCGTCGCCACCGTACTGATCGGGACGTGGGTCAAGGAGATCGACGGCGGACAGGTCGAGCGTGTCCTCTCGGGCGCCGAGCCGTTCGACGAGCAGACCATGATCGCGGGACACGGGTTCGAGCAGGATGCCCCTGTTCAGCCGGCACAACAGCCAGTCCCGGCGAACGCCTGATCCTGTCAGCTGTCAGCTGACAGCGCAGCATCACCTCCGGTTCCACTTCAGACGCCCGGCAGCCAGGCTGCCGGGCGTCTTTGCTGTGTGGTTCAACGCTGAAGTTCCAGTCCGTCGGCTCCGAAGAAGCGCGCGACCACCGTCCGGCATGGCCTCAAGCCAACGTTCGACTTCAACCCGAAGGTCAAGGCTCAGTAACGGGCGACGATGTCACGTTTCGCTCAATACCGTGTCGGGCGCTGTAACCTTGGTGGGAAGTAGCATCGCCGCGAGTTTTTGGGCTCCGTGCCAGCGGCAGGAAATCCCCGTCATCGAAAGTGTGGATAGATACGTGAGTAGCGAACAGGGTTCAGCAACTCTGGAAGGCATCGACCTCGACCTGGAGGACGCCATCATGGGTCCGACCGGACGCCCCTTGCGCGACTTTCCGGAGCCCGCACCGCTGTCATCCCACGGCCCGGCGCGGGTCATTGCCATGGTCAACCAGAAGGGTGGCGTCGGTAAGACGACCTCGACCATCAACCTCGCTGCCGCGCTGGCCGAATACGGCCGCCGCGTGCTGCTGGTCGACTTCGACCCGCAGGGCGCCCTGTCGGCGGGCCTCGGAACCAATCCGCACGAGCTGGACCTCACCGTCTACAACGTGCTGATGGACCGCAAGGTGGACATCCGTGACGCCATCCAGAAGACCGGGGTGGAGAATGTGGACCTGCTGCCAGCCAACATCGACCTCTCCGCCGCAGAAGTGCAGCTCGTGAATGAGGTCGCGCGCGAACAGGTCCTGGACCGGGCCCTGAAGAAGGTCGAGGACGATTACGACGTCGTCCTGATCGACTGCCAGCCCTCGCTCGGGCTTCTCACCGTCAACGCCCTGACCGCCGCCCATGGCGTCATCATCCCGCTGATCTGTGAATTCTTCGCCCTGCGCGCCGTGGCCCTCCTTGTGGAAACCATCGACAAGGTCCAGGACCGGCTCAACCCGCGTCTCCACATCGACGGCGTGCTCGCCACGATGTACGACTCCCGTACCCTGCACAGCCGTGAGGTCATCACCCGCCTGGTCGAGGCCTTCGGCGACAAGGTCTTCGAGACGGTCATCAAACGATCCATCAAGTTCGCCGACGCCACGGTGGCGGCCGAGCCCATCACCTCCTACGCCGGCAACCACATCGGCGCCGACGCCTACCGCCGGCTGGCCAAAGAGCTGATCTCGCGCGGCGGCGCACCCTAGACAGGACCGTGGCAGACGCAGGCACTCCGCCGATGGAGCTCGCCCTACCAGCTGGGCCGGGTGTCGAAGCCCCGCCGGCGGCCGGCAGGAAGCCGGGATTCGAGGTGCGACTGGCCAACTTCACGGGTCCGTTCGACCTCCTGCTAGGCCTGATTTCCAAGCACCAGCTGGACATCACCGAGGTGGCGCTGGCCACGGTCACCGATGAGTTCATCAAGTACATCAAGGGCCTGCAGCAGATGGGTGAGGAGTGGGCACTCGACGAAGCCAGCGAATTCCTGGTCATCGCCGCCACCCTGTTGGACCTCAAGGCCGCCCGGCTGCTGCCCGCCGGCGAGGTCGAGGACGATGAGGACATCGCCCTGCTGGAGGCCCGGGACCTGTTGTTCGCCCGGCTGCTCCAGTACAGGGCCTTCAAACACGTGGCCGGCATGATCGGCTCCACCCTCGAACTCGAGGCGCGCCGGTACCCGCGGCAGGTTGCCCTGGAAGGACATTTCGCGGCGCTGCTTCCGGAACTCCTGTGGCGGCACACTCCGCAGCAGTTCGCAGCGCTGGCCGAAGCAGCGCTCAAGCCCAAAGAAGCCGCCCCCACCGAGGTAGGCCTGGCCCACCTTCACGGCACGGCCGTGAGCGTCAAGGAACAGGCCGAGCTGCTGGGCCTCCGGCTGCGCCTGGGCAAGTCCCTCACCTTCCGGGCGCTGGTCGCCGACGCTGAATCCACGCTCGTGGTGGTGGCACGGTTCCTGGCACTGTTGGAGATGTTCCGGGACCGGGTGGTGGGCTTCGAGCAGCTGCTGCCGTTGGGTGACCTGACCGTCCAGTGGACGGCCGATGTTGAAGAGTGGAGCAGCGAAGACGTGGGGAAAGATGAGGAGCAGCCGTGAGTGAAAGCCTGTCCCAACCGGAATCGGACGGCGGGGCGGCGGGCCCGGACCTCTCCCGTCTCCCAGGTGGTGCCCGCGCCGGGCTCGAGGCCGTCCTGATGGTGATTGACCAGCCGGCCACGGCCACCGAGCTGGCAACGGGACTTAACCTCACGGTCGACGTCGTCGAGGAGTTGCTGGCGGAACTGCAGCGGGAGTACAACGGCTATACTGTTAATGCCCCGGATGCGGACGATGCCAGCGTGAACGGCTTCAGTGCCGCCCCCCGGGGTTTTGAATTGCGGAATATCGCCGGAGGCTGGCGGATCTACTCCCGCGCTGAATTCGCCGATGTCGTCGGCGGATTCGTGCTGGAAGGACAGACAGCCAGGCTGACGCAGGCGGCGCTCGAAACGCTCGCCGTCATCGCTTACCGCCAGCCTGTATCAAGGGCGCGGGTGTCTGCAATTCGAGGAGTCAATGTTGACTCTGTCGTGCGGACGCTGACCCAGCGGGGGCTGATCGAGGATTCAGGCACCGATCCCGAATCCGGGGCGGTCCTGTACCGCACGACGTCGTATTTCCTTGAACGCATGGGAATTGGCTCGGGGGCGGAACTGCCCCAGCTTTCGCCCCATCTTCCGGGGCTGGAAGGCATCGAAGAGTTCTACGACGCTGGAAGAATGTAGGCAGAAAAGCTGCCTGCGCAGAAGTATCCACCAGGGCAGGACCATTTTGCCCCGCTGGCGGGTGTTGTCGGGAGGCAACGGCCGTCGGCTATCACAACGAAGGACGGGTCATGACACAGGCGGGACGCCAGGGTTCACCACGTAACAGTTCGGGACGCAACAGTGCCGGACAAAATTCAGCGCAGGGCGGCTCAGGCCGCGGCGCACAGGGCGGTGCAGGGCGCCCGGCACAGGGCGGCGCCGGCCGCAGTTTCCAGGGCGGCGGGAGCCGCACCGGGGGAGCCGGCTTCAAGGGCGGCGGAGACCGCCCCTTCAAGCACCCGAAGCCTCGTGAAGAGGCCTTCATCGATCCGGACCTGCAGGCTCCCGGCGCGCCCGCAGAGCGGCCGGCCTCCGGCGAACGGAAGCCCAGCGGGTTCTCCGGCAAGGCAGCGGGCCGCAAGCCCGGCGCCCGGAAGCCCGGCTTCGGCAAGGACCCCGGCACCCCGGGTGCGCTCAAGCCCAAGCCGCGAACCGGCGCACCCAAGGCTGCCGGCTCCCGCGCTTTCGGCAGCGAACGCTTCGGCCAGAACCTCGGGCCGGTGCGCAAGCCGGCCCGCAAGCGCGGACCTCGCAGCGCTGTGCCGCAGTCTGAGCTGCACGACGCCGACGGCATCCGCCTGCAGAAAGTCATGGCTTCGGCCGGCGTCGCCTCCCGGCGCGTCTGCGAGGAAATGATCGCGGAAGGCCGCGTGGAGGTCGACGGCCAGGTTGTCACGGAACTCGGCGTGCGCGTCGACCCGAAGACGGCCGTGGTCCACGTCGACGGACTGCGGATCCAGTTGGATGAAAACATGGTCTACATGGTGTTCAACAAGCCCAAGGGCGTTGTCTCCACGATGGAAGACCCGGACGGACGTCCCTGCATCAGCGACTTCGTCCGCAACCACCACGGCGAACGCCTCTTCCATGTCGGCCGGCTCGACGTCGCCACGGAAGGCCTGCTGTTGCTGACCAACGACGGCGAGCTCGCTAACCGCCTGACGCACCCGTCCTACGAGGTCCCCAAGACGTACCTGGTACAGGTCCGCGGGCCGTTCCCGCAGGGCATCGGCGCCGAACTGAAGGCCGGCGTCGAACTTGAGGATGGAATCGCCTCGGTCGACTCGTTCAAACTGGTGGACTCCACTCCGGGCCACGTGCTGATCGAAGTCGTGCTGCACTCGGGCAAGAACCGGATCGTCCGGCGTCTCTTTGACGCCGTCGGCTTTCCTGTCCTGCGCCTGGTCCGTGTCAAGGTCGGACCCATCGGCCTGGGCGACCAGCGCCAGGGCAGCATCCGCAACCTCGGTAGGCAGGAAGTCGGCCACCTGCTGGCATCCGTAGGGCTGTAGGCATGTCCGCCTTTCGCACCCACGGCCGCGGCCACCTTAACGGTCCGGTGGTGGTCGTGGGGACCGGGCTGCTCGGCACCAGCATCGGGCTGGGGCTGCGGGGCCGCGGCGTCGCAGTGTTCCTCTCCGATCCCTCGCCCACCAACCAGGCCGTCGCCGTCGACATCGGCGCCGGCCTGCCGCTGGCATGCCTTGACGGAGAGCAGCCTGAGCTCGTCGTGGTCGCCGCCCCACCGGACGTTACCGCCGACGTGGTGGCACGGGCCCTCGCGGACTACCCGCAGGCGGTTGTCGTGGACATCGCGAGTGTGAAGGCCGGCATCCTGTCCGACCTTCGTGCCCGCGGCGCGGATCTCGGCCGCTATGTGGGTACCCACCCCATGGCCGGCCGGGAAAAGTCCGGCCCTGTCGCGGCCCGCGGCGAGCTGTTCACCTCCATGCCGTGGGTCCTTTGCCCCGCGGATGAGACGGCGCCGGAGTCCCTGCAGACAGCGCGCGCCATGGCCGGTGACCTCGGCGCCGTGGTCTCGGAATTCGGCGCGGAGGAACACGACGAAGCCGTGGCACTCGTCTCCCATGTTCCCCAGGTGATGTCCTCGCTGGTGGCCAGCCGCCTGCAGGGCACGCCCCTGCATGCCCTGTCCCTGGCCGGAAACGGCCTGCGGGACGTGACCCGGATCGCGGCGAGCGATCCCGCCCTCTGGGTCCAGATCCTGGGCGCTAACGCGGACAAGGTGGTCGGAGTGCTGCACGGGGTCCGCGAGGACCTCAACCGGCTGATCGGCACCCTCGAGCACCCGGAAGCGCCCGGTGCCCGGCTCGACCTTGCCCAGCTGATCAGCGAAGGCAACGCCGGCCAGTCCCGCATTCCGGGCAAACACGGGGGACCGCCCCAGGCCTACTCCTGGCTGACGGTGCTCGTGGATGACTCCCCGGGCCAGATCGCCAAGCTCCTGACCGAGATCGGTGAGATCGGCGTTAACCTGGAGGACCTCCGTCTGGACCACTCCTCGGGACAGAACGTGGGCATGGTGGAACTGTCCGTCCTGCCCAATAAACACGACATGCTCATCGAAGCCCTCAACGACCGCGGATGGCGGGTGCTCCAGTAATGACTCAGGAACTCATCGAGACCGTGGACGTCGTCCGCCCAGGAAAACACCTTGTCGTCGCCATTGACGGGCCTTCGGGTTCCGGCAAATCCAGTGTCAGCAAGGAGGTGGCCCGCCGGCTCAGACTGGCCTACCTTGACACCGGCGCCATGTACCGTGCCCTGACCTGGTACTGCCTGGACAGCGGCACGGACTTAGAGGACGGGGCCGCCGTCGAGGCAGCGTCCGAGGGCTTGCCGCTGGACATCAGCACGAGCCCGCACGAAGAGTACGTCCGCGTCGGCGGTACCGATGTCACGCTCGCCATCCGCGAACCGGCGATTTCCGCCGCCGTGAGCGCCGTGGCCACGACCCTCGGCGCCCGCACGGAGCTGATCCGCCGCCAGCGTGACCTGATCGAAAAGCACCACCGCCGCATCGTCGTGGAAGGCCGGGACATCACCACCGTCGTCGCGCCCTCGGCTGAAGTGCGGATGCTGCTCACCGCGAGCGAAGAGGCGCGCCTGCGCCGCCGGGGCATCCAGCTCGGCGGCAGCCAGAACGCCGAGCAGCTCGCGGCCCAGGTGATCCACCGCGACGCCAAGGACTCCACCGTGGTGAACTTCACCCAGGCCGCCGACGGCGTGGTCACCCTGGACTCCTCGGAGCTGGACTTCGAGGAGACCGTCGCGGCCGCGCTCGTCATCGTGAACCGCATTCTCAACCACACGGCCACCAACCGTGACTGAGACCGGGAATGAGACGGCGCCGAAGGCGCTAACGCAGCTGCCGGGCCGCTGGACCACCGCCTGGAGCCGGCCCGTGGGCTGGATGCTGGACCATGTCCTCTACCGGACGTCGGTCACCGGGCGTTCGAACGTGCCGGCGACGGGCCCGGTGATCTTCGCCGGCAACCACATCAGCTTCCTGGACGGACCGGTCATGTTCGGGGCCTCACCGCGGCCCATGCACATCCTGGTCAAGAAGGAAATGTTCGCCGGCTTTATGGGCCGTGTGCTCAAGGCGTCCGGTCAGCTTCCAGTAGACCGGAGCGGTGACCGGGCGGCCCTGCACACGGCCCGGAGCGTCCTCGACGCCGGGCGGTGCGTCGGCATCCTCCCCGAGGGAACGCGGGGGAGCGGTGAAGCCGCCGCGATCAACAACGGCGTCGCCTGGCTCGCGCTGAACTCCGGCGCGACGGTGGTCCCCGTGGCCATCCTGGGCACGCGGATCAGCGGCGAGCATCTGGACGTCGTTCCCCGGCTGCGCCGGCGGCTGCATGTCAGCTTCGGCGGGGCCCTCAATGTCAGCCGCAGGCCCGGCGAGACCGGGCGTGTTTCAATGGACAGAGCGGGAACCGAGATCCGCGCCGCGCTGGCCCGACACGTCCAAGACTCGATCACAAGAACCGGGCAGCCCTTGCCCGACGCGGATTCCCCGCAAGAATTTTCTGAAGCAGTAGCCGCGACGCCGGCAGATCACCCCATAAGGACAGTGCAATGAGCGATACGACTCAAACCTCCGGCAATTCTGGTGCCGGCGAAGACGAATACACGCCCACCGGCACCGACCAGGTGGCTGAGCATCTCGCCGCCCTGGACGACGAGGAAGCAGAAGTCCGCGCGGCCTCCCTCCGTGCCGGCCTGGACGACTACGAGCTGGACGAAGAGGACGCGGCGCTGCTCAGTGGCCGCTACGACGACGAGGACTTCGACGGTCCCGTCAAGCTTGATCCGGTCCTGGCCATCATCGGCCGGCCGAACGTAGGCAAGTCCACACTGGTGAACCGCATCCTCGGCCGCCGCGAAGCCGTCGTGGAAGACACCCCCGGCGTCACCCGTGACCGGGTCATGTACTCGGCGACCTGGAACGGCCGGAACTTCACGGTCGTCGACACCGGCGGCTGGGAGCACGATGCCCGCGGCATCCACGCCCGCGTCGCCGAGCAGGCAGAGATGGCCGTGGAACTCGCGGACGCCGTCCTGTTCGTCGTCGACTCCGCCGTGGGCGCAACCGCCACGGACGAAGGCGTCGTCAAGATGCTGCGCAAGTCCAAGAAGCCGGTCATCATGGTGGCCAACAAGGTGGACGACTTCGCGCAGGAAGCAGACTCGGCCTTGCTCTGGGGCCTGGGCTTCGGGGAACCCTACCCTGTCTCGGCGCTCCACGGCCGCGGCGTCGCCGATCTGCTGGACCATGTGATGGACACGCTCCCGGAGTTCTCCACCATCGAAGGCCTTGAGCGTTCCGGCGGGCCCCGCCGTATCGCCCTGATCGGGCGGCCGAATGTCGGCAAGTCCTCGCTGCTGAACAAGCTGGCCGGTTCCGAGCGGGTCGTGGTCGACAACACCGCCGGAACCACGCGCGATCCGGTCGATGAGTTCATCGAACTGGGCGGCCGGACCTGGCGTTTCGTGGACACCGCCGGCATTCGGCGCCGCCAGCACATGGCCCAGGGCGCTGACTACTACGCCTCCCTGCGGACCCAGAGCGCGCTCGAAAAGGCCGAGGTCGCCGTCGTGCTCCTGGCCGTCGACGAAGTGATGAGCGAGCAGGACGTACGCATCCTCCAGCTGGCCATCGAATCCGGCCGTGCACTGGTGCTGGCCTTCAACAAGTGGGACCTGCTGGACGACGAACGCCGCACCTACCTGGAGCGTGAAATCGAGCAGGACCTGGCCCACGTGGCGTGGGCGCCGCGGGTCAACATCTCGGCGCTGACCGGGTGGCACAAGGACAAGCTCGTTCCGGCCCTGGACACTGCCCTGGAAAGCTGGGACAAGCGCATCCCGACCGGCCGGCTCAATGCCTTCCTGGGCGAACTGGTTGCGGCGCACCCGCACCCGGTCCGCGGCGGCAAGCAGCCCCGCATCCTGTTCGGCACCCAGGCGTCGAGCCGTCCGCCGAAGTTCGTGCTCTTCACCACCGGGTTCCTGGATCCGGGCTACCGCCGGTTCATCACGCGCCGGCTCCGGGAGACCTTCGGTTTCGAGGGCACCCCCATCGAGGTCAACATGCGCGTACGCGAAAAGCGCGGCAAGAAGCGTTAATCCGGACACACTGTGCCGGTGGCACCGGAACGATGTCACCGGCACCCTCCAGGATCGTGTAAGCTTTTGGAGGTGGTTCGGCCGGACTGCTCCGATGGAAATCTTTCAGATGGCATCGAGGCGGAGAACGGCGGAACCAACGGGCTGTAGCGCAGCTTGGTAGCGCACTTGACTGGGGGTCAAGGGGTCGCAGGTTCAAATCCTGTCAGCCCGACCAGCGGATAATACCCCGCCATTTCGAACAACGGAATGGCGGGGTTTTCTGTTTCTAGGACAGTTCCGCTTCTGCCTATACTTTCAGCGGCGGACAGTTCAGTTGACCGTCGTGGACATTGGTGATTGACCCGAGGAAAGGCCCGCCATGAGCATCATCCCCGAAGAGCTGTCCTACACTGCAGAACACGAATGGGTTTCAGCCCCCAACGCCGACGGAGTCGTGCGCGTGGGAATCACCGATTTCGCCCAGGATGCCCTTGGCGATGTCGTCTACGCCCAGATGCCCGAGGTGGGCGCCACTGTTACGGCCAATGACGTCGTCGGGGAAGTGGAATCCACCAAGAGCGTCAGTGACATCTACGCCCCGGTGGCCGGCGAAGTGGTGGCCCGCAACGAGGCACTGGACACCGATGCGGCCCTTATCAATTCGGATCCGTACGGCGAGGGCTGGCTGATCGAAATCAAGCTTGCCGAGCCCGACGCCGTCGAGTCACTCCTCAGTGCATCGGAGTACGAACAGCAGGTAGGCTAAAGGTAGAGGTCATTCGGGCCGGGTTGTTGGGAAAATGAACAATCCGCACGTCGAAGGGCCGGACACCGGAACTGCCAGGCTTTTCCGGACAATATGCGTTGTGTGCAGGGGGGACACCTGCAACGGATGAGGAGGACTCAATGTTTGGGCACGAACGGAAGGACACCGGTTATCGCGCGGGTGGAGTGAAAGCTTCGGAGACCACGTCGATCAACCTCACTCCGGTGCGCGACGAACCCCACTTCACACCGAAGCTATCCGCTGAGGAGTGGGCTGCTGTTGAGGCCCTGCCCTTCGGTTCCGCCCTGCTGGTCGCCCACAGCGGACCCAACACGGGTGCCCGTTTCCTGTTGGACTCCGACGTCACGACGGCGGGCCGCCACCCGGACGCCGACATCTTTCTTGACGACGTCACGGTCTCGCGCCGCCACGTTGAATTCCGCCGCACGCCGCGCAGCTTTGAAGTCGTGGACACCGGAAGCCTGAACGGGACGTACGTGAACCACGACCGGGTCGACAGCGTGCAGCTGAAGTCCGGAGATGAAGTCCAGATCGGCAAATTCCGCCTCACTTTCTATCTGAGCCCTGCCCGCCCTGCAGGCGACGTCTGATTCCGGGGTAGCTGCCTGTGGCAATGGCACAAGCGGAACGTCGCGGCCCCCAGATTCTGAATATTGGGGAAGTCCTGGCTCAGCTGAGCGACGACTTCCCCAATATGACCGCGTCCAAAATTCGCTTCCTCGAGGAAAAGGGGCTTATCACTCCTCAGCGGACGCCGGCAGGGTACCGGCAGTACTCGGAGAGCGACGTCGAACGGTTGCGGTTCGTCCTGGCCCTCCAGCGGGACCAATACCTGCCGCTGAAGGTCATCAAGGACTACCTGGATGCGATCGACCGCGGCGAACGCCCCGAAAACCTGCCTGCGGGCGTTACGGTTTCTCCGAGGATCGTCTCCGAGGAACTCGCGTCCGAACTGCAGAACCGGGTCCGGCGGCTGAGTGAAGAACAGCTCCGGACCGAGTCCGGCGCCAGCGTCCCGCTCGTGGAGTCGCTGCTGAGCTTCGGCCTGATCGGCCACGTCAACGGCAAGTTCGACGAACACGCCCTCCAGGTGGCACGCGCCTGCGTTCAATTGGAAAGCCACGGCCTGGAACCCAGGCACCTGCGGCCCTTTCAGGCGGCCGCGGAACGCGAATTCGGGCTGGTGGAACGTGCGGTGTCCACCCTGTCCTCCCGCAAGGATGCCGCCTCCCAGGCGCGCGCGGCCGAGGCGGCACGCGAAATCAGTGACCTCTGCCTGACGCTGCACCGGGCGCTGGTCCAGGACCGCATCTCACGGATGGACATCTGATGATTGAGGTGGAGATCGTCGGGGTCCGGATTGAGTTGCCGTCCAACCAGCCGCTCGTCCTCCTCAAGGAAATCCACGGGGAGCGCCACGTCCCGATCTGGATCGGCACCCCGGAGGCCAGCGCCATCGCCCTGGCCCAGCAGGGCGTGGTCCCGCCCCGGCAGATTACCCATGACCTGCTGGTGGACGTCGTCGAATCCCTGGGGCATACCATCGTCAGCGTCAACATCGTCGCCGTGGAGGACAACATTTTCTACGGCCAACTGCAATTCGACGACGGCACCACGGTGAGCTCGAGGGCCTCGGATGCCCTTGCGCTTGCCCTGCGGGCCAAGTGCCGCATCTGGTGCGCCGATGCTGTCATGGACGAGGCCGGCGTCCGGATCACCGAACATGACGACGGCGAAGACAGCGGGCCGGGGCCCGCGGTTGACGAAGAAGGCGAACTGCGGCGGTTCCGCGAGTTCCTCGACGACGTCGAGCCCGAGGACTTCGGCGGCTGACGCTCCGTCAAGCCTAAACTCGAGGATGAAAGTTCCGACACGCGCCTCCAATACCGCGAACGTCTTTGACCTCGGGCCCCGGCGGGCCTAACGTCGGGGGTACAAGTTCCCATTGCATACGACAGCCGCGCAAGTCACACTGGAAAGTGCAGCCTCGGCTAAATTACACCGATGAATTTTTGTCGTTGACACGTGCGTAGTCAGCTGGCGGTCGTTGCAACTTCCTCAGGGGAGCTCATGACAAGGAGGATCCACGTGAGTCCCAAAGGCGAAGCCGGCGAGCTCAAGCAGGTCTCGATGGCTGGTGTTGCTCGGCCCGCCACCCGGGCCCAGGGCCTGCTGTTCACCGAAGATCTTCCTGTCCTGGACGAGGATGCAGGCTACCGCGGCCCCACCGCGTGCAAGGCAGCAGGCATCACCTACCGCCAGCTCGACTACTGGGCACGGACCGGACTCGTGGAGCCCGCGGTCCGCGGCGCCGCCGGATCCGGCTCCCAGCGGCTCTACGGCTTCCGCGACATCCTTGTCCTGAAGGTCGTCAAGCGGCTGCTGGACACGGGAGTCTCGCTGCAGCAGATCCGCACGGCCGTGGAGCATCTCCGGGAACGCGGTGTCGAGGACCTCGCCCAGATCACGCTGATGAGCGACGGTGCGAGCGTCTATGAGTGCACCTCCGCGGACGAAGTCATTGATCTTGTCCAGGGAGGACAGGGCGTCTTTGGTATCGCCGTCGGCCGCGTCTGGCGCGAAGTCGAAGGCAGCCTCGCGGCCCTTCCCAGCGAACACGTCTCGGACCTGTCGTTCCCGGATGATGAACTCAGCAAGCGCCGGGCTGCCCGTAGGATCGGCTAGCACGGGCACCCAGCCCGCAACACACAGCCACCATACTGAGGAAAAGGCCTCCTTCCCACCGGGAAGGCGGCCTTTTGTTTGTCCTGCGCGAAGGTGCTGTCCGGCGCCGGTCGGCTTGCAGCCCCTGCTTAGCGCGGGCTGCGGTTCCGCAGGTTGGCGGCCGAGTTCCGGCCGTTGGCCTTCAGCAGGTTGGCCAGCAGGGCATCAAACAACGCCGCGGCGTTCTTGGCGGAGTCTCCGGGCCAGGAATGGATGGAGTGGGCGGCGCCCTGGATCTGCTGCCAGTTGGCCTGTTCCGGGATGTGCGGGGTCAGCAGCAGTTCGCCGAACATGGACCGCATCTCGGCCAGGCGGAAGGTGTGTTCTGCAGACCCGCTCCGCACCCGGTTGGCGACGATTCCGGCCGGAGACAAGTTGGGGGCGAATTCCCTGCGGAAGAGCTGCATGGCGCGCATGGTGCGCTCGGTGCCGGCCACGGAGAAGAGGGCGGGTTCGGCCACCAAGGTCACCTTGTCACTCGCGGACCACGCCATTCTGGTGAGTCCGTTCAGCGAGGGCGGGCAATCCACCAGAACCAGGTCGTAGCGGTCCGCGCCGGCCAGCACCGCAGAGAGCCTGCGCAGATCACGGCGGCCGAGATCCGGGCGGTCGTAGATGCCGGTGTAGGCGGAACCCACTGCCACATCAAGGATGGAGGCGGCAGAACCGGACCGGGAGGTGCCGCGGGGGGCGGCACGCTGCACCCACCCGCTGGGAACGACGTTGTCCGCGAGGCGTGCCCGCCGGGGAGCCTTGAGCATCCGACCGATATCGAGCTGGTCCTGCGGCCGGACCCCCAAAGCTGTGCTCGCATCCGCGTGGGGGTCAAGGTCGACGACGAGAGTGCGGATACCGGCGGCCAGTGCCGCGGATGCCAACCCGGTGGTGACAGATGTCTTACCGACACCGCCCTTGAGGCTGCTGATGCTGACTACTTGCACTTGAAAAACCAATACCTAACGCCGGTTGCCGAGACGGGGTCGTGCCGGCTCCTGCGTTCTCCGGCCGGGGCGTGCCTGCGCCACCCACCCACACATCATATGTTGATGCTCCGCTGAACCCGTCATCCCGTGCGGGGGTGGCAGAAGCTCCAAAAGGCCGGGCGGGCTTTCCGCCGGCCCTGCCCATCGGGGCGGACATGACGCATAATGCTGTGATGGTTGCCACAACGATTTGTATTTGGCCATACCGGTCTTAGACACTGTGACCACTTACCGATACGCCCGCGATGATGCAGGAGAAGTATGTTTTCCAAGATTCTGGTGGCCAACCGCGGCGAGATCGCGATCCGGGCCTTCCGCGCAAGCTACGAGCTGGGTGCCAAGACTGTTGCCGTGTTCCCTCATGAGGATCGGAACTCAATTCACCGCCAGAAGGCCGACGAGGCCTATCTGATCGGCCAGGAGGGGCACCCGGTCCGGGCCTATCTTGACGTCGAAGAAGTCGTGCGGGTCGCCAAGGAATCCGGGGCCGACGCGATCTATCCGGGTTATGGGTTCCTGTCCGAGAATCCGCGCCTGGCCCGGGCGGCCAGGGAAGCGGGTATCACCTTTGTGGGGCCGCCCGCCGAGGTACTGGAACTTGCCGGCAACAAGGTCGCCGCCCTCGAGGCCGCCCGTAAGGCCGGCGTTCCGGTGTTGAAGTCCAGCCCGCCGTCGAAAGACGTCGACGAACTCATCGCCGCCGCGGACGAGATCGGCTTTCCCATCTTTGCCAAGGCTGTCGCCGGCGGCGGCGGCCGCGGCATGCGGCGCGTGGAGAGCCGGGAGGCCCTGCCTGAGGCCCTGCAGGCTGCCATGCGCGAAGCCGACGCCGCGTTCGGTGATCCCACCATGTTCCTGGAGCAGGCAGTCTTGCGCCCCCGCCACATCGAGGTCCAGATCCTGGCCGATGCCGAGGGAAACGTCCTGCACCTCTTCGAACGGGACTGTTCCATCCAGCGCCGCCACCAGAAGGTCATCGAGATCGCGCCGGCACCGAACCTCGATGAGGGTATCCGGCAGGCGCTTTACCGTGATGCGGTGAAGTTCGCCAAGGCGCTGAACTACGTCAACGCCGGCACCGTGGAGTTCCTGGTCGATACCGTGGGGGAGCGCGCCGGCCAGCACGTTTTCATCGAGATGAACCCGCGGATCCAGGTCGAGCACACGGTCACCGAAGAAGTCACCGATGTCGACCTCGTCCAGGCACAGTTGCGCATCGCCGGCGGCGAGACACTCGCGGACCTGGGACTGTCGCAGGAGACAGTCCAGCTCAAGGGTGCGGCCCTGCAATGCCGCATCACTACCGAGGACCCGGCGAACGGGTTCCGGCCCGACGTCGGGAAGATCACCGGCTACCGTTCGGCCGGCGGCGCCGGCGTCCGGCTCGACGGCGGCACCGTCTACTCCGGTGCCGAGATCAGCCCGCACTTCGACTCCATGCTGGTGAAACTGACCTGCCGCGGCCGCGACTACCCGACCGCCGTAGCCCGGGCCCGCCGCGCCCTCGCCGAGTTCCGCATCCGAGGAGTGTCCACCAACATTTCCTTCCTGCAGGCAGTCCTGGAGGATCCGGACTTCGTGGCCGGGAACGTGGCCACCTCCTTCATCGACGAACGCCCTGCGCTGCTGAGGGCCCGCGTCTCCGCAGACCGCGGCACCAAGCTGCTGACCTGGCTCGCCGAGGTCACCGTCAACAAGCCCAACGGCGAGCTCACGGTCCACACCGATCCCGGCGCCAAGCTGCCTCCGGTCGAGGGCACCGACGGCAGGCCGGGCTCACGCCAGCGGCTGCAGGAGCTCGGGCCGGAAGGGTTCGCGAAGGCCCTCCGCGACCAGGACGCTGTCGCGGTCACGGACACGACATTCCGCGATGCCCACCAGTCACTGCTGGCCACCCGGGTGCGGACCCGCGACCTGGTGGCTGCCGGCCCGGCCGTCTCCGCGCTGATGCCGGAGCTTCTCTCCGTAGAGGCTTGGGGAGGCGCCACGTATGACGTCGCGCTGCGGTTCCTCGGCGAGGACCCCTGGGACCGGCTCGCTGCCCTGCGTAAGGCCCTGCCGAACGTCGCCCTGCAGATGCTCCTCCGCGGCCGGAACACCGTCGGCTACACGCCGTACCCGGAAGAGGTCACGGTGGCGTTCGTCAACGAGGCCGCTGCCACAGGCATCGACATCTTCCGTATCTTCGACGCCCTCAACGACGTCAACCAGATGGCTCCGGCGATCCGCGCCGTGCGTGACACCGGCACGGCGGTTGCGGAAGTGGCCCTCTGCTACACCGCGGATATGATGGACCCGGACGAGCAGCTGTACACCCTGGACTACTACCTGGAGCTGGCGCAGAAGATCGTCGACGCGGGCGCGCACATTCTGGCGATCAAGGACATGGCCGGCTTGCTGCGTCCCGCGGCGGCCGCCCGCCTGGTCACCGCGCTGCGGGAGAGGTTCGACCTCCCCGTCCACTTGCACACGCATGACACCGCAGGCGGCCAGCTGGCCACGCTCCTGGCAGCCGTCGATGCCGGCGTGGATGCCGTGGACGTGGCCTCGGCTTCCCTCGCCGGCACCACCAGCCAGCCGTCGGCCTCCGCCCTTGTTGCCGCGCTGGCCCACACGCCTCGCGACACTGGACTGAGCCTGGCGAACGTGGCCGCCATGGAGCCGTACTGGGAAGCCGTCCGCCGGATGTACGCGCCTTTCGAGTCAGGACTGCCGGGGCCCACCGGCAGGGTTTACCAGCACGAGATCCCCGGCGGCCAGCTCTCCAACCTGCGTCAGCAGGCGATCGCACTCGGCCTCGGCGAGCGGTTCGAGGCGATTGAGGACATGTACACCGCGGCGGACCGCATCCTCGGCCGCCTCGTGAAGGTGACCCCGTCCTCCAAGGTGGTAGGTGACCTGGCCCTGCATCTCGTCGGGCTCAACGCCGACCCCGCGGACTTCAATGAAAACCCGCAAAAGTACGACGTTCCGGATTCCGTCATCGGTTTCCTCTCCGGTGAGCTGGGCGATCCTCCCGGCGGCTGGCCCGAGCCCTTCCGCACCAAGGCCCTCCAGGGCCGGACCATTAAGGTCCGCGACGTCGAGCTCAGCGCCGAAGACAGCACCGCCCTGACGGGAGACTCCAAGACGCGGCAGCAGACCCTCAACCGCCTGCTCTTCCCCGGTCCCACCAAGGACTACCAGAAGAGCGTGGAGTCCTACGGCAACCTCTCCGTGCTGGACACCCGCGACTACCTGTACGGGCTGCAGCGCGGCGCAGAGCACGAGATCGAACTGGAGAAGGGCGTCCGCCTGATTGCCTCGCTCGAAGCAGTTTCCGAGCCTGATGAGAAGGGTATGCGCACCGTAATGTGCACGCTCAACGGACAATCCCGGCCCGTGGTGGTGCGCGACCGTTCCGTTGTCAGCAACGTCAAGGCCGCCGAGCGGGCGGACACCTCCCAGCCCGGCCAGGTGGCCGCGCCATTCGCCGGTGCCGTCACCCTGACGGTCAAGTCCGGGGACACGGTCAAGTCCGGGGACACCGTCGCCACCATCGAGGCCATGAAGATGGAGGCGTCCATCACCACGCCGGTGGACGGCACCGTGTCGAGGCTGGCCATCGGCGCCATCGAACAGGTCCAGGGCGGTGACCTGCTGCTCGTCGTCGAGTAGCACGCCGAGCATCGTTCCCGCCGAATCGCAGAAGGGTCCTTCCGGCCAAAGCCGGAAGGACCCTTCTGTTTCCTGTCTTGCTCCTGCTCCGGAGTTCCGGCGGCCGGATCACTGGTGCCGGGTTGCTGTTCCCGCATCATTGCGGCCGGCGCATGCTGCGGGCAGCTAGGCGTGGGCAGGGCGCGGCGCGCCGTACATCTCCTCGATCACGGTCTCGAAGTCCTTCACGACCTGGCTCCGCTTGACCTTCAGGGAAGGCGTCAGATGTCCGGAGGCCTCGGTGAAGTCGGCCGGAACGATGCGGAAGGACTTGATGGCCTCGGCCTGCGACACCGACTGGTTGGCGTGGTTGATGAGCTCCTGGACTGCGTCCTTGACCACCTGGTGTTCTGCCGCTTCGGCCAGCGATGTGGACGCCGGCAGTCCGTGACGGTGTAGCCAGCCCGGAAGCGCTTCCTCATCGAGGGTGACGAGGGCGCCGATAAACGGCCGGTTGTCGCCCACCACCAGCACCTGGGAGACGAGGGCGTCGGCCCGGATCTGGTCCTCGAGCAGGGCAGGCACCACGTTCTTGCCGCCGGCTGTGACGATGATTTCCTTCTTGCGGCCGGTGATGGTCAGGAAACCCTGCTCATCGAGCTGGCCGATGTCCCCGGTGCGCAGCCAGCCGTCTTCGAAGGCCTCGGCGGAAAGGTCGTCGCGCTTGTAGTAGCCCCGCATGACGCACACGCCCTTGGCCAGGACCTCGCCGTCGTCGGCGATCTTCACCGCATTTCCGGGCAGGGGAGCGCCGACTGTTCCGATCTTGATCAGCGCGGGTGTGTTCACGGTGACGGGCGCCGTGGTTTCGGTCAGCCCGTAGCCTTCCAGGATCTGCATGCCGATGCCCTGGAAGAAGTGTCCCAGCCGTTCGCCGAGCGGGCCGCCGCCGGAGACCGCGTGCGAGACCTGCCCGCCCATGGCGGTCCGGAGCTTGCCGTAGACGAGTTTGTCGAACAGGGCGTGCTTGAGCTGGAGGACGAGTCCCACCTTGCCGGCCTGCCGGGCCCGGGAGTAGGCGATGGCGGTGTCCGCTGCCCGGTGGAAGATGGCGCCCTTGCCGCCGTCCTCGGCCTTGGTCAGCGCCGAGTTGTAGACCTTCTCAAACACCCGCGGCACCGCGAGGATGAAGGTGGGCTTGTAGCTCTGCAGATCCGGCAGCAGGTTCTTGATGTCGGGGGTGTGCGCGACCGTGACGCCGGCCGCGACCGCGAGGACCGAGATGAAGCGTGCGAAGACATGGGCGAGGGGCAGGAACATGATGGTCCTGGCCCCTTCGTGGACGA
>JAODMS010000047.1 GCA_025464925.1 Arthrobacter sp.
CACACCTCAGAATAGGAATGACCATGGCAATCAGCCGTAAATACGCCGTCCTTGGCGCCCTCCTGGCCGGAACGTTGACGTTCACCGGCTGCTCCGGCGCCAAGTCCGGGGCCCCGGAGATCAAAGACGCCTCCGCCGACTTCGGCTTCCAGGCCACCGGCTTCCCGATCGTCAGCAAGCAACTTGACCTGACGTTCTCCGGAACCAAAGCCGCCCTCGCCCCGGACTACAACACCATGACCGTGGTGAAGAACTGGGAAAAAGACACCAACATCCACATCAACTGGGAAAACCTGCCCGAGACCGTCTTCCAGGAAAAAAAGAACCTCATCCTGGCCAGCGGGGACCTGCCGGACGCGTTCTTCAACACCGGCCTGACGGATGCCGAGATCGCCACCTACTCCGCCAGCGGCACCCTGATCCCGCTGGAGACTCTGATCGAGACGAACGCACCCAACCTCTCCAAGCTGCTCACGGCACGGCCGGACATCAAAGCAGCCATTACCTCCTCGGACGGGCACATCTACTCCCTGCCCTCCATCGAAGAACTCGGCCTCGTCCAGTTCCCCAACCAACTGGCCATCAACACGTCCTGGCTGAAAAAGCTCAACATCCCGATGCCGAAAACCATCGATGAGTTCCACGACGCACTGCTGGCCTTCAAGACCCAGGACGCCTCCGGGACCGGCAAGACCATTCCGCTGAGCTTCATGCCCAGCTCCTGGTGCGGGGACATCGTCGACCTGATCGCCGCCCTGGGCGGAGTGCCGGACAACATGGACCACCGCATCGTCCAGGACGACAAAGTCATCTTCACCCCCACCCAGGACGGCTACAAGAAAGCCATCCAGACCCTGCACGAGTGGTACCAGGAAGGCCTGATCGACCCGGAATCGTTCTCCCAGGACGACAAGGCCTACCTCGCCAAGGGAAAGGCCGCCACGGAAAACCTCGGCTCGTTCGTCTGGTGGGAAGTCCCCGAGATGGTCGGTGCTGACCGCGCCAGCAACTATGCCCTGGTCCCGGTCCTTGAAGGCGTGGACGGCAAACGGATCGCCAGCCAGTCCAACAACCAGGAAATCGCCCGCGGCGCCTTCGCCATCACCCGGACCAACAAGTACCCCGCAGCGACCATGCGCTGGGCCGACAACCTCTATGACCCCATCCAGTCCGCCCAGGCCAACTGGGGACCGATCGGTGAAACCCTCCAAAAGGACGCCAGCGGCCTGCTGACCCAGATCCCGGCCCCCGCCGGAACGTCCGAAGGCGAACGCCGCCAGACGGTCGCCCCGGGCGGCCCGAAAGCCAACACCGCCGAGAACTTCAAAACCGTCGTCGCTCCCGAACCCCGCGCCGCGGAACGCCAGAAGACGGTCAACGAGACCTACAAGCCCTTCGCCGGCAACGACGGTTACCCCCCGGTGGCGCTGTCCAACGAGGAACTCCAGCAGATCAGCAGCATCCAGACCGACACCACGTCCCTGGTGAAGCAGAACATTGCCAAGTGGATCGTCTCGGGCGGCATCGAGCAGGAATGGGACGGCTACGTCAGCCAGCTGAAGAACATCGGCGTCGAGAAGATGGTGGAGGTCTACCAGCAGGCCTACGACCGCTACAAGAAGAACTCCTAGCCACCACAAGGGGGCAGGCCGGTGCGTGCCGGCCTGCCCCACCGCCAGACCCGCCCCCGGGCCAGCCCCGCACCAGCACAGAAGCGAGATCCGACCCTCATGACTGCCGTGACCGCCACGACGGCCGATACTTTCCGGCCTGCCCTGCACTATGCAGCCCGAAATACCTGGCTCAACGATCCCAACGGCCTGATCTACCATGAGGGCGTCTATCACCTCTACTACCAGAACAACCCGCTGGACAACGTCTGGGGAAATATGTCCTGGGGGCACGCCACGTCCACGGACCTGCTGACCTGGACCGAACACCCCGTGGCCATCGCCTGCGACGAGACGGAAGACATCTTCTCAGGCAGCATCGTCTTCGACCGGCACAACGCCAGCGGATTCGGTACCGGGTCCGCCGCCCCGCTGGTCGCCATCTACACCAGCGCATTCAAACAAGCCTCCGCACACGCGGGAATCCAGGCCCAGTCACTGGCCTACAGCCTGGACGGCGGCTACACGTGGACCAAACACGCGGCAAATCCCGTGCTGGACCGCGGAACCGCCGACTTCCGCGATCCAAAGGTCTTCCGCCACGACGGCGACGCCGGCAGCTACTGGGTCATGGTGGCCGTGGAAGCCGCTGACTTCCAGGTCGTCCTCTACAAGTCCCACGACCTCAAAAACTGGGAGCTGCTGAGCAGCTTCGGCCCCGCCAACGCCACCGGCGGCGTGTGGGAGTGCCCAGACCTCTTCCCGCTGCCCGTCGACGGCGACCCGGAGAACCTCAAATGGGTCCTGACAGTAAATCTCAATCCCGGCGGCCCCAACAACGGCTCGGCCGGGCAGTACTTCGTGGGGGACTTCGACGGGACGACGTTCACCTCAGCCACCACGGTTAGCGAAGGCCTGCAGGACCCGGACAGGCTGGGCGAGTACCAGTGGCTCGACTGGGGCCGGGACTACTACGCCGCTGTTTCCTTCAGCGACGTTCCCGACGGCCGGCGGCTCATGATCGCGTGGATGAACAACTGGCAATACGCCAACGAGATCCCGACATCGCCGTGGCGCAGTCCCATGTCCCTGGTCCGTGAAGTGTCTCTACGGCAGGTGGATGGGAGGTGGCAGCTGGTGCAGCAGGCCGCCGGGGATTGGGCCTCATACGCCGAGCAGAGCCCGTCATTCAGCCTAGCGGCAGTGGAAATGTCTAACGGTCAGCACGTCCTGGACGGTGCAGCCGGCAGCGTCCAACGCATTGAGCTCACCGTCACACCGGGAACAGCCGAGGAATGCGGGCTAGTTGTCCGCGGCGACGGAACGCAGGGAACCCGCATCGGTATCCGGCCCGGACAGGACTCCATCGTCGTCGACCGCCGGGAATCCGGGCAAACAGACTTCCACGGAGCCTTCGCCTCCATTGAGGCAGCCCCGATCCGGGCGACGGACGGTTCCTACGAGCTCATTGTCTATGTTGACCGCTGCTCTGTGGAGGTTTTCGCCCAGGGAGGCGAGGTCACCTTGACCGAACTGATCTTCCCGGCCGCCACCAGCACCGAGGTCTCGCTTTACGCCATCGGAGGCACAGCTACCATAAATGACCTGAGTATCACTCAATACGCATAACGGTCCCAAGCTTCCGCAGAGTAGCCGGGAACACTCCGAGGGCTTGAATGAGCTGGTTCCGCATGACTTCGGAGCTGTTACCCGCCGGGAGCGCGAAGGCGACGAGGAACCGAGACGACCGCTCGACCAGGGTCACTATCGCGGATCTGTTCGCCTTACCCATGATGAGGTCGCCTTCCCGACGGCCGACTTCTGCACGGCTGGCGATATGCGCCGGCCGGTCACCGATTTTGAGCGCGTCCCGGATGCCCGTTCAGCTCTCCGGGAAACCGTTGCCTCAAGGCTTGGCAGACCTGCTGCGGACTCCACCGCTGCGCCAGGCGTTCCCCACTCCACCGGCACCTGAAAGAAGATGAAGCCTTCTACGTCCTTTCGGGCAGGGCCACTTGCCAGAGTGATGGTTCGCGGTTCGAAGTCGCGCAAGGGGACTTCGTTCTTTTGCCGGTGTTCACTACGCACGCATTCATTGTTGGTGCAGAGCCCCTGAGGACCCTGACAATCACCGTCCCCGCAGGATTCGACGAGTTCGCAGCTGAAGCCGGCACCCCCGCCCTGGAACGCATCCTGCCCGCACCCGGACCCGTTGACCCGGTTGCACTGACAGAGATTGCGGCCCGGCACAACATAGAAATCATTGGACCGCCACCTGAACTTTGAACGGTGGAATGCGATCGACAAGGCCACCAGCGGTGGCAACGACCTTACGTGGCTGCCGTAAGTCTGATTTATGAGGTACGCAACGACCGCCGAGTTTCATTGGTGTGCACCGATCATCGGATTGGGTTATGTTCACGGCCCCGGAGCCTAACCGCAGCCCCCCGCTATGCCGGGACACAGACGCAGTCTGTGCGTGCACTGCATGCCAGCCGCGGCGTTCCGGACGGTTGTCTGGGGCGCTCCGGGCCGGTGTGGTGGGGGATTTGCGGTGGGGGCGGGGGAGGTGTATTGTTTTCTAAGTCGCCACGAGGGAGACCAGCGAGAAGCTGGGAACCGGAGGCGGCCAATCCCCTAAATTTCAAGACCAGGTTCTGGTGGCGTTTTGTGCGCTGCCGGTTGTTGGTGGGGCTGGTTTGTCTGCTGGTGCGGGTCCTGGAAGCGGGATTTGCGGCGGGGGATGGAACCGGGTAGGTTGGATAAGTTGCTCCGGAGCGATCCTGGACCGTGTGGTCCGGGTGGTGCCGGGTGTGTCTGTTGTTTGAGAACTCAATAGTGTGCCAAGTTTGTTGATACCAATTTATTGATATGGA
>JAODMS010000086.1 GCA_025464925.1 Arthrobacter sp.
CACCAAAGCGGCTCTACGCGGAAGCTACGTCCCGCAAAGCCGGGTCCGCACTGGGACAGCTGCCGGCCGCAAGAGACACCCTATAAATGCCAGGGTGACTGTTACCCCACGCTTGCGGTTAGTTCGCAGAAAATACCAGCACCACGGCAAGGACGTGAAGGTCATCGGGCTTAACGACGCCAGCGTCCTGATGCGCGAACGCCTCGGCGGGCCAGTTCCGAGTCTTGCGCAACAAGCTGTTGCGCAAAGTTCGACGGCGCTCTCCCTGTGCGCTCGAGGGTCCGGTTCATGATCATGTTCATTAGGACGTTCCGGGACCAGCCGTATTCGACGGCTGCTGAGGCGTATCGGTCGCGCTTATCCTGGTCTCCAAGCTTGTCCAGCAGCACGGTGACGTGGCCCCACGGCAATTGCGCAACAGGCTGTTGCGCAATTGCCCCGGCATGCCAGGCCCGGGCAAACGTCGTCATGTATTGAACGTTGCGAGCGGAGAATCCTTTCATCTCCGGGAACTCAGCCCGCAGGTCGTCAGCCAGCCTTTTGATGACGCCGCTCCCCCACCCTGTTGCTCCTGCTGTGTACCGACATCTTGCCCGATGGACCAGTACAGCTCGATCAGCTGGGTGTTGACGGTCCGCAAGGCCTTGGTGCGTGCGGCCCTGACCCGGTCCTTGAGCTCGCCGAGGAGGGCGGTGTAGCCGGCGGGGAGGGCGAGGTCGCGCGGTTCGGTCATGGGTTCCATCCTAAAGAGCGTCCCGGACGGATCTGTGTGGCGTCACCGCTCGTGGCCTCTAGCTGTACTCGGCCAGGACGTTGGTTACACGGGGAAAGGGTGAAGACCTCCTAGGTTGGTGGTTACCACACACACCGAACGGCTAAGAGGTCTTCATGGTCCGCCGTAACGCCCGTCTGACTTCTGCCGGTAGGGAAATCCTTGTCCAGCGTGTCCTGGAGGGCCGGCCGCTGGCCCATGCGGCCAAGGAAATGGGTGTTTCCCGTACCTGCGCCCACCGGTGGGTTAAACGCTATGTCGAACATGGCTGGGACGGGATGGAGGATAAGTCCTCGCGCCCGCGTTCCTGCCCGCACGCCACCTCCGGGGCGAAGGTCGAGGAGGTACTCGCGGGGCGTGTGAAGCACCGCGAGGGCCCGGCCGAGCTGGGAGACCGCTGCCAGGTCCCGCCCCGCACCGTCTCCCGGATCATCGCCCGGGCCGGGCTGCCCCGGCTCTGGGAACTGGACCCGATCAGCGGCGGCTGGCGCGTCCACGGCCGCAGCGGGGCGGTGAGGGGCCGGGGTATCGGTTTCGACTTCGTCCATGTCGCCGTCGATGACCACTCCCGCCTGGCCTACGTCGAGGTCCTGCCCGATGAGAAGGGCCCGACCTGCGCCCGGTTCCTCACCAACGCCGCGGAGTTCATGGCCGCCAGCGGGGCCCCGGTGCGCGAAGTCATGACCGACAACGCCCTCGCCTACATCCGGTCGGCTGCTTTCGCCCAGACGATGGCGGATCTCGGCGCCAAACACCGGCGCACGAAACCCCGCAGCCCATGGCAAAACGGCAAGGCCGAACGGTTCAACCGCACGCTCCAGGAAGGTTGGGCCTACAAGAACGCCTACGACTCCAGCGATGACCGCACACAGGCCCTGACCGGCTGGCTAGACTTTTACAACCACCGCCGCAACCACAGCGCCCTCGGAGGACGACCACCTATCAGCAGATGTAACCAACCTGCTGGCTGAGTACACCTGGCGGCCCGTAACCGCGGACGATCGGGTAAATGGTGCCGGGTGAACCTGGAGCACCTCCCGTGCGGAGCGTCCGACGCAAGGCATCTCGTCGC
Organism: Arthrobacter sp.; assembly: GCA_025464925.1. The sequence goes on from JAODMS010000086.1 coordinate 1,845, forward strand.
CTACTTCGAATCACGGGCAGGCAAAGAATTGCAGGGCAGCCCAGGGTCCGGACACGGGCGTCACACCCGACTGGGGCCTTTCCCCATAAAACACGGAGTGTGGCGGCTGCTGCGGCGGTAGGTTTCCGGACATTACCGCCCAAGGACCGCAAGCGCGCGGAGCCAACGGAAAAACCGGCCACCCTGCGGCTCACGCCGGGTCGGAATGCTGAAGTCGGGATCCGTACCGCCCCCAACGGGGAAGTAGAACTCCGGCACGGAGGATGCCACCGCTTTCGTTGGTGCCCCCGGCGTTTTGTCCTGCTGGCACATTTCATCCTCCTCAAACGCTCACAGTCGCAACTATTCCGTAGAGCGGAAATTAATATTTACTATACGAAAGTATATGGGACGTTCTTTCACGTAGTCAACGGTTCTGAGCCACCCGGCCACAAAGCGTTGGAGTCCTGACTGCCAGTGCGCTCTTTATAGGCAAACTTGGAGCCGTCTTCAGACTGCACGTCCTGGTTGCCACTGGTTCAGGGCATCTCCTTCGCCAGCGCAGCGACCATGATCGCCATTGTTGCCGGTCCAGCGAACCGACATCACCAACATGGGACTTGCCATCCAAGTCCCGCCAAAAGGGGTTTGGGCATAGTAAAAAGCTGAAGCGTCGGGGCATGGAAAACATCCGCCTTGCCATTAGCATCCTGGCCCTTGTTTTCATTCTCCGCACGCTTAGAGGCCTTACTGACCACTTCTAAGGTGGGCAAGCTCATCGACGGCGACAGCGACAGGTCTCCGTCCAGTCATCTGAAAAGACGGCTGCACACGACGACGCAAACGACGGTCGGCTCCGGAAGGAGTAACGGCCGTTGTCGAGGCATGGATCAGTTGCTGTTGAGCTCCTCGGAGATGGCCCGGGCGGCTTCACGGAGCAGCGGCACGGCGCGTTCTCCGAACGACTGGTCTACCCGTGACACCGGTCCGGAGACCGAGATGGCTGAGGGAGTGGGGGCGTTCGGTACCGACATGGCGAAGCACCGGACGCCAAGCTCCTGCTCCTCCTCATCTATGGAGTAACCCCGCGCCCGGATCCGGCCCAGATCTGCCAGGAGGGATTCGATGTCTCCAATACTCTTGGCCGTGGGGGTAGGCATGCCCGTTCGGGTCACGATGCCGCGGACCACATCGTCATCCAGCTGAGCGAGAATAGCTTTGCCTACGCCCGTGTCGTGCGTGTGTGCGCGGCGGCCCACCTCAGTGAACATCCTCATGGAATGCAGGGAAGGCACCTGCGCCACGTAGATGACCATGTCGGAGTCGAGCACCGCCATGTTGGATGTCTCCCCGAGCTGATCCACGAGTGATTTGAGCTGCGGGCGGGCGACGGCGCCGAGCTGCTTGTTGGCTCCTTCGCCCAGCCGGATAAGCCGCGGGCCGAGGGCGTACCGCCGGTTCGGTAGTTGCCGGATGTAACCCAGCGACACCAAAGTGCGGAGCAAGCGGTGGATAGTGGGCAGTGGCAGGTCGGTGGTGGAGGAAAGTTCGCTGAGAGTGACGTCGCCTCCCGCGTCAGTGATCAGTTCCAAGAGCTCAAAGACGCGTTCAACGGACTGCACGCCTCCACGGGATTTCTCGGTCATCTGACATGCCTCCTGCGGCTCGGTTCCTGACAGCACTTATCCGCATCGTGAAAAGTTGTCCTGAGTCTCCAAGATACCGCAAAAGAAGACCCCCGCGGGACGGAGGAACGGGGGCTTGTTTTTCCACTATATAGATAATAATCTCCGTAATACGAAATAGGCGAGTAGTGCAGCTGCCCGTCCCGGGCCCAACAGGAGGATATTCAATGGCGAACCCCAGCCCCGGAAATTCGATTACCCTGCGCGTGGAAGCACCGTCAAGCTTCAGCGCCACCAGCGAGTTAGCCGCAGCGGTGGGTGCCGCCGGCGCCGCGATCACCGCCCTTGACGTCAGCGAGTCCCGCCACGAGACGCTGGTTGTGGACGTCACCTGCAACACCACCGACGACGAACATGCCAGCAGGGTCAAGGACGCCCTCAACGCGCTCGATGGCGTCACAGTCCAGCACGTCTCTGACCGCACCTTCCTGATGCACCTCGGCGGCAAGCTCGAAGTCGTCCCCAAGGTGGCTCTGCGCAACCGCGACGACCTCTCCCGTGCCTACACTCCCGGCGTCGCACGCGTCTGCCTTGCCATCGCCGAGGACCCGGCAGCCGCCCGGAACCTAACCGTCAAACGCAACACCATCGCCGTCGTCACCGATGGATCAGCTGTGCTGGGCCTGGGCAACATCGGCCCGGCTGCCGCCCTGCCCGTGATGGAGGGCAAAGCGGCCCTGTTTAAGCAGTTCGCCAACGTGGACGCCTGGCCCGTCTGCCTCGATACACAAGACACCGAAGAGATCATCAGCATCGTCAAGGCCCTGGCTCCCGTCTACGGTGGCGTGAACCTCGAGGACATCGCCGCCCCACGCTGCTTCGAAATCGAGAACAGGCTCCGCGAGGAACTGGATATTCCGGTGTTCCACGACGACCAGCACGGCACCGCCATCGTCACCCTCGCTGCCCTGGTCAACGCCCTCCGCGTTGTGGGCAAGAAGCTCGATGAGGTTCGCATCGTGGTTTCCGGTGTCGGGGCCGCAGGCTCCGCCATCATCCAGCTCCTGAAGGCCCAGGGCGCACGGCACATCATCGCCGCCGGCCGCTCCGGGGCCATCCACTCCGGCGAGCCTTACGGGGATGAGCACCGCAGGTGGATTGCGGCGAACACCAATGAGGAAGGCTTCGCCGGCACCCTTCACGAGGCCCTCGTTGGTGCGGACGTGTTCATCGGCGTCAGCGCGCCGCACGTGATCGGTGAGGAGCAGGTTGCCGCCATGGCACAGGACGCCATCGTTTTTGCCATGGCCAACCCGACGCCGGAGATCGACCCGGTGATTGCATCCCGCCACGCCGCCGTCGTTGCCACCGGCCGGAGCGATTTCCCCAACCAGATCAACAACGTGCTGGCCTTTCCCGGCTTCTTCCGGGGCCTGCTCGACGCCGGGGCGTCGGACATCATCCCGGAGATGCTGGTGGCTGCAGCGGAAGCGATCGCCAATAGGGTAGCTGACGATGAGCTAAATGCCAGTTACATCATCCCCAGCGTCTTCGATCCCCATGTCGCCGCCAATGTTGCCAGGGCGGTGGCACAAGCAGCAGGAAATGCGGTAAATGCCGCAACCGCCAGGTATGGAGCCCCGGCCGCCGACACAGTCTTCACGATCTGAATACGTTTGATCAAGCGGGCGGTTCTGCCAAGGGCCGTCCGCTTTTTTCATGCCCGTGTTGCCCAACGAGGGAGTGCCCTCTGCTCCTGCCCCTTGACCCCTGCCCGAGCTTTCCCTAACCTTTTCATAAAGCAGAATCTAAATTCCATAAAGCGGAAACGGTAGAACTACCGGGAAAGCAAGCGAAGTTAGATCAACGCCCTCCTCGGAAGGACCTACGATGACGTACACAGTGAACTGTTCCATCCTCCTCACGGAGCTGCCCCTGCTCGAGCGTCCCGCCGCAGCCAAGGCAGCAGGCTTTGACGCCGTGGAGTTCTGGTGGCCCTTTGATAGCTCCGTCCCCTCCGACGCCGAAACGGCAAAGTTCGAGAACGCCATCAAAGACGCCGGCGTGCAGCTCACCGGCTTGAACTTCAATGCTGGCAACATGCCCGGCGGCGACCGCGGCCTGGTGTCCTGGAAGGGACGCTGCTCTGAGTTCAAGGACAACATCGACGTTGTCGCCGGTATCGGTGAGCGCTTGGGCTGCAGGGCCTTCAACGCCCTCTACGGCAACCGGCAGGACGGATTCTCTCCCGAAGAGCAGGACGATCTGGCCATCCAGAACCTGGCAGCAGCTGCCGAAGGCGTTGCACGGATCGGCGGCACCGTCCTCCTCGAACCCGTCAGTGGCGCACCGAAGTACCCGCTCATCACAGCTGAGGACGCACTCAAGGTCATCGCCCGCGTGAAGGCAGAGTCCGGGATCGGCAACATCAAGTTCCTCGCTGACTTCTACCACCTGTCCGTCAACGGCGACGACGTCGAATCCGTCATCGACAACCATGCCAAAGATTTCGGCCACATCCAGATCGCCGACAACCCCGGCCGCGGCACCCCCGGCACCGGCACCCTCCCGCTGGGTGAGTGGATCGCCCGCAGCCGCGAACTTGGCTACGACGGCTACATCGGCCTCGAGTACAAGGAACCGCAGGAAACGGCCTTCAGCTGGGTTATCCGCCAGCGCGTCAGCCAGTAACCCCCAACCGAGTAGCAGCAGATGCTGCTTAGGGCTCTCAAAACGACATCTACTGCGACTCAGTTGGATCCGGCATCCCGCATCACACAGACTTTCAGAAAGAGAACCATCATGAGCAACATTGCAGTTATAGGACTCGGAATCATGGGCCTGCCCATGGCACTCAACCTCGTCAAGGCAGGCCACACCGTCACCGGCTTCAACCGCAGCCAGGAAAAGATCGACAAGCTCGTTTCCGAAGGCGGCAAGGGCGCCGCGAGCATCGCTGACGCCGTCAAGGATGCCGACGTCGTCATCACCATGGTGCCGGACTCTCCCGATGTTGAGGGCGTCGTCAACGGCGAGAATGGTGTCTTCGCCAACGCGAAGAAGGGCACCTTGTGGATCGACGCTTCCAGCATTCGTCCCGATGTCGCGAAGCGCCTCTCCGAGGAAGCAGCGGCGGCAGGCATCCGCCCGCTCGATGCACCAGTGAGTGGCGGCGAACAGGGCGCCATTGATGCCGTCCTGTCCATCATGGTCGGCGGCGACAAGAAAGACTTCGATGCAGCGCAGGACGTCCTGAACGCCGTCGGCAAGACCATCGTCCACGTCGGCCCCTCCGGCGCCGGCCAGACCGTCAAGGCAGCCAACCAGCTCATCGTCGCCGTCAACATCGAGGTCCTCGGCGAGGCCATGGCCTTCCTCGAGGCCTACGGAGTGGACACAAACGCGGCCCTCAAGGTCCTCGGGGGCGGCCTGGCCGGTTCCAAAGTCCTGGACCAGAAGGGCCAGAAGATGCTCGACCGCAACTTCGACCCCGGCTTCCGCCTTGCCCTGCACCACAAGGACCTCGGCATCGTCACCTCCGCCGCCCGCGAAGCGAACGTCGCCGTTCCCCTCGGTGCCGTCGTCGCCCAGCTCGTCGCCGCCACCGTCAACCAGGGCGACGGCGCACTTGACCACTCCGGACTCTTCAAGCAGGTCCTTCAACTCAGCGGCCGGGAGTAACGCCGCGTAGGCCGGCCCGACCGCCGTCGTCATCTACGAGGCCGACACCCATGAAGTGCCCAATGCGGTTCGCCGGGCTACTTCAGCACACCCAAAACAGACTTAGTAGGAGCACACCATGAGCAAGATGCGTACTGTTGATGCGGCGGTGGCCATCCTGGAAAAGGAAGGCGCCATCGAGGCGTTCGGCCTGCCCGGCGCCGCGATAAACCCTTTCTATTCCGCTATGCGCGCCCACGGCGGTATCCGCCACACCCTGGCCCGCCACGTTGAAGGCGCCAGCCACATGGCCGACGGCTTCAGCCGCGCCCAGGACGGCAACATCGGCATCTGTATCGGCACTTCCGGGCCCGCCGGCACCGACATGATCACCGGCCTCTACGCCGCCTGGGCCGACTCCATCCCCATGCTCTGCATCACCGGCCAGGCACCGGTAGCCAAGCTGCACAAGGAAGACTTCCAGGCCGTGGACATCGAATCCATCGCCAAGCCCGTTACCAAGATGGCCATGACCATCCTGGAACCCGGCCAGGTTCCCGGCGCCTTTCAGAAGGCCTTCCAGCTGATGCGCTCCGGCCGCCCCGGCCCCGTTCTGCTGGACCTGCCCATCGACGTGCAGCTCACTGAAATCGAATTCGACATCGACACTTACGAGCCCCTGCCCGTCGAAAAGCCCCAAGCCTCCCGCAAGCAGCTGGAAAAGGCCCTGGACATGCTCACGGCCGCCAAGCACCCAATGATCGTGGCTGGCGGCGGCATCATCAACGCCGGCGCTTCTGAGCAGCTGGTTGAACTGGCCGAGACCCTGAACATCCCGGTCATCCCCACCCTGATGGGCTGGGGCACCATCCCCGACGACCACCGCCTCATGGCCGGCATGGTGGGCCTGCAGACCTCGCACCGCTACGGCAACGAGAACTACCTGCAGAGCGACTTCGTGATCGGCATCGGTAACCGCTGGGCCAATCGCCACACCGGCGGCCTGGAAACCTACACCGTGGGCCGGAAGTTCGTGCACATCGACATTGAGCCCACGCAGATCGGCCGCGTGTTCTCGCCGGACCTGGGCATCGCGTCCGACGCCGGCGCGGCGCTGGCCGGGCTCGTTGAGCTCGCCAGGGAGCGCAAGGCGGCAGGGTCCCTGCCGGACTACAGCACCTGGGTGGCTGAATGTGCAGAACGCAAGGCCACCCTGCACCGCAAGACGCATTTCGAAAACATCCCCATCAAGCCGCAGCGCGTGTATGAGGAGATGAACAAGTCCTTCGGTCGCGACACCATTTACGTATCCACCATCGGCCTGTCCCAGATCGCCGGGGCGCAGATGCTGCACGTGTTCGGCCCGCGCAAATGGATCAACGCCGGCCAGGCAGGTCCTCTGGGCTGGACCGCACCGGCCGCCCTCGGCGTCGTTCGCGGCAAGCCGGACGAGACCGTGGTTGCCCTCTCCGGCGACTACGACTTCCAGTTCATGATCGAGGAACTGGCCGTGGGCGCACAGTTCAACCTCCCGTACATCCACGTGGTGGTGAACAACTCCTACCTGGGACTGATCCGCCAGTCCCAGCGCGGCTTCGACATGGAGCAGAACGTGTCCCTGGCTTTCGAAAACGTCAACTCTCCGGAAATGAACGGCTACGGCGTGGACCACGTCAAGGTGGCCGAGGGCCTGGGCTGCAAGGCCATCCGTGTGGCGGACCCCAA
>JAODMS010000112.1 GCA_025464925.1 Arthrobacter sp.
ACCGTCAGCACATTCGCCATTGCCTTCAGAGTCCCAGGTCCAGGTAGCCGTCCAGGCCCACGGTAAGCCCCGGATGAGCGGCGACATCGCGGACGCCCAGCAGCACGCCGGGCATGAAAGAGGCGCGGTCGAAGGAGTCGTGCCGGAAGGTCAGCTGCTCCCCCGGGCCGCCCAGCAGGACTTCCTGGTGCGCGACGAGGCCGCGCAGGCGGACGCTGTGGACGCGGATGCCGTCGACCTCGCAGCCCCGCGCGCCCGGGCGCCCGGTGCTGGTGGCATCCGGGCCGGGGGCTACTCCGGCGGCGGCCCGCTCTGCCGAGATCAGCTGTGCGGTGCGCACGGCCGTTCCCGAGGGGGCATCGACCTTGTCCGGGTGGTGCAGTTCGATGATTTCGACCGATTCGAAGTATTTGGCGGCCTTGGCCGCAAAGGCCGAGGCCAGGACGGATCCGAGGGCGAAGTTGGGGGCAATCAGGACGCCGACGCCGGACCGGCCGGCGAGGAGCTCTTCCAGCCGTGCCAGCCTGCCGGAGTCCCAGCCGGTGGTTCCGACGACGGCGTGCATGCCGTGTTCGACGGCGAAACGGACGTTGGCTTCGGTGCTCTCGGGAACCGTCAGGTCCACCACGATCCGGGCGCCGGCGTCGACGAGCAGATCCAGGGAATCGTTCCGGCCCAAGGCCGCCACAAGCTTGAGGTCGGCGGCGGCTTCAACAGCCTTTACCGCCTCGGCGCCCATGCGCCCGTTCGCGCCCAGCACGGCGACTGCGAGTTGTTCGGTCATGGCATCAACCCTACCGCCGGGGCCGGTGCCTTCTGGCACCGGCCCGGCTGCGTTAGCGCCCGCCGCGCGGGCCGAGTACCGGCAGGTTTAGCCGCCCGCACCGACCCATTCGACAGTGCCGTCGGAAAAGAACTGTTCCTTCCAGATCGGAACCTGGCCCTTGATGCGGTCCACAAGTTCGGCACAGACCGCGAAGGCCTGGCCGCGGTGCGCCGCCGAGACGGCGCAGACCAGCGCCGGGTCGCCGATCTCCAGCATGCCGATCCGGTGCGCCGCCCAGATCCGCACCGGCTGGGCTGCTCCACCGCCGGGCTCTTCGGCCGGTGCGTGCCCGGCCACCAGGGACGCGACGACATCGGCCAGAACCTGGTGCGCCGTCGGGTGCGCACTGTAGCTGAGCCGCTCGACCGGCTTGCCGCCGTCGTGGTTCCGGACGATACCGCTGAAGCTGACGACGGCCCCGGCGGTCTCCGACTCCACCGCCGCGATGGCCTGGTCCACGGAGATGGGCTCGGCGCTCAGCACCGCGTGCACCACTTCAATTCCCGGTTCAGTGCCCATGGCTGCCTTCCAGCTGGTCGCAGAGGTGTCCGAGGATGGGATCCAGCACGAACAGGCCGTCGATGACACCTTTCGGGGACCCGGGGAGATTGACGATGAAGGTTTGCCCGGCGGCTCCCGCGTGGCCCCGGCTGAGCATGGCCATCGGAGTCTTGGCCATTCCGCCCTGCCGGATGCCTTCCATGATGCCGGGAATCTCCCGGTCCAGCAGGGGAAGGGTCTGCTCGGGGGTGAGATCGGTGGGGCTGAGGCCGGTGCCGCCGCTGGTGATGATGACCGCCGGCTGCTGGCTCAGAAGGGCCCGGAGGGCCGCGCCGACGGGCTCCCCGTCGGGGACCACCAGGGCGGGAAACGGATCAAAGCCGTGTTCGGTAAGCCAGTCGATGATGACCGAACCGGTGAGGTCCTCGTAGACACCGGCCGCGGCGCGGGTGGAGGCGATGACGACTCCGGCCTTCCGGCCGCTGGCTCCGCCATGGCTGTGGACTTCGGGCGTGCTCACAGCGCCCACGCCCCGCTCTTGCCGCCGCTTTTGGCCAGCACCTTGATGTCGGTCAGAACCGCGTGTTTGTCCACGGACTTGATCATGTCGTACACGCTGAGTGCCGCGACGCACGCAGCGGTCAGCGCCTCCATTTCGACCCCGGTGACGCCGCGGGTCTTGACCGTGGCGAAGACGGTGACCATTTCGGCGTCGAGTTCGAATTCGACGGTCACCTTGGTGAGCGGCAACGGGTGGCATAGCGGGATGAGGTCGGGCGTCTTCTTGGCGGCCATGATGCCGGCCACCCGGGCCACAGCCAGCGCATCGCCCTTGGGCAGGTCGCCCGCCCCCAGGAGGGTCAGGACTTCGGCGGTGCTGCGGACGGTGGCGGTGGCCGTGGCCTCCCGCGTCGTCTCTGCCTTGTTCGACACATCCACCATCTGGGCCGTGCCGTCCGAGCGGAGGTGGGTCAGGCCTGGTCTTGCCGTTTCGGCGTTCTCTGCTTCGTTCACAACATCCATACTTCCACTTCGGCGCCCGCCGGGAGGGATCCTGTGCCCTCGGGTACGTGGACCAGGGCGTTGGAGTGCGCGAGCGCGTGCACCAGGTGCGAGCCCGCGCCCCCCTCCAGCCGGACGGTCCCGTCCGGCTGGAGCGCGCCGCGCCTGACCTGATGCTTGCCTTCCGGGGACGTGAGCGGCTCCGCCAGCCGCACCCGCGCGACGGGCCGGCGCCCCGGCGAGCCGAACAGCTCCCCGAGCACCGGGCGGAGGAACATCTCGAAGGAAACCAGGCAGCTCACCGGGTTCCCGGGAAAACCGAGGACGGGGACGCCGTCGAAGCTGCCGATCCCCTGCGGTCCGCCGGGCTGCATGGCAACAGCCAGAAACTCCACGTCATGTCCCTCCATCGCCTGCCGGACGACCTCGTAGGCGCCCTGGCTCACGCCGCCGGTCGTGACGATCAGGTCCACGCCCGGCGCCGAACGGCGCAGCAGGGCGGCCAGTTCCTCCGGCCGGTCCGTGGAGATGCCGGTTCTCGTGACCAGGAGTCCGGCCTGGCACATCGAGGACTCGAGCAGGGTGCCGTTGGCATCGTAGATCTTTCCGGCCCCCAGCGGGCTGCCCGGTTCCACGACCTCGTCGCCGGTCGTGACCAGCAGGATCCGCAGCGCCGGGTGGACGGATACCTCCGTGAAGCCCAGGGCAGCCAGCAGGCCCAGCTGCCCCGGGCCCAAAAACGTTCCGGCGGCGAGCGCCAGCTCGCCGGCGCGGATGTCGCTGCCGGCGGCGCGGACGAAGTGTCCTGGAGCGGCAGCGGGCAGGCGGACCGCGGCCGGCTCCCCGGGCGCGGGAAAGGAATCCGGGACGGCCTGCTCAATCGGTACGACGGCGTCCGCCCCGGACGGCATCATGGCGCCGGTCATGATCGGGGCGGCTGTACCGGGGGCAAGCTCCGGCGGTGCGCTGCCGGCGGGGACCGGCGCGACCACCCGCAGCTCCGCACCGCCGTCGGGCACGTCCGCGCTGCGGAGAGCGAAGCCGTCCATCTGGGAGTTTGCGAACGGCGGCAGGTCCAGCGGCGCCAGAACGTCTGCGGCGAGCCCCCGGCCGAGAGCCGCGAGAAGCGGCAGCCGTTCCGTCCGGTCCCCCCTGCGGAGCGGGGCCAGCAGTGCGCGGACCTTCTCGCGGTGCGCTTCCACGGTGACGCGCCCGTTAGCCCCGGCGCTCGCGGTGTCGTGCCTGTCCCGTGCATCGTTCTGGTGCGCTGTGCGGTGCATGCGTTACTTGGCCCCTTGTCTCGGCACTGTGGTCCTGCCCCTGCGGGCCGGCCCGCTAGGACTTCACGTCAACTCTAACCGTGTGGTATCCGGTGGCCCCGCTGGGCACCACCGGGGCGCGGTCCTCCACCTGCGGGACGCCGTTGAGGTCCGTGGCGCGGACCTGGATCTCGTACTGCCCCGGTGTCAGCGGCAGCGCCAGCTTCCACTGGTACCAGGTGTCCTTCGATATCCCGGGCGCCAGCTCGGCTTCCTGCCAGGCGCCGCGGTTGACCCGGAGCTCAACCCTGCCGATGCCTGTGTGCTGGGCCCAGGCGACGCCGCCAAACGCCACCGTCCCTGCCGTCAGGCCGCGGCCGCCGCGGGGCACATCGATGCGGGCGGAGGTCTGGATGGGCCCGCGCTCGCTCCAGCCCCGGGGTGTCCAGTAGCCGGCGTCGTCGGCGAACCGGGTCACCTTCAGCTCCGTGACCCACTTGGTCGCCGAAACGTAGCCGTAAAGCCCGGGAACGATCAGCCGGACGGGAAAACCGTGCTCCAGCGGCAGTGGCTCGCCATTCATTCCGACCGCCAGCAGTGCATCGCGGCTGTCCGTGAGGACCTCCAGGGGAGTGCCGGCCGTCCAGCCATCCGCGCTCCGGGACAGCACCATGTCCGCACCGGGTCTCGGGCCGGCCATGTCCAGCAGTTCCCGGACCGGCCAGCCGAGCCAGCGGGCGTTGCCGATCAGGTCCCCGCCCACCTCGTTGGAGACGCAGGCGATGGTGATGTGCCGTTCAATCAGCGGTTTGGCGAGGAGCGTGGCGAAGTCCAGTTCGATTTCGCGCTCCACCAAACCGCTGACCTTCAGGGTCCACTGGTCCGGATGCACCAGCGGGACGCGCAGCGCGGTGTCGATCCGGTAGAAGTCCTTGTTGGATGTCACGAGCGGGCCGATGCCGTCCTGCCGGATCTCGGCGCCGGCCGGAACCGGTGGAGCGGCCGATGCCGCCGCGGGGAGAACCAGTTTGTTGCGCACCTCGCTGACCGCGGCGGCGGCTCCCCTGAACGTGGAGGCCAGCACGCCGCCGAGCGCGGCGACGGCGGCCGTTCCGCCAAGCGCCTGCAGGAAGCGGCGCCGGGCGGGCAGGGGCGGGGGCCGCTCTGTCCGGGACGATGCTGTTCCCTCCGGTTCGGGGCGGCCGGGCTCCAGTTGCCACTCCCCCAACTTCCCGATCAGCCAGCGGAGCAGCCCGATGCCCACCAGGGCGACAAGCAGCGGGACGGGAATCGCAGACGCCGTCACTTCGGCCCGGCCCAGCACGGCCACGAGGCCCACTCCGCCGAAGACCGCGAGAACGGCCGCCCCGGCGAAGCGGCGGTGGAATTCCAGGATCCCGGCCAGGGCCGCCAGCGCGGCGATAAGCAGGGCCATGCCGGCCAGCAGTGCCACTTTGTCGGCCGTGCCGAACACCGAGATGGCCCAGTCCTTGAGTCCGGACGGGACGGCGTCGATCACGGCGCCGCCCACGGCCGTCACCGGTGAGACCGAGGGGCTCACGAGCCCGGCGGCGAGTTCGCCCAGCAGGACGGCGGCGCCCACCGCCGCGACTCCGGCGGCGGCAGCCCACCTCTGGCTGCGCGGCTTTGCGGGAGCCGCTGTGTCCGGCGCAGTCTGGGTCGCGTTCACTCTTACAGCATAGGTTCGCCGCCGGGCCCCGGCACTGCCGCCGGAGCCGTAAAAGCCGGGTCCAGCCGTCCGTGCCGGATTCCCGGGACCTGGTTCCGCAGGCGTGATGCTTGCCCCGAGGTGGCGTAGCCTGATTTCATGACAGTTCAGCTTGGCATCCCCCAGCCCCGCGAAGGAGGCCGCCCCGGGCCGGGCACCTCCGGGGCGCCACAGCTGCCCGGGCGCCCGGCCGGCATGCCTGCCGGGCTCGTGGACCGGTACGGTCGCCGTGCCACGGACATGCGGCTCTCGCTCACCGACAAGTGCAATCTGCGCTGCACCTACTGCATGCCGGCCGAAGGCCTTGAATGGCTTTCCAAGCAGGCCGTCATGTCCGCGGAGGAAATCGTGCGGATCGTGCGGATCGGCGTCGATCAGCTGGGCGTGCGTGAGCTGAGGCTGACCGGCGGCGAGCCGCTGGTCCGGGCCGACCTGCTGGACATCATCTCCGCGCTCCGACAGGCCCACCCGGAGCTGCCCATTTCGATGACCACCAACGCCGTCGGCCTGGACAAGAAGGCGGCCGGACTCAAGGCGGCCGGGCTGTCCCGGATCAACGTGTCGCTGGATTCCCTGCATGAGGAAACCTTCACCAAGCTGACGCGCCGCCCCTTCCTGAACAAGGTCCTGGCCGGCGTCGACGCGGCCTGGGCCGCCGGACTGGGTCCGGTGAAGCTCAATGCCGTGCTGATGCGCGGCATCAACGACGCCGAGTCCCCCGCGCTGCTGGCCTGGGCCCTGGACCGCGGCTATGAGCTCCGCTTCATCGAACAGATGCCGCTCGACGCCGACCACGGCTGGACCCGCCGGAACATGATCACCGCCGCGGAGATCCGCGGGCTGCTCTCCGTCGATTACGTGCTCGGCGCGGATCCGCGCGACCGCGACGGCGCCCCGGCCGAGCGCTTCGAAGTCCGGGCCCGCATCCCCGGCACGGCCGAGGCCACCGGACCGGTGCTGGGAACGGTGGGAATCATCGCCTCCGTCACCGAACCGTTCTGTTCGGACTGCCGCCGGACCCGGATCACGGCGGAAGGCAAAATCATGAGCTGCCTCTTCTCCCGCGAAGAGGTGGACCTGCTGGGACTGCTCCGCGAAGGTGCCAGCGACGAACAGCTGGCCGAACGCTGGCAGGACGCCATGTGGATCAAGCCCAAGGCCCACGGCATGGACCACGTGGGACTGGACGCCCCGGACTTCGTCCAGCCGGACCGCAGCATGAGCGCCATCGGAGGCTGAGTAAACCGTGAATGTACGCTACTTCGCTGCCGCGCGGGCCGCCGCCGGTGTGGAAGAGGAACGTTTTGAACTGTCCGACGGCGACACCCTTGAGACGCTGCTCGAGGCGATCCTCGCCGTCGAGCGTCCCGAACCGCCCGCCGGGACGCCGCCGCTGGCGCGTATCCTGTCCCGCTCCAGCTTCCTGCTCAACGAGGTTGCCGTGCGGAACCGGACCGCGGCACTGAACCCGGCCGACGTCGTGGACGTGCTGCCGCCCTTCGCCGGGGGCTAACCCGTCGCTGCCTTTTCCGCGTCCGGTTTTTGGGATAGCGGGCGGTGCCCTGCCCGGCCTTCGACCGCGATCCGGCGAACCGCGCGGCGTCGGGGGTGACGGCGCACCGGATCAGCCGGCCTGTGGATGACCCCCGCTACGTGCTGGTCGAACTCGACTTCGGGCAGCCCGGGCAGGCTGAAGCTTTCCTGGCCAAGCTGCAGGCGACGGTCTGGAACTCCCCCGACACCGCTCCCGCCCTTCTGGGGGCTCCGAAAACCCGGATCCTGGAGTCCGCACTCTGACGGCACGCGCGTCACGCCGCCGCCGTTCCGGCCCGAGATGGGGCTCCTCGCCGGTCAGGTCGTAGTCCACATAGTCCTCCACCAGCGGGCTCCAGTCCGCGCAGAAAGCCGGGTGCTGCTTCCAGAAAGTGCGGTAAACCTCCCGGCTGGGGAACGTGGCGTTGAGCCGTTCAGCCGCGGGGCCCAGCACCGCGGAAGGTGATTCAGATTACGGCACATCTAGAATGCGGGCTCGGGCATGTCATCGCGTTTCAAGCGCAGCTTTCCAACGAAACCGCAACGGTCCGCAGATCAGGAAAGCCATAGCGCGCGGCGGCGAGTGGGGACGAGAATGGGCACGTGCCAACCCTTCGCGCGAGCGGGGACAGCGACGCGATGAACTCCGCCTCCTGCAAGATTCAGCGCATCTACCTCACGTTGACGCTGGGCAACACCCTGGCGGCCTCGTTCATCTGGGGAATCAACACGCTCTTCCTGCTGGATGCCGGACTGAGCAACCTCGAGGCCTTTGCCGCCAACGCCTTCTTCACGGCCGGTATGGTGCTGTTCGAGGTGCCCACCGGAGTGATTGCCGACGGGTGGGGGCGCCGCGTTTCGTTCCTCCTGGGCACCGTGACCCTGGCGGCATCGACCTACCTCTACTACCTGCTCTGGCAGCTTTCCGCCCCGTTCTGGTCATGGGCGGTGGTGTCGGTCCTGCTCGGCCTCGGCTTCACCTTCTTCTCGGGCGCGGTCGAGGCCTGGCTCGTCGACGCGTTGCGCTTCTCGGGATACGAAGGCGGGTTCGAGCCGGTGCTCGGACGCGGACAGATGGTGTCGGGCGTCGCGATGCTCGGCGGTTCAGTGGCCGGCGGCGTGCTCGCGCAGGCCACCGACCTCGGCGTGCCGTTTCTGCTGCGCGTGGGCGTACTGGTGGCCATGTTCATTGTGGCTTTTTGGCTTATGCACGACGTCGGTTTCACCCCCGAACGCTCCCCTCATCCCCTCCGGGCAACCCGGGCCGTACTCTCCGCCTCGGTCGAGAACGGCTTGAAGAACCCGCCGGTACGTTATCTGATGCTGGCCGCCCCGTTCAGCGCCGGCGTCGGGATGTACGTGTTCTACGCCCTGCAGCCGTACCTCCTTGAGCTCTTCGGCGACTCCCGTGCATACTCCGTGGCGGGCTTGGCTGCGGCAATCGTCGCCGGAGCGGAAGTGCTCGGCGGCTGGATCGCGCCGCGCATCCGGCGCCTCGTCCGCAAGCGCACGACGGTGTTGATTCTGAGCAGTCTCGGCAGCTCCCTGATTCTGGTGGCGCTCGGGTTCACCCGGGTGTTCTGGGTTGCCTTGGTGCTGTTGGCGCTCTGGGCTTTGGTCTCCTCGGCGGGCACCCCGGTGCGGCAGGCCTATCTGAACGACATGATCGCCTCGAAACAACGGGCAACCGTGCTCAGCTTCGACTCACTCATGGGATCAAGCGGTGGCGTGGTGGTGCAGCCGGCGCTCGGTCGGGCGGCCGACGTGTCCGGCTACCCGGCGTCGCTGGCAATCGGCGGCGTGATCGAGTTGATCGCGGTGCCGTTCCTGCTGGCGAGCCGGCGGCAGCACCCCCTGGCCGACCAGGCGAACGCCCCGACCGGCGCGCCGAACGCGGAGTCCCAGCCGTCATAGGCGTTGGGTATCGTCTGAGCAGCGACACCACCGGGCACCGCTCAGGCCGGGACGGCGGTGCCCTCCGGCACCCGCTGGCAGACCGAGGTCATGAACGGGGTGAAGTCAATTGCCCGGCCCAGCCGGAGCCCGGCGGCATGCGTCAGCACGGCGCCGTCCACCTGGAAAGTGTGCCGCGCCGTTCCTCGTCCGCTGCGCCGCTCCACGGTCAGGATGCCCTCCTGCCAGCTGGCGCGGGCGGGTGCCTCCGGCGGCAGGCCCATGCTGTTCACGTGATACCAGAGGGTGTCGGGACGGTTCGGATCCACGGTGAACACCCCATGGCCTTCGGTGTGGCTACCGTCAGCGCCGGTGTGGCGGTAACTGGCGGCGACGGCGAGCCCGGCAGCCGCGCGGGCAAAGGAAATCGCGACGTCGGCAGAGCGCGCCGGCCCCCACGCCGTCGCCTCCCACCGCGTGATACCGGTCCAGTGCCCCAGGAAAACTTCCAGCGCCTGATTCGCATTGCGTGGAAGCAGCTGGCCCATGGTTCCTCCCGAATGACCCCGCCACCATCATCACGCCCGGTTCCCCGGGCTGTAAAGGGGCGCCGTCCCGGCACAGAAGGTTCCAGCCGGAAGGCCAGTGCCGGACGGTCAGAGACCGAAGGTATCCGTTTCCTCGAAGGGGCCGACCACGGTGACGGTCCGCGGGGCGGCCGCGAGTTCACGGGCGAGCTCCTGGACCTCGGCCGCGGTGACGGCCTTGATCTGGCGCAGGGTCTCGTCAATGTCCTGGTATTCGCCGGACACCAGCTCGGCGCGGCCCAGCCGGGACATCCGCGATCCGGTGTCCTCCAGGGCCAACACGATGCCGCCGCAGAGCTGCCCCACGGCCTTGCGGAGCTCTTCGTCGGAAATGCCGTCCTCGGCGAGCTTGTCCAGTTCGGCGCCCAGGAGATCGATGACCTGCCGGACTTTTGACGGCGTGCAGCCGGCGTACATGCCAAAGTAGCCGGCGTCGGCGTAGGAGGACGCAAAGGAGTAGGTCGAGTAGACGAGCCCGCGCTTCTCCCGGATTTCCTGGAACAACCGCGAGGACATGCCTCCGCCCAGCACCGCGTTGAGCACGCTCATGACGAAGCGGCGGCCGTCGGTGGCGACCAGCGAGGGGCAGCCCATGATGATGTTGGCCTGTTCGACCGGTCGCTTGACCACATGCAGGCCCGCAGTGCCCGTGATTTCCGCGCGCTCGGTGGACCGGCGCTGCACCGGGGCGGTGTCAGGCTCAAGCCCCCAGCCGGCGGCGTGGAGGGCGTCCACGACGAGCCCGCAGACGACGTCGTGGTCCAGTCCCCCGGCGGCGGTGATGACGAGTTCGTCGGGCCGGTAGTAGCGGCGGTAGTGGTCCCAGACGGAGTCGCGGGCAACGGCGCGGATGGCATCAGGTGTCCCGCCGATCGGACGGCCGAGCGGATGGGTCCCCAGGACGGCAGCGACAAAGTTCTCGTGCGCCACGTCGGTGGGGTCGTCGCTGTCCATCGCGATCTCTTCGAGGATGACGTCGCGTTCCTGTTCCATCTCCTGCGGATCCAGTACGGCGCCGGTGATGATGTCCGCTATGTCGTCAATCGCCATCGGCAGGTCGGTGTCCAGTACTCGGGCGAAGTAGCAGGTGCTTTCCTTCGCGGTGGCGGCATTCGATTCCCCGCCGACCTCGTCGAAGGCGGAGGCGATTTCCAGGGCGGTGCGGCGCTTGGTCCCTTTGAACAGCAGGTGTTCCAGGAAATGGGTGGAGCCGTGCTGTCCGGGGGCTTCGTCGCGCGAGCCCACCGCCACCCAGAAGCCGATGGTGGCCGAGCGCTGGCCGGGCATGGCCTCGGTCAGTACGCGGACGCCGCCGGGCAGCACCGAACGGCGCACCTCCGAACCGCCGTCGGCTCCGTGGATCAGGGTGTCAGCATGCTGGTTCTGCTCTAGCGGCAGGGGTACGACAGTCATCAAGGCCTTTCAGTAAACACGTGCCAAATCTGCCTGCAATCGTACCAGCGGCTTAACGCCGGCGGGGCCGGTGGAATGATCCGCCGGCCCCGCCGTTTCTAGCTGTCCTGTCCTAGCCGTGCAGCGGGCTGCAGCGCGAACTACTCGCCGGACTCCTCAACGAGCTCGGCCTCGTCTGCGCCTTCCCCGTCAGCCACTACGGGAGACAGGGAGAGCTTGCCGCGGTCGTCGATCTTGGTGATTTCCACCTGGATCTTCTGGCCGACGGAGACGACGTCCTCGACGTTGTCAACGCGCTTGCCAGCGGCGAGCTTGCGCAGCTCGGAGATGTGCAGCAGGCCGTCCTTGCCCGGGGTCAGCGAAACGAAGGCGCCAAAGGTCGTGGTCTTGACGACCGTGCCCAGGTACCGCTCGCCGATTTCCGGAAGCTGCGGGTTGGCGATGGCGTTGATCGCTGACCGTGCTGCGTCGGCGGACGGGCCGTTCGTGGCGCCGATGTAGACCGTGCCGTCGTCCTCGATCGAGATGTCGGCGCCGGTGTCTTCCTGGATCTGGTTGATCATCTTGCCCTTGGGCCCAATGACCTCGCCGATCTTGTCTACCGGGATCTTGACCGCGATGACGCGCGGCGCGAACTCGGAAAGCTCGTCCGGGGTGTCGATCGCCGAGTTGAGAACGTCCAGGATGTGCAGGCGGGCTTCGCGGGCCTGCTTCAGGGCGGCTGCCAGGACCGAGGCCGGAATGCCGTCGAGCTTGGTGTCCAGCTGGATGGCCGTAACGAACTCGGAGGTACCGGCAACCTTGAAGTCCATGTCGCCGAAGGCATCTTCGGCGCCGAGGATATCGGTCAGGGCGGCGTAGCGGGTCTGGCCGTCAACCTGGTCGGAGACCAGGCCCATGGCGATACCGGCGACGGCGGCCTTCAGCGGCACACCTGCATTGAGCAGGGACAGCGTGGAGGCGCAGACGGAACCCATCGACGTCGAACCGTTGGAGCTGAGGGCCTCAGACACCTGGCGGATCGCGTAGGGGAATTCCTCGCGGGTCGGCAGCACCGGCATGATGGCCCGC
>JAODMS010000146.1 GCA_025464925.1 Arthrobacter sp.
TGTGGGATGGGATCACTTTGCAGACTAAAATTGCCGCCAACGCGCAAGCGATGAAGCGGTGGTTGGGCAAGGCGGAAACAACGCTAGGGAACCACAGCGACCGCCTGAACGCCATCAACATCTTCCCCGTCCCTGACGGCGACACCGGAACGAACCTTTACCTGACGGTCCGCGCCGCAGTCCACGCCCTGCATGAGGCTGACGCTGCGGAGGCCGTCCAGGGCGCCGGCGACCTGTCACAAATCGTCTCCGGCCCGCCGGATCCGGCCCGGAATGATGTAGGTGCCGTCCTGGCACAGGCGGGCCGCGCCGCCATGGAAAAAGCCCGCGGCAACTCCGGAACGCTGTTCGCGGTGTTCCTGTGCGCCGCCGCCGAGCCGCTCGCCGGCCACACCCGGCTGAGCTCGCCCCTGCTGGCCGCCGCGCTGAACCGGGCACAGCTCCGGGCCTGGTCCGCGCTGAGTGACCCGGTGCCGGGCACGATGCTTTCCGTCATGGACGCTGCCGCCCGCGCGGCGGCCGCCGTGGACGCGGCGCACGACGGCGATGACAGCAACCACGCTCTCGGCCTGGCCCTGGACGCCGTCGTCGGTGCCGCCGTGGAAGCCGTGATCCGCACCGAAGGCCAGCTTGATGCCCTCTCCGCCGCCCACGTGGTGGATGCCGGCGGGGTCGGCATGCTGCTGATCCTCGACTGCCTCCGGTCCGCGGTGCTGGGCGAGGAACTTCAAAGCGAGCTCCTGGACGGACTGCACGGCTATGACGTCCAGGATCCGCATATCCACGCCACCATGCCCCGTGACGAGGGCGTGGAGATCATGTGCACCATCGCCCTCTCACCACTGGACGCCGCCATGCTGCGCCAACGGCTCGACGAAATGGGTGACTCCGTCATCATGAGCCAGGTGGGCGGCGCCGCGGACGCCTCCGGCCATTACCGCTGGCGGGTCCACGTCCATGTGCCGGACCCCGGGCCGGCCCTGGCCCTGATCCGTTCCCTGGGAGAGCCCGCGGACCTGTCCGTCAGCGAGCTGGCCGTTCCCCGGGATTCTGATGTGCTGGACCCAGACGGACATGAACGCTGAACTGGAACTGGGCCTGGAACGCCGGATAGGCAAGCGCTCCGCGGCCGTCATCGAAAAGCACCTCGGCATCGCCACCGTCGGCGGCCTGCTGAACTACTTTCCGCGCCGGTACCTCAGCCGCGGTGAACTGACGCCCATCAGCGAGGTCCCGCTCGACGAAGAAGTGACCCTCATTGCCCGGGTGATCTCCAACAGCACCCGGGCCATGCGGGCCCGGCGCGGCTCCCTGACCGACGTTGTGATCTCCGACGACGCCGGCGGCGCCGGCATGCCGGGCACCCTGAAGGTCAGCTTCTTCAACGGGTTCCGGGCCAAAGCCGAACTCCAGCCCGGCCGGCGAGCCATGTTCTCCGGCAAGGTGACCCGCTACGGTGGTTCGCTGGGCCTGACCAACCCCGACTTCCTGCTGCTGGACGAGGACCCCGACACCCCGGGGATGGATCCGGAAAAACTGGCAGCCAGGCCCATTCCGGTGTACCCGGCGACGGCGAAGCTCACGAGCTGGTCCATCCAGAAAGTGATCTCGACGCTGCTGGACACCGTTGACCTGGAAACCCTGGCCGACCCCCTGCCGGCGGAGATCGCGGCCCGGGAAAAGTTCCTGCCGGTCGCAGCGGCCTACCGGCTCATCCACGCCCCGCAGTCCCCGGCCGACTGGCAGCGCGCGCGGGACCGCTTCCGGTACCAGGAGGCCCTGGTGCTCCAGTCCGCCCTCGCCAGGCGCCGCGCCCAGCTGGCCGCGGAGGAGGCCACGGCCCGCCGCCCGGTCGCTGACGGCCTGCTGCCCGCCTTCGACCGCCAGCTGCCGTTCACCCTGACCGCCGGCCAGTCCGCCGTCGGCAAGACGCTCTCCGAGGAGCTGGCCCAGGACTCGCCGATGAACCGGCTCCTGCAGGGCGAGGTGGGTTCCGGCAAGACGATCGTGGCCCTGCGCGCCATGCTGCAGGTGGTCGACGCCGGGGGGCAGGCTGCCCTGCTGGCACCCACCGAGGTCCTGGCTGCCCAGCATTTCGAATCGATCCGCCGGACGCTCGGCCCGTTGTCCCGGGACGGGATGCTCGGCGGCTTCGGGCCCGACGCCGTCCAGGTCACGCTCCTCACCGGCTCTCTGCCCGCCGCCGCCCGGAAGCAGGCCATGCTGGACGCCGCCTCCGGAACGGCCGGAATCGTGATCGGCACGCATGCCCTGCTGAGCGAGAGCGTCTCCTTCTACGACCTCGGCCTGATCGTGGTGGATGAACAGCACCGCTTCGGTGTGGAACAGCGCGACGCCCTGCGGTCCAAGGCGAGCAAGCCGCCGCATCTGCTGGTCATGACCGCCACTCCGATTCCCCGGACCGTGGCCATGACAGTGTTCGGCGACCTGGAAACCTCCGTGCTGGACGAGCTCCCGGCCGGGCGCGCACCCATTTCCACCCACGTGGTCGGGCTTGCCGAGAACCCCGGATGGGCCGGGCGGATCTGGTCGCGCTCCCGGGAGGAAATCGACGCCGGCCACCAGGTCTACGTGGTCTGCCCCAAGATCGGTACGGACGACGACGGCGACTTCAGCCCGGGTGAGGCCGCACCGGGCGCCGCGGATCTGGAGGGGGACAACGGGTCCCGGGAACTGGCGTCGGTGACCGCCGTCGTCGAACAGCTCCGGGACGAACCGGCCCTGGCCGGTGTGCCCGTCGCGCCCCTGCACGGCCGGCAGGACCCGGCCCTCAAGAACGAGACCATGGCCTCGTTCACCGCCAATGAGACCAAACTGCTGGTCTCCACCACCGTGATCGAGGTGGGCGTGGACGTGCACAACGCCACGCTCATGGTCATCCTCGACGCCGACAGGTTCGGCATCTCCCAGCTCCACCAGCTCCGCGGCCGGGTTGGCCGCGGCGGGCTTCCCGGGACCTGCCTCCTGGTCACCACCCTGGAGCCGGGCCACCCCAGCCGCCGCCGCCTCGAGGCGGTGGCGGCCACCACCGACGGCTTCGTGCTCTCGCAGGAGGACCTCAAGCTGCGCCGCGAGGGCGACATCCTGGGCGCGTCGCAGTCGGGCGGCCGTTCCACACTGAAGCTGCTGCGGGTGCTCGAGCACGAGGACGTGATCGCCCGCGCCCGGCAGGATGCACAGCGCATCGTGGGATCAGACCCGTCCCTGGCAGCCCATCCCGGGCTGGCGGAGGCGATCGACGAATACCTCAATCCGGAAAAGGAGGCGTTCCTTGAACGCGGTTAGAACAACAGGCAGAGGAGCCGGCGCATGAGCCGCGTCGTATCCGGGGCCGCCGGCGGGACCCCCCTGGTCAGCGTTCCCGGGTCGCTGACGCGGCCAACGACGGACCGGGTCAAGGAAGCGCTGTTCTCCCGGCTCGACGCCTTCGACATCATTGACGGCGCCCGGGTGCTGGACCTGTATGCGGGTTCAGGCTCGCTGGGCGTGGAAAGCGCCAGCCGCGGCGCGGACTCGGTGGACCTGGTGGAGTTCGACGACAAGGCCAGCGCTGTCTGCCAGCGGAATGCTGACATGGTCAACACAGTCCTGGGCCGCAAGGTCGTCTCGGTGCACCGCTCCAAGGTCGAATCGTTCCTGGACCGCACGGAGGCCGGAGCCCGGTGGGATCTGGTCTTCCTGGACCCGCCCTACCCCCTGGACGGGCCGGCGCTAAGTGCCGCTCTGGCCAAGGTCGCGCCGCACCTCGCGGCAGGCGCCGTCGTCGTGGTGGAACGTTCCTCCCGGACTCCCGAACCGGCCTGGCCGGAGGGCATGGAGAGGTTCGCCGAGAGGAAATACGGGGAAACCCGGCTCTGGTTCGCCGAGCCCAGCCCGGAAACCCGGCCGGAGATCCCCGAGGCCGAGGTGGCAGGAGCCGAAACAGGACAGCCCGGCAGCTAGCCGTCAGCCGGAGAGCACATCGAGTCCGACGCCGGACAGCACCTTGGCGGGGTGCGGCCCGCGTGCGGTGAGCGCTGCGGTCCACGGCTCGGGCCACGGCCCCTGCGTCGCGGCCAGGATGATGTTGCCGGGGTACCGCCCGGTGAACAGTCCCGATTCCGCGAAGGCCGCGACGTCAGCCATGGCCCGGCGCAGGGCGGCCACCTGGCTCCGGACCAGGGTCAGCCCGGGTTCGTCGCCCACGTTGACTATCAGCACGCCGCGCGGAGTGAGTCTTGCGGCGGCCTCCTCGTAGAACGCGGTGCAGGCAATGTGTTCCGGAGCTTCGGGCCCGGAGAAGATGTCCAGGATCACCACGTCGAAACGAAGGTCCGCCGGAAGCTCCGCCAGGGCGTCGCGGGCGTCGCCGATCAGCGTGTGCAGTTCCGTGCCGTCGGGCAGGGGCAGCTGCTGCAGCACGAAATCCAGCAGTTCGCGTTCCAGCTCCACGGCGTACTGCACGGAACCTGGCCGGGTGGCCTGGATGTAGCGGGCCAGGGTCAGCGCACCGGCCCCCAGATGGAGCGCACTGACGGGTTCACCCCACGGCGCGGCAAGATCCACCACGTGGCCGATCCGGCGCAGATATTCATAGAAGATGTCCCCCGGGTCCGCCAGGTTGACGTGCGACTGCTCCGCCCCGCCGATGCTGAGCACAAATCCGCCGTCGGTGAAGGGATCGGGCTCGATGGTGGCGTGCTGCCCGGTGGTCCGGAGGAAACGCGACGCCTGATCCGGCACCCTCAGAGCCTGTTCTGAAGGGTGGCGAGCCGCTCGGCGGCTTCTTCCAGGACAGCGGTTTTTTTGCAGAACGCGAACCGCAACAGGCTGCGGGTGCGTTCGGCGCCTTCCGGATGGCAGAAGACCGGCACCGGGATCGCGGCGACGCCAACCAGCGCCGGAAGCCGTCGGGCCAGGTCCACGGCGTCGGTGATCCCCAGCGGCGAGGTGTCGACGTTCACGAAGTACGTCCCCTGGGGGGTGAAGACGTCCAGCCCGGCCGCACGCAGGCCTTCGCTGAGGATGTCGCGCTTGTACTGGAGCGTGTCGGCAATCCCGGCGTAGTACTCGTCGGGCAGGCCGAGGCCGACGGCGATGGCGGCCTGGAACGGGGTCCCCGAGCTGTAGCTCAGGAACTGCTTGACCGTCCGGGCGGCCGACACGAGGTGCTCGGGGCCGCTGAGCCAACCTACCTTCCAGCCGGTGAAGGAGAAGGTCTTGCCGGCGGAGGAGATGGTCAGGGTGCGGTCGGCCGCCCCGGGCAGGGTGGCAATCGGGATGTGCCCGACGCCGAAGGTGAGGTGTTCATAGACTTCGTCGGTGATGATGACGGCGTCGTACCGTGTGGCCAGCTCGACGACGCGCTGAAGCACCTCGCGGGGAAAAACGGCGCCGGTGGGGTTGTGCGGATTGTTGATCAGCACCACCCGGGTGCGCTGGCTGAAGGCCGCTTCGAGGGCGGCCAGATCCGGCAGAAAGTCCGGTGCCAGCAGCGGGGCCGTGACATGGGTGGCTCCGGAGAGCCCGATGATGGCCCCGTAGGAATCGTAGAACGGCTCGAAGGTGAGCACCTCGTCGCCGGGACCGACGAGCGCGAGCAGCGAGGCGGCGATGGCTTCGGTGGCGCCGGTGGTGACGATGATTTCGGTCTGCGGGTCCGGGGCGAGCCCGTAGAACCACTGCTGGTGGGCGGAGATCGCCTCCCGCAGTTCAAGGATGCCCTTGCCGGGCGCATACTGGTTGGCGCCCGCAGCGATGGCCGCCTGGGCGGCTTCCTTGATCTCGACGGGCCCGTCCTCGTCCGGGAATCCCTGGCCGAGGTTGATGGCGCCCGTCTGGAGCGCGAGCGTGGTCATCTCCTCGAAGATTGTCACGCCCAGGGTTCCGTCGGGGGAGAGCAGATTCGCGCCGGTCGCGGCGCGCTGCCATGGGAACTGCACCGGGGAGTTCATCGTGGGCCCGCCTTCCCGGCCCTGCCGGTGAACTTGTCCATGGTGGAGTAGATCCGGAAAACCTTCCCGCCCATGAAGTCCCAGGCCCGCACCGGCAGGATGCCGCGCAGGACCTTTCCAACCCGGGCCCCGGCGGGGGCGATCAGCTGCGGCTGGCCGGCCCCGGTGGCACGCCAGGCCCGGCCCACGGCATCCTCGGGGGTCATCAGCGGCGTCAGCAGCGGACCGCGCGCGCCTTCGAACATGCCGGTGGAGATGTAGCTGGGGCAGAAGGTGGTCACCTTGAGGAGGTGGTAGCCCTGCTGCTCGAGTTCCAGCCGGAGCGAGTCGCTCCAGCCGATGACGGCCCACTTGGAGGCGGCGTAGACGCTCATCCGCGGGTTGGCGACGGTGCCGGCGGCGGAGGCGACATTCAGGATCCGGCGGGGCCGGCCGCCGTCGGCCATCATGTCCGGCAGGAAGGCGTGGGTGACGTACATGGGGGCCAGCGCGTTGATGTCCATCGTCAGGGCGATGTCCCGCCCCGGGTGATGGTCCCAGAAATGCGCTCCGCGCACGATCCCCGCGTTGTTGACCAGCAGTGCCAGCGGCCCCTCGGACCTGCTTTCCTCCGCGGCCGCGGCGATCGCGTTGCGGTCCGCCAGGTCCACCTGCCGGGCAACG
The DNA here is from genome assembly GCA_025464925.1 of Arthrobacter sp. Next base: position 6,618 of record JAODMS010000146.1, read on the forward strand.
GCGCGCGCCCCGAGGGCCGTCACCTCAGCAGCGGTGCGTGCCAGGCCGTCGGCGTCGACGTCCCACAGCAGAACGGCGGCGGCCCCCTCACGGGCCGCGCGGAGGGCATACAGCCGGCCCATGCCCCTGGCGGCTCCCGTCACGAGGACCACGCCTCCGGCCACGGTGAAAGGAATGTTCGATGCTGACATCCAGTCATGGTAACCCGGTCCGCGGATACGGTAGGTTCGGTGCATGAGACGCGCCGTATGCCCTGGCTCCTTCGACCCCATTCACAATGGACACCTGGAAGTCATTGCCCGAGCCGCTGGCCTCTTTGACGAGGTCATCGTGGGAGTATCCACCAACTACGCCAAGACATACCGCTTCAGCCTCGAGGAGCGGATCGACATGGCCAAGGAGACGCTCGCCTCCTTGCGCGGCATCGTGGTGGAGCCGGTAGGGGAGGGTCTCCTCGCCGAGTATTGCCGCCGGCGCGGCGTGTCCGCCATCGTCAAGGGCCTGCGCTCATCCTCTGACTTCGATTATGAGCTGCCGATGGCCACCATGAACCGGCAGCTCACCGGCGTCGAAACGGTGTTCCTGCCGGCGGAGAGCTCCTACCTGCATTTGTCATCCACCCTGATCAAGGAAGTGTTCACCCTGGGCGGGAATGTCTCGGAGTTTGTTCCCCGATCTGTACTGAAACGGCTGCACCTGCGCGAGCCGGTTCGGGAACAGGTGCGCAAAGGGTAAGCTTGATCGGTACTCGGCGGCCTGCTGCCGGTTGCGCGGCCTGAATCCTGGCCGGGACGCGGTCTGATCCGCGCGCCTGGCCTTCGGTTTGAGTCCGTCCGGAAGTTCAGGCTAAGATAGTACGTCGGTCATATGTTCAACAGGAGTTCTCATTAAACGAGATGCTAGTTCGCCCCTGGCGTTCGACGTCAAGGACATCGGACGCAGTCCGGGAAGCATGCGGACACTGAAGGAACATGTACCCGCACCAAGTGATCTTGGTGTGGCGCTCATTGGCGTGCAGCAAGGCTCGGATGTCGGGCTGGACCTGCGGCTGGAGGCCGTACACGAAGGAATTCTGGTATCAGGAACCGTGGACGTCGAAGTTACTGGCGAATGCGGCCGATGCCTGGATCCCCTTGCGTATGACCTCGAGGTCAATGTGCAAGAACTTTTCTTCTACGGGGACGCTGTGTTCTCGGACGAAGAAGACGAAGAAGAGCAACGTCGAGTCGAGCACGATCTGATCGATCTTGAGCCGGTGTTGCGGGACGCAGTTGTAACCATGCTGCCGTTCCAGCCGGTGTGCCGGGAAGACTGCCAGGGCCTTT
>JAODMS010000150.1 GCA_025464925.1 Arthrobacter sp.
ATCAAAAGAACAGGCCGGGGATTCACCAACGCACACAACTACAAAACGCGTATCCTGTTGCGCAGTGCCGCCAGAACAGCGGCATGAACATGCATCACGGCAGAACATTCACCACGAACCGTGAAGAGCCCGGAACCTCGACGGTGGCTTCGAAGAAGGTCCGGCGCGGGCATTCTGACTCGTCGCAGAAGAACCGGCGCTTGGACCAGATGACCTCCACCGGTCCGGCCACGGGAATGTCCCGGACCCGCTGCCGGCGGCGTGAAGGCCGGCGGGTGCCGATCACACCGCAGTCCGGACACCCGGATTCGACGGTGCTCTCGACGTGGATCCGGCGCTGTCCGAAGCCCAGTATCTCTGTTTCCAGGACACGGTAGTCGGGCAGGTTGAAAATCGCGGTGGCAGCATCAGCGCACCGGGAAGTAAGCTCGGTCAAGGCTCGTAGTCCTGTCATCGATGAATGCGTCAAGAACATCCATCACAACAGGGCTACGGGCCCTCCGCGTCTAATCACACGAACCCGAATTCACCACCAACCACGGAGAGCCGACATCGGCGAAAGTAGAAGCAAACAACACAACGATCAAACACATCAAAAGAACAGGCCGGGGATTCACCAACGCCCGCAACTACAAAACGCGTATTTTGTTGCGCATTGCCGCCAGAACAGCGGCATGAACATCCCTCACGGCAGAACATTCACCACGAACCGTGAAGAGCCGGTTTGCATGCTTAGACACACTAATCCCAGCAGGGCCACGGGCCCTTCTGTCATCTATGACACGAGATCAATTCCCCACGAACCACGAAGAGTCACTTTAGACCCGAGTACACCTTCAATCACGACGAGTTTGGAAATAGGCTCGAAGTTGAGTCAAAGCAACTTGTCAATTGTGATCAGGCAAATAATGCTATTCGTGGCGGTGTGTTTACGGCCAACACGCCCCAGATCAAGAACGCACTAACGCAGAAGAGCTCTTGTTCGCGCCATCAACCGAGCTGCCTCGGTTCTGCGCCTGAACCGATCCCAACGATTGAAATTGTGGTCAATAAATCGCTGTCGACTTCCGCGGTCCGCAAAATTCATGACGGTATCCCATTGCTGGATAATAGTTTCTTTGATTGTCTCGCGTTCGACCGGACTAAGTTCATCAAAGATATAAATCGACGGAAGTAGCGAGCCTAGAAATTCAACGGCGATTAAGCGTCTTCCAAGAGAATCACACAAATGCTGCACATTCTTTGCCCACTCACCCTTACCACTTGTAAGTTCAAAAAATGCAGCCGAAGCCGTGGCGTAGGGCCCTTTCGCAGTGATTGCATTCTTCTCATATAAGCGTTCCATTGACTTTTTCAATTTACTAGAGCGTAAGCTCGTATTTATTCCACTAAGAACAAATAAGTTAGCGTAGTTCCTCTGATAGTAGGGAAGAAGGCCGTCTCCAATTTCGGCGGAGTAGAATCCCTGCTTCACGCCTTCCTCGATTATTCTCTTGCCGGCCTTTTGTATTTCCTCGTCTGTTTCGACATGATCGATAAGAACCCCCCATGCATGAAAGGCTTGAAGTAGGGCCTCGTCTTTGGCTGTGTGGTCGGTAACTGCATCCGAGTCTCGTAAGACACTGGAAGCCAAGTCAACAGCCATGAAAAGTCTATAGGATTCCGGAATTTTATCGAGTTGGAGAAGTGGGAAAGGCTTGACATCTGAATCGATGCTTAAATCGTAGTTGTTTTGGTTGTTGACCAGTTCTGGTTTTTCATTCGAAGTTCCCACTTCGTCAGAGGCGCTTCCATTATCTTCAGCATTCGAGTCCTCAGATTCGTGCCCATCGCTATTGGCTTCGGCAATTTCGGGTGCTTCAATACGCTGTACCTCATCGAAATTCGCGCCGACTCTTTCATGTTTATCCCACGTCAGCAGTAGATCTGATGTCCTGCGGATGAGAGTGGCGTCGTTGCGAAGTATGGCCGCACAGTGCTTGAGGATGGGGCCGAAGAAGAGCGGCTCCTCGAGCAGCAGCGACATGAACTCCTGGTCCTGAACAGCAGCTTTGGCCGCGTATAAATACAGGTAGCTAGACTGTCGAAATTCGATCTGGTGCACCTCCCTTCGCAGGATTCTTCTGGATGTCATTTCCTCTAGCCAGCGAGTCGCGCTTTCGTCCCAATCGAGCGCCGAAAATAGATTTACAAGAATCTCAGTACATCTGTCCTCGGAAAGAGACCCTGTGCGCTCTTTTACAAATTCTTTAGCTAGAGCAGTTAGTACTCTTTCAAGGTTTTCATTACTTAGTGTCTCCCGGGCATCGAGACCTCTGTTAGCGTGACTTAAAAGAAGCTGCATGTACTCATTAAGTACATCTGTTTGATTTTGCCACCGTTCGGGACGGGATAGCTCCTGAATCAAAAGAGCTATGACCATGAGCACGGTGAAGGGGTTCCGAGGAAGGTGCTCCCTTCTAATCAGAACCATTACGCGATCAATAAGTGCTGGACTTACGTCAGGCGAAATAATAATGGCATACTTTTTTGCCTCGGTAAGGCCTACTTTGCCCAGATAAACAATTTGGCAGTCTGCACCATTGTCTTGAAGTACGCGAGTTAGGTCAGTCTCATTGCCAAGATTGCATCCAAGGAAGAGCTTTTCGGCCGAGCTTTCCGCGATATCTGTCATAAACCGGCCAAACTTCACCCCTTCCCTATATGTAAGATTATCCACGGCTAATGCTATAGGTGGTAAATCGTCACTTCGCTTAAGGGCTGCGCCGTATCCGTTTAGTTTGTCCCGGAGTATTCCGCTGAGCCTTTCCGATGCTTTCTGCTCTTGGACGTCAATCATCAAGGGTGTGACTTCTTCACGCGGTTGCACATACGTCAGACAAAGCCATTGAAGCGCGGTAGTTAGACCAGCGTGTTCTTCGCCTACGACAATGGTTATACGTTTTCCCTCGAGAACCTTCTCCGCACTAATCGGTTCCAAGTCGTTGTCGTTTGCGTCTTCATCCTTTGATTTTCGTTTCCGTTTCTCATACACGTATTGCTCGTGGGACAAGGGGAGAAGCGTCGGATCGACAAGTGCGTCCAGTATATCTTCTGGCTCAACTTCGTCGGCGGATGCTAGTCGATTTGCATTAATTTGTTGAGCGATGGTATTCCAACCAGCTGTCCTCAAGTTCAACCGCTGACTATGTGATGATCCGTGAACTTCCACATTGCGGCGAATCAACTTAAGAAATGCTGGTAAGTCGTCGAACTCCGATCCGTACGAGACTGGCCGAATCGTCGTAGTCGCTAGTTTGGCTTGCATGCTTTCGAGTTCGGATTCGCGACAAAGTATCCAGTGGTAATGGTTGGAGGGGCCAGTGCGTTCCTTGAGTATTCGCATGAGCTCAGTGAAGTTGGGGTCCAAGACGCCTTCCCCCATGCCAATAAAAAGAAAGTGTCGGCTAGCCATGCTACTGGCTTCTCCAAAGACAGCGTCCTTGTTTTCCGTAAGTCGCGTATAGTCTTCGATGGAAAAAACCACGCTTTGAGCATGCGTCCATACGCCGTGCAGGTGAGCAACACCGTTTTTTTCGTGCCGCAGAACGCGGAGCATGTCAGTACGGTTCTGCCATGTGACACTGTTATCCGTCCCGAGAGCCTCTTCTAATAGGGTGTCGTAGTTTGTTGTAGCGACCGGAACATCCAGATTCTTAATCGCTTTTCCCAGGCTAGGGTTTTTGGATCGAAGATTATCGAATGTATCGCTGAGATAGTTAGCAAACGACTGTTCATCTTCACGGGTGTAAAAATCGCGTCGCACTATTTGTGCTGCCATTAGTAAATCGTGAGTATCGCCCGTCTGCGCCGCATCCTTGAGGAACATTTCAACGCGCTCAAGATGACCTTGCAGATCATCATGCCGCGCGGCCAGTTCGTTCATGCCCTTCTTGATGAGACCTGGCCATGAAGCAGCTGAGGATCCTGGGCAACTCGCGCTTGTGAAGCCCGCTCCTACAACGGCTATAACGCTCTTCCTAGCCAAGGCCTCGATCATTTGGTTCGGTACATCTCTGTTTAGCAAAGTTGTAACTCCTGTCAAGACTTGTGGCTGTTCATCCCTGTGGCAGCCTAGGTGGGATCTGAATCATATTGGCACAAATCAAGTATGTGCTAGTTTGCCTGTCGTGCTCTCCTACTGCACTCGTGCACCTGCTAAGCAGTTTGGCGGGACCGCAAGGGAGTCCATGCTGCGCTGTGGGGGAGGGAAGACACCGACGCAAAGGCCCTAATGATCGCCCATCTTGTGCTCAGTGAGATTCGAGGCCAGCGCATCGTTCAGCGACTCAAATTTCACATTCGGTTCTCATGCATCTACGACGGATCGACGATATTGGATACCTACGGTGGGCAACGATCGTGAAGGACATCCGTGGCATTCGTGAGTTCGCTAACGAAGCCACTGACTTGATCCAGGTGCCCTTCCCGCGTCTAGAGGTCACGAAAGACTGGAGGCACTGGGCACGCGCAAAATGACGCTGCGCGTCAAGCCCCAAGGTGTCTCAGTTTGAAGGAAATGGTACTAGAGGTACTGCCGGGCCGGTAAGGGCGGGCCTCCATGAGAACCATGCAGCGGCACGGCTAATCGCTCCGAGCGGGAAGTCGGCAAAGCAAGCCCGTTGGGTGCGAGGTCTCGCATCCCTTGGGATGCGAGACGAGAGGTCTCGCCACGAAGCGCGGCACTTCTCCAGCCTGGGGTTCCAGCCCGACCTGCTGAATGTATCTCTTCAGACAGGTAGCCGCCAGCGACAAGAATCCCGTTCACAAAAGTCCACTGGCAAACGACACATACAGAGATGAAGACCACCATTAGGACATACGCCCGGACGCGCCCTGCCTGAGTCCGGGGTTTCGCTTCCGGACGTTTTACCGATCTCCAGATCCCGAAAAGCGGCACAAAAATAGGCAATAAGGCAATCTGCATCGGAATCCCACTGCCACTCCGGTTGTATTTTCCGTCATAAGGCATGCGAGTGTCCCAAGGAACGCTTGTAAGGGTGAAGACGGCCATCCCAATGCAGATAAGGAGCCCGCCCAGGCAGAGAAGACTGAGATTCTTGGCATCCTTTTCACTCAGCCGCAGTTCCTCCCCCGTGAAGCCCGCCACACCGGACTGGTTACCGCCACCAGGGCTCAATCCATTGCTCACCACGGGGAAACTCCAGTTCCTTGATCGATAACTTCTCCACTCACGAATTTCACGCTAGCTCCTGCGTGTGCCCCACTGATCAATCTTCTTCAGCACGGTAATACCCCATGGCTGCAAGCGTAAACGAGGACAATCCGCCAACCACCACAGCCAGCAATCCGCTGGAAGCAGGTCGCCTCGGTGACTTGGAGCTCCTTGATGACCTCGACCATCGGGCGTCCGTCATTGAGCATATTCTGGCCCTGCCCTCTCCGCGCAGCCTAGAGGAGGTACCGGTACACCGTGGCTCGGGAGACTCCAAGCATCTTGCCGATGTCCGAGGCACTGATTCCTTTGCCTTTGAGTTCCCTGGCCCGAGCAGCAGCAGCGTCATCTACTTTGCGGGGTCTTCCGCCGTGGCGGTTGTTGGCCGCGGCCGCAGCGAGGCCGGCCCTGGTGCGTTCAATCATCGTGTCGCGCTCCAGCTGAGCGAATGCGGCCACAATCGTAAGCATCGCGGTGCCCATGGGCCCGGTAGTGTCCAGACCCTCGGTCAGGGAACGGAACCCTGCTCCCCGTTCTCGGATGTTCTCGATGAGGTCCAAGACGTGCCGGGTGTTGCGTCCCAAACGGTCGAGCTTCCATACGGTGAGTACGTCGCCGGTCTCCAGCCTGTCCAGGGCTTTGGACAGCTGAGGGCGTTCGGTTGCGGATCCGCTGACGCCTTTGTCGGCAAAGGTCCGGGCTGCGCCCGCCGCCTGGAGTGCATTGAGCTGCAGATCAAGGTTCTGTTCCGCGGTGGAAACCCTCGCGTACCCGATTACAGCCACGGACGTCCCCGTATTCTCTTAATGCCGAGCAATTTGCCGTTGTGAGACTAACTGTTTTTGGACGGCATTCTGAGACTTTGGAGGGGTGTGTCGAACCGCGAGTTGCTCGACATTCCTTACGTCCTCTGGAACACGGACCGACCGTCTCAGTAATCGATCGTTTATGAGAGCCAGTCGGGAGGGAGGCATCCGGGAAGCTGTTGTCCGCTATTGTCATTGCCATGACCGTCACACCGACCCTGCCAACCTTTAGGGGCAAAAGCTTTCATTGTCCGAGATGCAGGGCTTTCGCAGGTCAGGATTTTTATGAAGTCCTTACCAGGCACAGAAACAGCCTCGTGATGCTGAAGGACGGCGTCAGCGTGACTATGTCAACAGACATAGCGAAGGCCATGCCTGGTCCTGTCTGGCACGTGAGCCAATGCGCATCCTGCCAGAATCTGGCCATGTGGCGGGGCCAAGTCATGGTATTTCCGTCAGAGATTGAAAAGACGGCTGTCCCTGATCCAGCGCCCGACATGCCCGCCGAAGCTGAGGAACTCTACCGTGAAGCCGCGGCGACCCTTGCTGTGTCACGGCGGGCGGCGGCGGCCCTATGCAGGGCCGCCCTGGAAAGTCTTGTTAGTACCCTGACTGCTGATGCACCCAGCAAGTCCCGACTCGATGACAGGCTGGCCCTTCTGAGCCGCGACGTGTCACAGCCCGTATGGGAGGTGCTGCAGGCGGTCCGCCACATCGGGAACACCGCCCTGCATGGTGCAGATGACACCGACGAATCCATCCGGCTTTACCTCGGAGATACTGACCCACAGATTCCCCTCATGTTCTTCGAGGCTATGAACATGCTTGTGGATGAGAAGATTGTTCGTCCTGCGCGGGCTGCATCACTGTTCAGCAAGTTGCCCCAGGGCGTTCAGGATGCCATCCATCGCAAACGGGATGGCGTGTCCCGTCTCAGCCAGTAAGGGCCTGTACCCCTCGAAGGGGGTGGGGGGTGCACCCCGCCTGCGTTTTGTGGCGTCCCCGCTCGTGATAGCGCCTCCCTTCGCGTACAGGTTAGAAAGTCTTTCCCGGCAATAAGAAGTCGTCCATATCGGAGAACCACAACTGCCGCATTCCTTACTGCGGCCTCATCACATCTGTTGCACTCTGCCGCTATCTCAGTTTCCGATCGATTTTGAGAATCATCACGCGGGGTGCAATGCCACAGGTGGCACGCTGCGACAAGATCCGATGCATGACGCCATATGCTCAACAGATGGATTGGAATGACTACCAAGAGCGCGTGGCCGCCTTCTTCAGGGTGTTGGGACTGGAAGCCGAGACGAATGTCGCGCTCTCAGGCGCCCGCGGAGTGCATGACATCGACGTCATTGTTCGCTCCACCCACGGTGGGATGAATCTGCTTTGGTTGGTGGAGTGCAAACTTTGGAAACGTCGGGTTAGCAAATTGCATGTCTTGGGCCTTCAAAAAATCGTTGAAGATATTGGAGCCGACCGCGGCCTCCTGCTCTCCGAGAGCGGATTTCAATCCGGAGCGCGGAGCGCGGCTATGAACTCAAATCTGTTACTTACTTCCCTGGAGGAACTCCGCCAGACGACGGGCCTGGCGGCAGATATGGTCAAACTCGCTGGCCTAGGGCCGAGGATCGACGAATGTGAGCGACGATACTGGAGCCACAGCAAGGAGATGCGTATCGCCTACGAGCTTAGAGGCCACTACTCCAAGGACATCTACGGAATCAAGACCTTTCACGGGGCCTGGGTCATCGATGCGGCGCGGGATGCGTACGCTGCTGCCATAGCTGAGCGGCTGCCTGTCGATTCCAATGGGATCCTTGTATTCCCCGAGCTGAGGAACATTCGTAGCCTGCCCGACCTAGTGAACTGGTTACAACAAAAAGTTCTTGACCTTGAGGAAAGGCTCGACGCTGCCGAGGCAGTAATGAAGCACCGGGGTGATTACAACCCGCTGCCTGGGCCTTCGCCTCGTGAATTTCTGAAGCTGCTGCAGGTCGGCAGTATCCCAGGCCTGGTGGACTCTTCCACCGACATGGGTGTGGACGCCTTGAGGGGGCCGCTACAAGATAACTGACATTATCGTGTGGGCCTGGCTCTGGCCCCTGTTCTGAGCCGAACGTTCAGCTGGGCTGCCTTTGGCCGGTGGAACGGTATCGGCGAACCAGCCGTCGAGTATGAAAGGCCGCCAGCAACCCCGCGATTGTGGAGAGGCTGGCCCCGACTCCTGCCAGCGCCAGACCGGTTGTCCCCAGGACACAGGACGCCGGGACGGTGTAAACGACCGTCACCGCAGCTGCTCCTAATCCGGCAGTAAGCGCGCGCGGCAGCACGACGGATGAGGACATAGTGGCTTCAACCCAAAGTGCCGCTACGGAACCGGCACCCGTTGCCAGCCCGGCAATGGCTCCAACGATGAGCCCAAGCATGGCCATGAAAAATATCTGGCCGCCATTCATGCCCCATGGCCCAAACTGCTCCGGATACAGGAGGGCCTGAACGGTCGACATTCCCGATATGCCCCCGCTGATGCACCCGCCCAGCAGAGCACCGGTGGAAACAGCCCGAACCAGGAGCGGCAACCCTACTGTCTTTACATTTCGCGCAGCTGCCGGACCCATATTCGATACACTAGCGGAAGGCTTAGGACAGGCAATGCCATCTGCCACCGCTTCTGTCTGAGTGATGTTCTAAGGAATTGGCCTGTAGGGATATGCCCCCTTTCCTCAACTGACGCCCAGCGCAGCGACTCGAAGAAACCCAAGCCATTTACACCGAAAGCCGGCCACATTTTCCGGTGGCACGGAACGCGGAACGCGGAACGTTGCGCGGCAGCTCGTGGCTCCGATGGACCGTTCCTTGCTCTCGCCGCTGGTCATGTACCAATACAAGGACTCTCAATAGACACCTGTCCACAGAATGCCCCGGGGATTCCCGACTGAGCCTTGTAAGCAACTACTGGCCATCCGACGCGAGAACGAGGGCCTATGCTTTTCTAATGGCACAAAGAGTAATAACCCTTTTGGAAGATGACTTCGACGGTTCTGAGGCAAGTGAGACAATTCTGTTTGCCCTTGACGGCGCCGAATATGCAATCGATCTCAATGATGCCCATGCAGGCGAACTGCGTGAAGTATTCAGCCGCTTTACCAAAGCGGCCCGGAAGGCCGGCGGGCGGGCCCGGACGGCCCGTCCCGTTGCCTCCAATGCCCGCGAAGTCCGGCTGTGGGCGGCCGGCCAGGGCCTGCAGGTCAACACCCGCGGCCGTATCCAGGCCGACATTATGGAAAAGTACGAAGCCGCACACTAAAGGCCGTACCACCCCGGATCCGGAGTTCACCGGCTGATACAGGCCTGGCTAAGCCATCCGAGCGCCGCCCAGGATAAACAAGCGAGGCCAGAACCTGTTCGGGTTCTGGCCTCGCTTTTGTTTAATACCAGGATGCGGTTACGTCGGCTTCGCAGTGCGGTCTGTCCTCAGGTACTGGTAAAGGGTCTCGCGGCTGATCCCGAATTCGCGGGCCCGCCCGGTCTTCTGCTCCCCCGCCCCGGCCCGGCGCCGCAGCTCCGCTGCCTGCTCGGGCAAAAGGGCTTTCCGGCGCCCGCGGTAGGCTCCGCGCGCCTTGGCCAGGGTGATGCCCTCGCGCTGGCGTTCCCCGATCAGGGCCCGCTCGAACTCGGCGAAGGCCCCCATGACCGAGAGCATCAGGTTCGCCATCGGCGAGTCCTCCCCGGTGAACACCAGGTGTTCCTTGACGAACTCGATCCGCACCCCCTTTTTCGTCAGCTTCTGGACCAGGGACCGGAGGTCATCGAGGTTCCGGGCGAGCCGGTCCATGCTGTGCACCAGCAGGGTGTCCCCGTCCCGGAGGAAGCGCAGCAACTCCTCCAGCTGGGCAACGAAGTCCGGGCCCCGGGCAGGCAGACAAAACGACCCTTCAGTCGCTCGGTGTGCTGGCTGTCTACCCGGGACCCTAATCCCCTCGGAGCGGCGTCAGCCGCAGGGCGAAGCCGGTGCAATCCGCGCGTCCACGATACTCCATATGGAACCCCGTCCCAGCGGGGGTGTTCGTTAGAACGTGTACTCGAAGCCGCCGCTGATTCCGGACTTGAGAACCAGAATGCCGTGAGCGGCCGGAACGTCCAGCACCACCTTGGCGGTAATTTTTTCAGCCGGCCCCATGCCGTCACTCGGGAATGTCTCAGAGTCGGGGATGCAGGAGTAGGTGGCGACGGTGCTCAGGTTGCCGTTGAACGTCGTGCCGGTGGCCGGGTCGATGAACTTGAAGTCGTGGCCACTCAGCGAGTAGTTCGGGTAGCTGTCCTCGGCCAGCTCGGGCGTGGTTTCAACGGCGATGTCCACGACAATGATGTTCCCGTTTTCTGCCGGCCGCGAGTATTCCTCAGTGCACGTAATCGGGGTAATGGCGTTTACCGTGAACTTGGTTGTGACCTTCTTGCTGGCCCCATCGGAGATTGTGCCAATGTCGCCACCCTCCATCATGAGGTTGCCGCGGGGGGACTTCTTGACGCTCTCCTGCTTCGCGGTCGGCGTCGGTGTGCTCTTGACCACGGGGGCGGAGCTCGGCGCGGTGACCGGAGTCTCGCCCGGCTTGGACTCCCCCGGCTTAGCCGCGTCGGCGCTGGAGCCACAGGCGGTGAGGGAAAGACCCATAGTTGCAATAAGGGCCAGAGATCCAAGGGATCGCTTCATAGAGGTACCTTTCAGGTGCGTGTGTTACGCGTGAGACGTGTGATGACTGAATAGTCTCACGGCGCGCAAAAGGAACACCAAATTACGTTCCCACACCGACGTTTTGGCGCGCCCAGCCATCTGACGTATAGGCACGCGAGTATCAGCGACGAACAGTATATTTACGACATGCCTCTATCCCCGGTTGAACTCCTAACTGCCGAAGTCTTTCCGACCATGTCGGGCAGCAACGGTGAGTCCTATATGCGAATCGACGACTGGACAACCCCCGTTACTTACTTTGTGGGGCGTAATGGCAGCGGAAAATCTAAGGCAGCCAACCTGATCGCCAAGAAAGATTCAAGTAGCCTCTATCTCTCTACGGACCGTTTGCTAGGAGTCATGTCCGTCAATTCAACCCCGACGGGTGAACCGTACCGGGTTTTAGGCCGTCTTCTTGCTGGTGGCCTCGTCGTCTGACGAGGCATCTATTTGAGCATAGTAGTTCTGCTCGAACTCGTCGGGCGGGATCATGGCCAAGGTGCTGTGCAGCCGCTCTGTGTTGTACCAGTGGACCCAGTTCATGGTCGCCTTCTCCACATCCGCCAACCGATCTCAATCCCACAGGTAGCGGGCCTGTGGGCCGCCGTGACAAGCTGCTTGAGGTATGGAGAGCTGAAGGTCTATGGCTCCATCCTCAGGGAACCCTGGAAGACGTCCTGGGGATAGAAAAGGGAAAGGCGGAACCCGACGTCGCTGCGGCTGTTATCGGGGACATTGACGCTGTTAGCGACTGGTGCGCATTCGAACTAGATCCACGTGGCGAACTGGAGCATCTTTTGGGTGCAGCGGTGGAGCGCATAGCGAGTGCCATCAACCACGCGCAGGGGATAGATCCTTCTGCTTCTTTCAATCGTCCAGTGGGCACCACTTCATCCATAGATGAAAAACTCGTCAACATTCAGCCCTTGTCGGAAGGCCGCTATCGATTGACGGTGAAGCTTCCAGCAGAGTTTGCTGGATATTGGATGGACTTTGACCGTGACACATCCTCCAATGACATGCGCCTAGAATCACCGCAGCTACCAGAGACTGAGGCGGCCAAGAATGCCCTAGTAGCTCTGTGATCGTCAGAGGCACTGAGTCAACCACTCAGGACCCTCGGGCCTGATGGATCCACCAGCCCGCCGGCTCAGCCACTTCCTCCATAACGGGTTCTGTCCTCGATCCGACGTCACGGAATCACGCAAGGACTTTCAGGCTCTCAAGTCGGCCGATGCGCCCGATGCCTGCAGCGCGGCGCACGAAATAGACGAACCAGATACCACCGACCGCGCTGATTTGCCCCGCACCGATTATTTAGGCAAGAGATTGAGCATCCCGAGGATCTTCCAGGCAGCAGCTGTGCCGATGGAAAGTGCGTCAGCTCTCTGTCCTGAGGTACTGGTAGAGGGTTTCGCGGCTGATGCCGAATTCGCGCGCGAGCCCGGTCTTCTGCTCCCCGGCGCCGGCCCGACGCCGCAGCTCCCCCGCCTGTTCGGGCGAGAGGGCTTTTTTGCGGCCGCGGTAGGCGCCGCGGGCCTTGGCCAGGGTGATCCCCTCGCGCTGGCGTTCCCCGATCAGGGCCCGTTCGAACTCGGCGAAGGCCCCCATCACCGAGAGCATCAGGTTCGCCAGCGGGGAATCCTCCCCCGTGAAGACCAGCTGTTCCTTCACGAATTCAATCCGCACCCCCTTCCTCGTCAGCCTCTGCACCAGGGACCGCAGGTCATCGAGGTTCCGGGCCAGCCGGTCCATGCTGTGCACCACCAGGGTGTCGCCGTCCCGGAGAAAGCGCAGCAGCTCCTCCAGCTGCGGGCGTTTCGTGTCCTTGCCGGAGGCCTTGTCCGTGAAGACCCTTTCCAGCTGAATCCCCTCGAGCTGGCGGCCGGTGTTCTGGTCCAGGCTGCTGACCCTGATGTATCCGATGCGCTGCCCGGCCATGATGCGTTCCTTTACGAAAAGTGTCAGGTTGAACCCTAAGACCCCTACACCCGGGTGTCAAGAAAGCAGGAAAGCGACCCTAGCTTGACATGACGGCGCACCGCTTCCCTGACGTCCGGTTGGGGTATGCCCTAACCGGACGGTCAGAAACGTTCCCCCACCCCTGTTGACCAACTTTGATATCGGACTCGGATTCTGACCCCAGGGAAGCTGAGCAGGATTTGGGAGTCGGGGTGGGCGAGGAAGGCCTCCTCGACCGCGATGCTGAGCTGGTCGATGGCTTGGCAGGCAGCATCGAGAAGGAGCAAAAGCCCGGAAACCTGCTGGCCCATGGCGTCTTCGACGGCCTGGGGCTGGCGGGCGTGGTCACCTCGAAGGATGAGCTTGATTCGCTGGGCCTGGGCGGCGATGCCGCGGGAGCGGCCCGCGCGGCGCAGTGCTGCTTCGATCCGGGCGGTGCTGAGCCGGGCGGCGGCGCCCGGGGTGGGTGCGATGCGCAGAAGTTCCCTGGTTTCGGGGCGGGCGAGCCCGTTCTGCCATACCGAGCCGGCTTGAAGGAGCGCCGGGTAGAACTGGCGCAGCACGGAGCGGAGCTGGTTGGCGGTCTGCTGACGTGCCCAGACCGCATCCTGCTGGGCACGGGGCCAGGACGGTGATCGCCCTTGCCTGATCGGTATCCGCAGGGAGAGGGCGATGTGCATGGGCGTCGGTGCGAAGGATGTTCGCCAGCACCAGGGCATCCCCCGGATCGGAGTTCTTCTTCGAGACCCCGTGCCTGTCGCGGTAGCGTGCCGCCGAGAGCGGATTGACCGCGTAAATCTTCCTGGTGCCAGCGCGAAGGGCCGCGACGAGGAGGCCATGGCTGGTTTCGATCGCCACCGGGACAGGGTCCTCGGGTAAGTCCCCGTGCTCGGCGAGCAGCTCCATCAAGGCCCGGTAGCCTGCAGCGTCATCGGTGATGCGGCGTTTGGCGAGCAGATCGCCGGCACTGTTGATGATCGCAATGTCGTGGTGGCCCTCGGCCCAATCGATCCCGCAGTAGAGGTCCAATCTGTACTCCTCGCAGTCAATGTGTGTTCTGTTCCCGGGCGTGCCAGTTCGGATCACGCGGCGCCCTAATTCCAAGACTCGAGGGTCTGCCATCTCACCAGCCGTTCGTGAAACGAGTCCACTTCGGGCGCCCCGGTCTGACCAAGAGCTCTAAGGCTCCCGGAGGAAAGAGGGGTCATCCCGCAGCCTGCACGCACCACGAGAACCAAGTACCACACCAGCAGCCAGAGGTTCCGCTGCCACGCGGCCGCAGAACCTGGTCGGCAAACACCCAGAGGGCATCTACCGGCTAATTCAGGGTCTGCGGCACAAGCGCACCGGAACGCGCCGCTCTTCGTCGAGGATTCAAAGACCCAAGAGCGCCGAGGGCGTCGCACCAGGGTTCTGCGGCACAGCCGCACAAGCCAGAACGCGCCGCTCTGCGTCGAGGATTCAAAGACCCAAGAGCGCCGTAGGCGTCGCACCCGCGGCTTGTGCCGCAGAACCCCGAAGACAGCCCCCGGCAAGCCAACCGATATGACCCGCGAGAGCCGCTTACCAACGAATTAGGAGGGGCTGGACGGGCCGGAGTGGACACGTACAATCCGTCAGGGCAGCAACCAAAAACGGTAATACTGGAAGTGGTTTTGAGCCAGTGTGACTCATCATAAAACTGACGTGCTTTCCGGCGCTGTCTTTCCAACGATCTGTCCACCGGCTCAAGGTCCGTCGATGGGGTGGTGAGCCATGCCGTGCACGACGCCGTGCGTACTGGTCTGGTCGAACATCGCCGATGGGTCGGTCGTGAAGGGTCCGGACGCCATCGGGCTGACGTCGAGGCCCTGCACAAGGAGCGGTCCGGCCGGGAAGGAGCGCCGGTGCTGGATTCGGGATTTTCGAGGGCTAGGTTAATGAAAAACGGTCATTCCGGTATTTTTTCCCACGGCTTCCGGGTCTGGGACAGAGCGGCGTCCTCGACAGAGCATGCACAGTATTCTTGAGGATAACGGCCATGGGAGGACGCTAAATGAACATGGATTTGAAACCAGCTGGCGGGGCGGAGCGGGACCGGCTGGTGTCCCTGCATGCCCTGTCTCTGATGGACACGCCGGCGGAGGAACGCTTCGACCGGATCACGCGTGCCGCCCGTGAACTGTTCGATGTTCCCCTGGCCGCTGTCAATCTGTTGGACAGCGAGCGGTTGTTCATGAAGTCACCGCAGGGGACGCTCCGGGCCGTGACGGACCGGAAGGACTCTCTCTGCAACGCCACCATAGCCGAGCCGGAGATCCTGATGGTCCCGGATGCCACGGCCGACCCGCGGTTCGCTGACCTGCCTGATGTCACCGGCGGGTACGGTGTGCGTTTCTATGCCGGCCGGCCGCTGAGCGTGGATGCCGGCAGCCGGGTCGGCACTCTTTGCCTGTTCGACACCCAGCCCCGTCAGCTCTCCGCGGATCAGGTGCGGCAGTTGAATGAACTGGGGCGCTGGGCCGAACGTGAACTGCAGGATTCCGCGGACCGGGACCGGGCCCGCGCCGTGCAGCAGGCCCTGCTGCCCTCCACGTCACCGAGGGCGCCGCACTACGAGGTTTCCGCGCTCTGCCTGCCCAGAGGGGACGTGGGCGGGGACTTCTACGAGTGGAGCGAATCCGAAGGCGGCGTGGACCTGGTCCTTGCCGATGTAATGGGCAAGGGCACGGCGGCGGCGCTCATGGCCGCCACGGTCCGCAGCGCCGTGCGCAGCGCCGGAGGCAACCGGCCCGCCGCGGTCCTGGACCGGGCCAGCGAACTCCTGGCCCGGGACCTGGAGAATACGGCCACGTTCGCGACCGCTTTTCTGGCCAGGCTGGAGCCGGCCACCGGGCGTCTGGAGTACGCCGATGCCGGGCACGGCCTGAGCATCATCGTCGCCGCCGACGGTTCCTACCGCCGGCTGCACGGTCACGGGCTGCCCCTGGGCCTCGGGGAACCGGGGTCCTGGCACACGGAACATGCCGTGCTGGCACCCGGGGAGACTCTCGCGACTTTCACTGACGGACTCCTGGACCTGTACGACGGTACCCTCGCGGCGCTTGATGACATCGCGGCGCTCGTCCGGCAGCGCACCCCTGCAGGCGTCGCGACGCTCCTGCGGGACCTGCACCGGGAAAGCCAGCCGGATGATGACGTCACGGCCATTTTCCTCACCCGTCATGCCCCGGCCTAGCGCGGATACGACGCAGGGGGGCGGCATGAGGGCGTTTGCCACCCGGCTGGTGGTGGTGCTGACCATCATTCTCGGCGTGAACTATGTTGCCTGGCGCTGGGTTGGCTCACTGAACTGGGATGCCTGGTGGATCGCCGTTCCGTTGGTCGCGGCCGAGACCTACAGCCTGATCGACGTCATGCTGTTCGGCATGACCGTGTGGCGGCTGAAGGTCCGTAAGAACCCTTCCGCTGCGCCCGCCGACGCCAGCGTGGACGTCTTCATCACCACCTACAACGAGCCGCTGGACCTGGTGATGACAACCGCCCTCGCGGCGCAGCGAATCCGCCACCCGCACAGCACCTGGATTCTCGACGACGGCGCCCGGCCTGAACTGCGCGACCTCGCCGCCAGGCACGGGCTCGGCTATGTGACCCGCAGCGAGGACTGGAAGGACATGCCCCGGCATGCCAAGGCCGGCAATCTCAACAACGCCCTCATGGTCACCGAGGGCGAGTTCCTGCTGATCCTCGACGCCGACCAGATCCCTGAGCCGGACATCCTCGAAAAGACGCTGGGCTACTTCAACAACCGGCGGGTGGCGCTGGTGCAGACCCCCCAGTACTTCAGCAACGTCCCCGCGGATGATCCCCTGGGCAGCCAGGCACCCCTGTTTTACGGGCCCATCCAGCAGGGCAAGGACGGCTGGAACGCCGCTTTCTTCTGCGGATCCAACGCCCTGCTCCGCCGCGAAGCGCTCATGCAGCTGGGCCTGGTGGGCTATGTCAAGGAAACCGAGGCGAGCATCCGCCGGGCCCTGGCCGCGTCGCAGTCCGCGATCCGCCAGGCCCGGAAATCGGCGGATTCCGCATCTCCGCTCGTGGAGCAGATGCTCAACGAGGTGGAGGCCGCCACGCAGCAGGCGCGCCGGGAGCTGGACGGCGGCGATTCGCTCGGCGAGATCACCTACCGGGTCCGCCGGACGGTGGACCAGGCCGTCCAGACGCTGGTCCAGGCGGACGTCTCCGCGCTGCAGGCCGACCTTGAAGAAATCGCCGCTCTGGAGTTCGCGCACGTGGGCGATTCCGGCATCCCCGTGGTGACCGGCGATGCCGTACGGCGGTTATCCGCCCGGGACTGGTCGCCGCTGGGTGCCCTGGAATCAGCCCAGGCTGTGCTGGATGCCCTGTCCGTGGAGCGCACGGGCGAGGCCCAGCCCCTCATGCCGCTGGCCACGATTTCCGTGACCGAGGACATGGCCACCGCCATGCGCCTGCATGGCATGGGCTGGCAAAGCGTCTACCACCATGAGGTCCTGGCCTACGGCCTGGCCCCGGAGGACATCGCGACCATGCTGACGCAGCGGTTGCGGTGGGCGCAGGGCACCATGCAGGTCATGCTCCGCGAAAACCCGCTGGTGCAGCGCGGACTCAAGGTGGGCCAGCGGCTCATGTACTTCGCCACCATGTGGACCTACCTCAGCGGCTTCGCGGCCGTGATCTACTTCGCGGCGCCCATCGTCTACCTGCTGCTCGGCATCCTGCCCGTGACCAGCCTCAGCGGCGACTTCTTCATCCGGTTCATCCCGTTCATGATCGTCAACCAGCTGCTGTTCGCCGTCGCCGGCCGCGGCATCCCCACCTGGCGGGGGCAGCAGTACAGCCTGGCGCTGTTTCCCACCTGGATCAAGGCCTGCACGACGGCGGCGCGCAACGTCTGGTTCGGCCGGCCCCTGGGTTTTGCGGTCACGCCCAAGGACCGCCAGGCCGGCGGCCCCAGCTGGAGCCTGATCCGGCCCCAGATCATCGTGTCGGTGCTCCTGGCAATTTCCGCCGTCGTGGGTATCGCGCGTCTTGCCGCGGGTCTGTCTGAACCGATCGGTACGCTAGTCAACGTCGCCTGGGTGGTGTTCGACCTCGTGGTCATGAGCATCCTGGTCCGCGCCGTCCTGTACAAGGGATTTGAGCCTGGTGCCGAGCCAGGAATTGAAGCCGTGCCCACGGGTCCGGCAGAGGAGAAGGAAAACAATGGAGCTTAGCTATGAAGTCAAAGACTCGTATGCGGAGATCAGGGCCGCGGGGCGGCTGAACATGGTGTCCGCCCCGAAACTGCGGGAGTTTGTGGCGGACGTGGTTGCTTCCGGATCCCCCCGGATTGTCGTCAACCTGGCGGACACGGCCTTCATGGACTCCTCCGGGCTGGGAGCGCTTATCGGCTGCCTGAAGGCCGCCCGGCAGGCCGGCGGGGACCTCCGTATCGCAGCGGTCCAGCCGCAGGTGAAGATGGTGCTCGAGTTGACCAGCATGGACCGGGTGCTGACGTCCTATGCCTCTGCCGCTGAGGCGTTCGGCAATGACTGAGGTCCTGGCCCGCCGGAGCTTCCGGGACCGGGCCATCCCGGAGTCCATTGACGCAGTCCATGCCCAGTTCGATGCCGTCTGGGAGGACGCATCCTTCGTCCCGGACCTTGACCGTATGAGGTTTGCGACAGCGGTCATCGAAGCTGCCAGCAACGTGGTCCAGCACGCGGTTCCCGAGTCTGCGGCGCCCGTGGAACTCGGCGTCGACATCTGCGTCCGGGAGGCGAGCCTGAAGGCCAAGGTCAGCGCCTTTGGCGCGGCCAGCCCGGATATTAACGACGCCGAGCCCGGAATGCCCGACGACGACGCGGAGTCAGGACGGGGTATGGCCCTGATCCGGGCCCTCGTCACGACAGTGACGTTTCTGCGGCAGGACGGGACCAACTCGTGGGTCCTGTCACGGGATTCAACCGGAGCCTAAACGCGGCACCGCGGCAAATCCTGCCCAAACCCTGCGCAGATCATGCGCAGGGTCGCGGCCTGGCTTCCCTGCCCGTACCGGACACTTACAGGTGGTGGTCCGACGTCCGGACTTCCGGTCCACGGTGGCCGCCGGAGTTCGCGCCCCGAGCCGCGGCGGCCGTAAATGATTCGGAGGCTTGATGAAGCTGTTCAGGTTTGTAGTAGGCGCCCTCGCTGTGCTGGCGTGCTATTTGCCGGTCAGCGCCGGGCCGGTGCAGGCGGCTGCCGCGTCCATCAGTCTCAGCCCTAATGCCGGGCCTGCAGGAACTTCCGTGACGGTGACGGGAACCGGATTTCCCAAGAAAACGTCCGGCACGGTCAAGGCCGGCGCCAACACCGTGGCGTTCACCGTCAACGCCTCGGGGTACTTCACCGCGGCCCTCGTCATCCCCGAATCCGCTGATCCGGTGGTCCCGGTCCAGGCGACGGCGGCCAGGACCGGTGCCTCCGCGCCGTTCACCCTCACGTACAGTTCGCCATCACCCACAGAGCCCGCTCCGCCCACCGCCTCCCCCGGGCCTGCCCCGGTAAGCGCTGCGCCCGGCACGGCTTTGTTGAGGTTCGGCGTCGGAACGCCGGGAGGACCGCTGGCGGCGGCTGAACTCGAGGAAGTCACCGCCCTTGCAGGTGAGGCCCCGTCCATCATCCTGTCCTACAAGGACTTCAACCAGGCGCCCCCACTTGCGGAACTGAATGCCGCCCGAACCCGCGGGGCGACGGTCCTGCTGACCTGGGAGCCCTGGACCTGGGGCGGGGGCACCGTCCAGCCCGCGTTCTCCCTGGACCGGATCACAGCCGGCGATTTTGATCCTTATCTGCGGCAATGGGGGACGGCCCTGGCTGGCTGGGGCGACCCCGTGCTGCTGCGGTTCGGGCACGAAATGAACGGCAACTGGTACCCCTGGTCAGAGCAGGTCAACGGCAACGGCGCCGGAGACTACGTGGCCGCCTGGCGCCACGTCCACGACGTCGTCGCATCCACGGGCGCGTCCAACATCTCCTGGGTGTGGAACCCGAACGTCCCCTACTGGGGTTCGGTTCCGCTGGATGGCCTCTACCCCGGAACCTCCTATGTGGACACGGTCGCCCTGGACGGCTACAACTGGGGAACGTCGGCATCCTGGAGCACCTGGGCTTCCCCGGCGCAGCTGTTCGGGGACGCGCTGGCGCAACTGCGCAGCCTGGCGCCCGGCAAGCCGATCATGATCGCCGAAACCTCCTCCGCCGAGCAGGGCGGATCCAAAGCGGAGTGGAACACCTCCCTGATCAGCTACCTCGCCGCGCAGGGCGACGTCACCGCGGTGACCTGGTTCCATTTCAACAAGGAAACAGACTGGCGCATCAACAGCAGCAGCGCATCCGCGCAGGCACTGGCCCAGGCCCTGGCCGCCCGCCCGAAATAAACGCACGGCCATAACGCACGGCCCACCGCGTACGCAGGCTATCGGCCGTGGCGCTCAGGTGGGAATGATGCGGAACAGGAAACGCGTCCGCACCATCACCCACAGCACGGCAAGCAGCACCAGGTAGGCGACCGTGTTGACCAGGATGCCGCCGTCCTGCAGCGCGGGGATGTTCGAAATAACAGCGATCAGGGCCACATGCATGATGAACACGTACAGTGTGGCCCGTCCGAGCGGGATCAGGAACCATCCCAGCGCGCGCTCCACGGGTTTCCAGTAGGCCGTCAGGAAGGCGTACAGCGCCACCACCAGCACCACGACGTTCAGCAGCCGGCCCGGCAGCAGATATGTCCGGCCGAAGAGGGCATCGTAAAGGGCGCGGTAGCTTGCGTCCGGCATGATGGCCAGCCGGACGTCAAACCCGTTGGCAAGGTAGGGATTGCACCAGGACAGGAAGGCCAGTGCGGCCGCGGCCGCCGTGCAGGCCGCCACCACCCAGGTCCGGCCGTGCAGCCAGGCAATGACGGCCGCCCGGTGGTATCCGGCCGTTAGGCCGAGCATAAAGAGGATCTGCCAGACCAGCAGCGGAAAGGAGTCCTCGAACTGCGAGGGCAGCAGCCGGATCCTGAACACGGTACCTGCCACGTAGAGCACCGCGGATGCCGCCAGCACCAAGCGCACCTTGCCCCGGGACAAAGCCGCCAGCACGAGGGGGCTGAGGAGGAGCAGGATCACGTAGAGGCCCATGACGTTGAACTGCCATGGCCCGAACTGCAGCAGCAGGATTCCCGGGATCACCTCCGGAGGCACCGGAAACTGCAGCACGGAGCCCATTCCCGCATAGAGGTCATAGGAGCGCCCTGCCGCCCCCTGTCCTGCACCGCCCGTGCCCTGGTCCACGAATGACGTCAGCGCCTCGGCGTTGACGGCCGGTACGAGCGAAACCAGGAAGACGCCGACCAGCACCACCAGTGCGGTGGCATAGAGTTTCCCTGCGCGCTTGGCGGCGTGGTCCACCACATGCGCAAAGTTCTCCCGGGTCCTCGGACCGAACACCATGCCCAGGACCAGTCCGGAAAAAAGCACAAAGAGCTCCGCGCCGGACACGAAGCCCAAAGCCTCCTGGGTGAACAGCTGGAAAAGCGAGGTCATGCCCACGTGGTTCACCACCACAAAAACAATGGCGAGCCCGCGCAGGAGGTCCACCCGTGAATCCCTGGAGGAGGGGTCCGCGTACAACCAGCCCGAAACCCGGCCCGGGCGCCGGGGACCTGCCCACAGCAGGAACAGTGCCAGGGCCACAGCCGCTGCCACGGCCCACACCGCCCCGCCGGAGAGGACGTGGCCGACGCCGGCCACCGGATGGCCGGGTTCCCTGACAGCCGTCACGGGCCCCGTTACCAGAGCCGAGCTGTCCAATCGGGCTCCGGCGGCCGCCGCGAGGGCCGGCTGTCCGGTCAACCGCCAATCAATGGCAGCCACCCCGGTGTCCCTGGTGCTCGTTCTCTCGTCCCAGACAACGGCCCCGACGTCCCCGAACCACTCAGTCGAGGCCTCGGCCAGAACCTGTCCCCACCAGGCAAGCTTGATGTCGGACTCTTCCGGGCCGCCGACCGTCGGGTTGAAGAAGGCTGCGGTCTGGAGCATCAGGGGTTTCCCGCGGCCTTCGACATAGTCGGCGTAGAAGTTCCCGTACGAGCCTCCGCTCTCTTGCCCGGCCAGCATGGCTGCCAGTTCGCCGGCGACAGGAAGTGAGTTCACGGCGCCGCCGCCCCAGGTGTCGTCATGGTAAGCGCTCAGCCCCACCCATTCGACGGCATCATCGCCGGGATAGTAGGGCGAGTAGCCGTCATCGGCCCCGTCCCAGCTCCCGTCCCCATTGGTGTCCAGCAGCCGGTATCCGTCGGCTCCGGGGCCAGGAGCGTTGCGGTTCCGCTCGAACGGGTAATCCTTGGCCAGGAAAGGGTGCCAGACCATCACGGTGCCGGCGTCGTCGATTGAACCGAACGCGGCCGCCACCGCACGAAACGCCGCGGCGTAGGCGGCCGGCTGCTGGCCCCAGCCCACCCAGCTCGAATTCATGTCCGGGGCAAACCGGACGAAGACTTTCCCGGGAAGCCCCTCGGCGAGGCGGGCTATTTCCTGTGCAAAGGCATCAGCGGTGCCGGCATCGATCCGCTCCAGCGGAAGGGCGGGCCTTACCGTCAGGAGGGCGTGGGCGCCCAGGGCGCCGACCTGTCCCACGAACTCCCGGACATGGGCCTTCTCGGCCTCCGGAACCGGCAGGGTGACATCGTGCCCGAACACGCCGGGTGAAGAACCTAGCCGTTCGGAGAACCCGGCCGCAGTGTCCTCCGCCCATTCCAGGGTTGCACCGAGGAGGGGCCCGCCGCCGTCGGCAGCCGGATCCGTGGAACCGCCAGCAACGGCAGGAGGAGAGCCAGCAACCGGGCTGCCCGCCGGGCCCGCGTGAGCAGCCGACGCCGGGCCGGCAACAAGCAGAGCCAGGAAAACCAGCAGGAACCCCCGTTGGAGCCTGCGCCCTGGCACCCGCGGATTGCGGCGCGTAGCAGGACGCCTGACACCCCTATGGTTCACAACGCTCCGCTGGGCAAGAGTGCGCGGCCTACGGGCTGCGGTAACGTCACGGCAATCTGTCCTTGTCATCTGTCCCTCCCCGCGGGGATAGCTGGACCCGGTGTGAGGCCCCCGGCCGATACTATCCGGCCAACACACACCCGGCAGACAATCCCTGACCTGCGTTTTCACCCACTGGCCAAGGGATCCCACCGTGTCGGTCGCGCCCAGGAACCCCCTGCGTTCTGTAAGATGGTGCAGGTGTGAACCCGGACCACTGCCCGAACAGTGCCGGCGCTGGCAGGGACGCACGAGCACGCCGACGAGGGGATTCTGCCATCACAACTTTGGGTCCTGCTGGAAAACTGGGACTTGACGAGATCTCGCCGCTGCTCAAACAGACCCCCATCGCCGTGCTCTTCATTGCCGCCGCGGTCATGAGCAGCTCCATTTCAACGCTGACCGTCAGCAACTGGCCGGCCCTGGTTGCCGGTGCTGCATTGATAGCGGCGGCGACCCTGCTGGCGGCCGTATGCGGCCGGCCCTCACTGCTGCGGTTCGCCACCATTGTCCCTGCCCTGGACTTCCTCGCTGCCGGACTCCTTCGTCACGCGACCGGTGAAAGCCATTCCATCTACGCTTCCCTCGTGCTGCTTCCCGTCCTGTGGTTCGCCGCGATGGAAGGACGACGCTATGTCCTCTACGGGGTCCTGGGCGCCGCACTGGCAATCCTGGTCCCGTTCGCCCTGGGCGCCGGCACCGCCGCCAACCCCAACGAGCTGCTCCGCGGCCTTTACAGCACCCTTATTTTCGCGCTGGCGGCAGGGGTGGTGAATGACCTGGCTGCCAGGGCACGGCTGCGTCTGGGTGTTGCCCGTGCACAGGCGGCCGCCGCGGCCGAGGAACTGCACCGGGCAGCCCAGATCCAACGTTTCCTCCTGCCCAAGGCCTCGGCCCCGCTTCCCGGGTACGAGACAGCGGGCGCCTGCCTTCCGTCCAAGGCCGTCGGCGGTGACTTTTTCGACTGGTACACCATCGACGGCGGCCTGGGATTCACTCTGGGCGACGTGATGGGAAAGGGTGCCGGAGCCGGCATGATCGCCGCGACAACGCGGGCAGTCATCCGCAGCGCCAGGAACAGCGAGGACCCGGTGACGGCCCTGGCCCTGACGTCAGACTGCTTTGCTACCGAGCTGAGCCGGGCCGCATCCTTCGCCACGCTCTTCCACGCCCGGCTCAGGGCTGCGGACGGACGCGTGCTGTTCTCCGATGCCGGCCATGGCCTGACGCTGCTCATCCGCGCTGACGGCACCTGGGAACGGCTTGCATCCGGGGAACTGCCGGTAGGGCTGCTTCCGGAGGCAACCTGGAACTCGTTCAAAATCTATCTGAACCCCGGTGACATGATTGTCAGCTTCAGCGACGGAGTACTGGACCTCTACGACGGCACCCTCGCCGCGATCGATGAAATAGCCCTGCTGGCGACCGCCGCGACCTCGGCAAAAGACCTCGTTGCTGCCGTGCAAAAGCGGGCGGCCGGAACAACCAACCCCGACGACGTGACCATCCTCGCCGTCCGCAGAACAGTGCAGCAGGACACCGCCCGAAACGCTCAGGAATCAAACGAGCTCATGACACTGTCCGCCTCGGCTCCATGAAGCATATGCGAAGGACATCGCCCGTAGCGCTGGCCATCGGAGTACTCGTTGCCTCCGGCTGCGGGGCCCAGCCGGAGGCTACGGCCCCGCCCCCAGCCCCGGTGTGTGCGGTCCCTACGGTCTCTGCCCTGGCTCCCGGGTCCGGAATCCTGTCGGGCGCCTGCAGCGGCTCATTCCCCGGCGGACAGTCGAGCAGGACCAGGTCGTACTCCCCCGCAACCTCGGCAAGCAGTCTGGCCAGGGCCAGCTGGGCCGCATCACGGTCCTTCTGGGCCTTAGCTCCCAGGAACGCGGCAGCATCGTCGAGGTGAGGGCCTCCGGCAATGACGTCCAGGTTGGAACGGACGCCCAACAGCAGATCGGGCGCTCCCCCGAAGCACAGCGAAGCCGCCAGGCTCCTACCGCCGTCACCTTGATCGGCATAACCCAAGTCCTCAGCGAGGTTACCTTGGGGGTCGAGATCCACGAGCAGCACCCGTGATCCGCCCTCGGCCAGGAGTCCGCCTACGTTGGCCACCAGGCTGGTCTTGAAGACCCCACCCTTACCGTTGATTACCGCGATGACGCGGCTGAGGGCCCCGCGGTCCAGATCGTATTTCATCAATCAGAAGCAACGCGGACGAAATCCGCGCCGGAAACCCCGCCTACGCCCACATTCCAGCCGACCGACCGCTTGTTGGGCTTGTTGTCACAGCTGAGCCCTTCTACACGGCGAACACCCCGCCGGTGCGTGAAGTACTCCCGGATCCAGGGATTCCGATCATGACCATTTCACTACGCGAGTTGGAGCTACTGGCAGCCTTGTCCCCGTCAGAGGTGGGAGCAGGCTTGGAAGCTATCGTCGCCAATGATGAGCTGTACACATGGCCGCTGGCGCTGGCCCTCCCGAAAGTGCTGCCGAATCTCTATGAGGATCGTGAAAACTCGCTGCTTAGCGAGGCATATGAAACGGCCTTCCTCCCCCTGACAGAAAGATGGCCGACGCAGCCGGGCCAGGCGTAGACGCGAACGACGCCTAGCCGACAGATAGGCCAACGGTGCCTCGTCCTGCTGCACAGGAGGCCAGCAGCGCCTACGGAGTTAGCTGACGCGGCGATAGCGGATGTGGGTGGCCAGCGGTGAATGAAGCACCTCGGCGGGTTCGAAGCCAAAGGATTCAACCCCGTCGAAGATGCGCTCTCCCGAACCGAGCAGGACCGGTGCGATGTCGAGGGTGAGCTCGTCGATCACGCCGGCGATCAGTGCCTGTCGGACGGTCGAGGCCCCACCGGCGATGTCCACGCCGTTGTCCCCGGCGGCCTGGCACGCTGCGGAGTAGGCCGCGTCGAAGCCCTCGGTGACGAAGTGGAAGGTCGTCCCGCCGTC
>JAODMS010000147.1 GCA_025464925.1 Arthrobacter sp.
CCTCCGGTATGAGCGCCAGCCCAGCTTCCATGGCCCGCCGCGGGGTGGTGATCGCCGCCTTCTCGCCCCGGATCAGTATTTCCCCACTTTCGAGGGGATCGATGCCGAACAGGACCCTGGCGAGTTCTGTCCGGCCGCTGCCCATCAGTCCAGCCAAACCGAGGATCTCGCCGGAGTGAAGGGTGAACGAGACGTTGCGGACCCGGCTCCCGGAAGTAATGCCCCGGGCCTCAAGGATAGGGGCGGTCGTTCCCAAGTCATGGTCCCGTTGCTGGTAGCTCAGCTGCCCCTCGATCTTCTTCCCGACGATGCCTTCGACAATCTGTTCCGGGGTGACGTTAGT
Organism: Arthrobacter sp.; assembly: GCA_025464925.1. The sequence continues at coordinate 344 of JAODMS010000147.1, forward strand.
CAAGGGCTCCGTGAGCAACCGGCGACCGTCGCGGAGGATGGTGATGCGGTCGGCGATCCGGTAAACCTCATCCATCCGGTGAGAGATATAGATGATCGATATCCCGCGCTTCTTGAGCCTCGCTACAAGGTCAAAGAGGGCCTCGGTTTCATGCCGGGCCAGGCTCGCCGTCGGCTCGTCCATGATGAGGACCCTCGCGTTCTGCGCCAGAGCCTTGGCGATTTCGGTCAACTGCCAGTACGCGGTGCCCAGCTTGGAAACATGGGTGCGCGGATCGACCTCGACCTCCATCTCCTTGAAGACTTCGCGGGCCCGGCGGACAGCTTCCCTGTCGTCGATCAGACCGCCCCGGCCCTGCGGTTCTGCGCCGAGGAAGATGTTCTGGGCCACGGTCAGGCTCGGCACCAGGCTGAATTCCTGGAAGACCATGCCGATACCGGCAGCCTTGGCATCCGGGATCGAGTTGATCTCGACTGGTTTTCCGCCGACGAGAATACTGCCGGAGTCAGTTTGATACACGCCCTGAAGAATTTTCATCAGAGTGGACTTGCCGGCGCCGTTACCCCCGGCAAGCGCGTGCACCTCTCCGGCGCGGACCTCGAAGTCCACCTCATTGAGGACGTTGACGCCGTTGAATCCCTTCGAGATCGACCGCATCTCTACGGCTGGCTCTCCTGTGTTCATGGTGAAATCCTTTTCGGTGGCTGGGCCAGGCCCTGCGGCCGGCCCCAGGCCGCTATTTCTTGAAGGAGTCCTGGATGTCCTTGGGGGCATCCTCGTGGTAGACCTGCTTCCACGATTCGAGGACGTTGGTGTGGTCAACGGGCACGGCACTCAGAGCGACGTACGCCGGCGGAGTCTTTCCGAGCAGGGCCATGGCGCCGAGCCGCGCTTCAGTGACACCCTGATCAAAAGGCACCTGGGCACCGAGTCCGACTACCAGCTCATTCTTGGCCAGTGCAATCGCAACGTTCTTACCCAGGTCCTCGGTGGCGATCTTCAGATCAGTTCGGCCCGCGGCACGGGCAGCGGCCATGACACCTTCTGCAGGAACGTCCCAGACGGCCCAGATCCCGGAGAGGTCGGGGTACTTGCTCAGCATGGCGTTCGCTGCGCTCTGTGCGTCACCAGCGAAATCGGGACCTGCGATGCCCTTTTCCTCGACGATCTTGATGTCCGGGTAATCTTTGGTGATGGTCTCCTTGAACCCTTGGTGGCGCTGCTTGGTGACAAAGAAGTCGGCCTCATGGAAGATCATGCCGATCTTCCCTTTGCCGCCCAGCGCCTTCGCCATCTGATGGGCCGAGACGACGCCGTTGCCGTAGTTGTCGGCCGATACGACAGAGACATAGTCCTTGCCGGCTGTAAGCCCCTGGGGGACGTTGTCCATGAAGACCAGCTTCGCTCCTTCCGCAGCTGCCTTTTTGTAGGCGGACGCAGTGGCGACCGGGTCGGTGGGGATTGAAACGACAATGTTGGGCTTCTGGGTCATGACCGTTTCCAGGTCTGAAACCTGCTTGTCCGGCTTGAAGTTGGCATCCGTGGTGGCAATGAGGTTGATTCCCAGACGCGAGAATTCGCTCTTTAGGCCCGCGATCTGTGCGTTTGCCCAGTCGTTGCCTCCGTAATGCATAACGATGGCCGCCTTGGCGCCCAGGGCCTTGATCTTGGCGACGTCGTCATCGCTAAGCTCAGCCACGGAGGCGGGGGCAGGCTCTTCGCCGTTCGGACCCTTGCTCAAGACTTGGCCCTTGATTTTGGCTAGGGCTTCGTCGGCTTTGGCCGATACGCCGGCATCCTGTGTTGTGGTGGTGCTCGCCGCTGAGCTGCAGCCGGAGGTGGCGAGAGCAATAGCCGCTGCAACAGCGAATAGGGTCGTCCTGCGGATCATGGTGTTCTCCAGTCCTGATTTGTGATGTGGGGGATGAGCCCAAGAGGGTGTTCTTCAGCGTCGCAGGGCCCGCGGGCCCAACGATGAGGTGTGTAGTGGTGAGGTCTTCTTAGGCGAGGGCGGTCGCCAAAGGAGGGGGAACCGGTGACAGGACGAGCCCGCCGGCGGCCGAGGCTGTACGGATTGCGGCAGCCTTGTCGGAGGTGTTTAAGAACTCCTCCGCGTGTGGTTTGTCGAGGAAGAGGCCCAGCGAGCAGAGTCCGTGATGGGCGTGGACCCATCTCACGACATCGCCGGCCACTGTGCCCATGTCCCCGTGCAACTTGACCGCGGCGCCGTCCACGGTTGTCACGGATGTGATCGCGGCCGTGTGGTCGACGGCGACGACCAGGCTTGCCCAGAGGAGAGGGCCGTCGAAGACACCGACGACGGCCGACGAACTCGGGGGGACGAAGTCGCGGACAGCGCGTGCGACGTCATCGTTCGAGCATGCTGCCTTTGCTAGGAGTTGTCCGACGTGCTCCCATTGGGCCTCGTCGATGTCATGAACCGCAACGCCGGGGTGAAGCATGAACGAATTGGCGCGGGGTTCGCTGTGCACCTGCTCCTCTTTCCTCGCCGTTGAGTTTCATTTTCCGTGACCGGTCACGGAATGCTTCAATCGTGACCGATCACGGAAACTGTGTCAAGTCTCACGCGAGGAATACTTTGGGTGTCCGACGCGGGACGGCCGCTAGAGGCGGCGGTTTCGGGCCGGGGCGGCGCTCCTGCGAACCACCAGCGTCGGCTCGCTGGGCGCGCGGCCCACTTCGCGGCCCTCAATCGCGCCCAGAAGCACCTCTATGCTGGCGTGGGCCAAGGCGGCAAAGTCCTGCCGCACCGTGGTCAGGGGGGGAAGGAAAAAGTCTGAACCTTCGACGTCGTCGAATCCCACAATGCTGACATCGTCTGGGACGCGGATGCCGGACTCGGCTAGGGCGCGGATGAGACCCAAGGCGGTGTGGTCGCTGGCTGCAAAGATCGCCTGCGGGACCTTTTTCTCCTTGATCAGCCGGAGGCCCGTCGCGTAGGCCCACCCCGGGCTCCAATCACCCTCCAGGCACAGCCCTGGCGCGAGTCCGCCGTCTCGGAGCGCGGCCTCCCAGCCGCGCTTCCGCACCCGCCCGTCAAACCAGTCCATGGACCCGGCGAAATGCGCGATGTCGGTGTGGCCCAGATCAATGAGGTACTGGGTGGCCATGCGCGCCCCCAATTCCTGGTTCTCCGAGTACGTGAAGACGTTCGGAGTCGATGACGCTCCAGCGGCGATCATCTCGACCGGAACTTGGATAGTAGCGTCCCTGACGGCCGCTGCCATAGACAGGAGCGGTGCGACGACAATGATGCCGTCCACCTCGATCTCGTCCAAGGTGTCCAGTGCCTTTGGGATGGAGTCCTCGTACGGCTCCTCGACCGTGACGACGGTAGTGAAGTAACCCTTCTGCCGGGCAACTTTCTCGAGGGCCATGAGCGTCCCGACCGGGCCGAAGCGTGGGGACCCGTCGGTCAGGATACCGATGGCTGTCGAGCGGCTCGTGGAGAGGGCGGTGGCCGCCCTGCTGCGGCGGTACCCCATGTCCTTGATGATTTGCTGGACCCGCACGCGCGTTGCAGCGCTGACGTCCGGAGCGTTATTCAACACCCGGGAGACCGTTTGGTAGGAGACTCCGGCCATCTGGGCGACATCACTGATGTTCGGCTTACGTGGTCTGGATGGATAGGCAGACGCTACCTTCGCGTTGTTACCCCTCGCTGCTCCTGCCACGGACTCCCCTGTCTCGCCAACACCAGCCCCCGGCGGAGGCTTCCCAGTGCAGTTAACCTTACGCGGTCCTGCGGTGCCCCTTGGCGTCTTTCGTGCCAGACCCGGGCTCAGACCTTGATGCCACGGAGTCCGGGGGCGGGCTCTTTCCCTACGGTTTCGAGAGTCTTTTGGATCCATTCGTAGACCCGTCAACAGCGCCTGGAATAACACCCTCCCCACGTATCTTCATCACCAAAACGACGCCACCCGATCCGGATGTTTCCAAATGAGGGCACGAATCACCCTTTCCGTATGAGCACCGCCGTCGAAGGGCCCGTCTCCGGGTTCGAAAAAACGCGCGAGAGCGGAGATATTGTAGAGTCCGGAATGATGTCGGCTTTCGTTATCCGTATTCGATATTGGCGGCGCGTTGCGTGAAGGGACATCATTACCTAGTTCTCCGGCCAACCGGTCACCAAACTGACTGACCTCCTGGCATCCCTCCGCAAGCAACAACCGGCCAACTACCCGACGTCGAGCTTCAGCGCGGCCGGGACACCACCGCCGTGAAGGCGACGGTGGGAGAAACGAAACAAGGATAGGCTGCGCGGCCGCCTCCGGCACGGGCCGGATTATTCGCCTTCGTCGACCGACTGGCGACGATGACGTTCCCGTTGTCCGTACGCCGCCCGAAGAATGTCGTCCTTCGACTCGAATCCCGAACCCAAGGCACCCCCGATGAGCGCCGCCGATGTAGTCATCCACGCGACTTCCGCAAAGTCCCAAACAGTCACGGGATGTTGCAGGGTCAGCGCCA
>JAODMS010000154.1 GCA_025464925.1 Arthrobacter sp.
CAGATCGCGTTCGCCCAGGCCCAGACCCTGGCGATCCGCCAGGACCCCAACTTCAACGGCGGGGACTACTACGGCGGCCCGGAACCGGACGCCGGCCTGGCCCTGGCGCGCCGGATCGCCCACATCACCTACCGTTCCGCCGCGGGGCTGGACGGCCGGTTTGGCCGGAAGGCCCAGGCGGCGGAGGCCCCGCTGGAGGCCGGCTCGCTGGCCGGCCGGGGCCGGTACCAGGTGGAGAGCTACTTGGACCACCAGGGCAACAAGCTGGTCCGCCGCTTCGATGCAAACAGCTACATCGCCATCACCGAGGCCCTCATGAGCCACGACGTGTGCCGCGGGCGGGGCCCCCTCCAAGAGTCCCTGGCACCGGCCACTGCCGAGTTCCTCGTGGCAGCGGTGGACTCGGACCGGCTGTACTTCCCTGCGCAGTCCCGTGCCCTCGCCGAGGCCTTGCCGGGCGACGTGGCCCTGCACATGATCGAGGCGCCGATCGGCCACGACGGGTTCCTGACCGAAATCGGGCAGCTGAGCGGCCAGCTGCGCCGCAACTTCTTCGCCTGACCGTGCCCGGCGCATGTGCGTTTTTGCAGATACGCCCTGCGCTATTGGGAGTTGAGGCCGGAGGGCGGCAGGGTCCATACTCGTGGGGAATGACGCCTCGTGTCGGAAATCATAGGCGTCCTCTACCCGATGTTCCACAGGGTGTCGACGGAGACGCCGAAGGAGTTCCAAATGAGTACGGAAAACACCGCCGCCAGGCGGGTAGCAGAGCCCGACGTCAAGTCGTCCGGGCTCAAGAAGGTAGTTACGGCCTCCATGGCCGGCACTGTCGTGGAGTGGTATGAATTCTTCCTCTACGCCTCTGCGGCCACCCTCGTGTTCGGCAAGATGTTCTTCCCCAATTCCGGCACGGAGCTGGACGGGATCATCGCCGCATTCGTGACCTATGCCGTCGGCTTCGTTGCCCGCCCGATCGGCGGCATCGTCTTTGGCCACTTTGGCGACAAGTTCGGCCGGAAGCAGCTGCTCCAGCTCAGCATCATCCTGGTGGGTGTCTCGACCTTCCTGATGGGCTGCCTGCCGACGTTCCAGCAGATCGGTTACTGGGCTCCGGCCCTGCTGGTGTTCCTGCGCTTCGTCCAGGGCTTCGCCGTCGGTGGCGAATGGGGCGGCGCCGTCCTCCTCGTTGCCGAGCACAGCCCCAGCAAGTCCCGCGGCTTCTGGTCCTCCTGGCCGCAGTCCGCGGTTCCGATGGGCAACCTGCTCGCCACCGGTGTGCTGTTCACCCTGTCCTCCACCCTGTCCTCGGCCGACTTCCTCGGCTGGGGCTGGCGCGTCGCGTTCTGGCTCTCCGCCGTGATCGTCGTCGTCGGCTACTACATCCGCACCAAGGTCCAGGATGCCCCGATCTTCCTCGAGGCACGCAAGGAAGTTGTTGTTGAGAACAAGGGCTACGGCGTCGCCGAAGTCTTCCGCCGCTACCCCCGCGGTGTCTTCACCGCCATGGGCCTGCGCTTCGCGGAAAACATCCTCTACTACCTCGTCGTCACGTTCTCCATCACCTACCTGAAGGTAGTGGTCCAGACCGACACATCCCGGATCCTGCTGCTCCTGCTGGTGGCCCACTTCATCCACTTCTGCGCAGTGCCGCTGGTCGGCAAGCTCTCCGACGCCTACGGCCGCAAGCCGGTCTACATGGCCGGTGCCCTCCTCGGATCGACCTGGGGCTTTTTCGCCTTCCCGATGATGGACACCAAGAACGACTTCATCATCCTGGCCGCCATCACCATCGGCCTGCTGTTCCACGCCCTCATGTACGCCGGACAGCCCGCGATCATGGCGGAGATGTTCCCGACCCGGATGCGCTACTCCGGTGTCTCGCTCGGCTACCAGGTGACCTCGATCGTCGCCGGCTCGCTGGCTCCGATCATCGCCACGGCCCTGCTGAACCAGTTCAAGTCCTCCACCCCGGTGGCCATCTACCTGATGATTGCCTGCGCCATCACGGCTGTCGCGGTGGTCTTCCTCAAGGAAACCCGCGGCATCTCGCTCCACGACGTCGACGCCGCCGACGCCAAGGGCACCGCGGACCTCCTCGCCGCGGGCAAGAAATAACAGCCAGGAAACAGCAGGCACAACTGCGCACAGCAGCCCCTGTCCCCGCGTTGCGGGGACAGGGGCTGCTGGCGTTGAGCGCCGCGGCTCAGCCGGCGAGGACGTCCTGGCGATCGCTGATTTCGGTCCGGATCGCCTCGAGCACGGCCTGCACTGGAGCCGAACGCAGCGATTCCGAGCGGGCCACCGCCCAGATCGGCAGCTGCCGCTGGAAGTCGTCCGGGAGCACCGGAAGGAACTCCGGGTCGCCTGCCACCAGGAAGTTGGGCAGCAGCCCGATTCCGGCTCCGCGCCGCACCGCCTCGAGCTGGGCGAAGATGCTGGTGGCCTGGAAGCTGGAGCGGGGCACGGGAAGCTGGGTGGAGCGGTGGCCCAGTTCGGCGACCTGCAGCGCGGATTCCACGTAGGAGACAAAGCCGTGCTGCCGGACGTCGTCGAGCGTTCCCGGCAGGCCCCGCTCCCTCGCATACTGCGGGCTCGCGTAAAGCCTGAGGAAGTAGTTGCTCAGGAAGATTGTCTGCGCATTGCTGACCTCCAGGTTGCCCACCACCACTTCAAGGTCCACGCCGGAGCGGTTCTGGCTGACCTTCCGGGTGGCGCTGAGCATCTCCACGTTGAGCAACGGGTTTTCCTGCTGCAGCCGCACGAGCGCCGGGGTGAGGAACTCGGCCCCGAAGCCGTCCGGTGTGCTGATCCGTACCAGGCCGGCGAGCATGTCCTCGGTCTGCGCGAGGCGGCTGGACAGGACGCCCAGCGTGCCCTCGATCGCCTCGGCCGCCGCGACCGCTTCTACGCCGAGCTCCGTCAGCTCCCAGCCTTGCGGGCTGCGCTCCAGGGTGCGGCCGCCCAACTGTTTGTCCAGGGCGAGGACCCGCCGGGAGATCGTGGTGTGCGTGGTGCCGAGGGTCTCTGCCACGGCGTTGAACCGACCCAGCCGTGCCACGGTCAGCAGGATCAGCAGGTCGTCCGGACTCGGAAGCCGCCTCATGTCCATCAGAACTCCTCCAGCCCTTCCCGGTGTGTGCATCTTTGCACATAGCATCTGTAGTTTTTCCCCTTGATTGCACTGTAACAGCATGTGATGCTGGACACGGAACACGGAGCACATAAAGCAAAGGAGCTTACGCCATGGCAGTAATCGCTTGGATCGGACTGGGGAACATGGGCGGGGCCATGTCGGTGAACCTTGCCAAGGCCGGGCATGAGGTCCGCGGCTTCGACCTCAACGCCGAGGCCCTCGCCGCCGCCGAAGCAGGAGGCGTCAAGCCGGCCGGCAGCATTGCCGGGGCTGTCGCGGGCGCCGACGTCGTCTTCACCATGCTGCCGAAGGGCGAGCACGCCCGTGCCGTCTACCTCGGCGAGGACGGCGTCCTGGCCTCCGCGGACACCCGCACGCTCCTGGTCGATTCCTCCACCATCGACATCGCCTCCGCCCAGGCCCTGCACGACGCCGCCGCGGCCGCCGGCTTCCGCTTCGTCGATGCCCCGGTCTCCGGCGGCATGAGCGGCGCGAAGGCCGCAACCCTGACCTTCATGATCGGCGGCGAAGCCGGAGCCGTGGCCGAGGCCACCGAATACATCCGTCCGATGGCGGCGAACATCATCCCGACCGGCGGCGCCACCACCGGCCAGGCCGCAAAGATCTGCAACAACCTGATGCTCTTCATCAACCTGGCCTCAACCGCGGAAGGCGCCGTCCTCGCGGACCGGCTCGGACTGGACAAGCAGGTCTTCTGGGACATCGCCTCGGTCTCCTCCGGCGACAGCTGGGCCCTGCGCACCTGGTACCCCGTGGCCGGCGTCGTTCCCACGGCCGCCTCCAACAATGACTTCGCTCCGACCTTCACCACGGAGCTTGCGAACAAAGACATCGGACTGGCCATCAGCGCCGCGCGTGACACCGGCACCCCGCTGGAAATCGGCGAGCACGTCCAGCAGTTGTTCCAGCGCCTGATCGACTCCGGCGAGTCCGGCAAGGACTGCTCGATGATCATCAAGCTCATCGACGGCTCCCTCGAGTCCGCCAACTAGCCACCCCGGCACGCTCACCACCTGCACTCCACAAGAAAGTCCACCCATGGAACGCATTCCGCACTTCATCAACGGCGCCCTGATTTCCGACGCCGAGCGCTTCGGCCCCGTCTTCAATCCCGCCACCGGGGAGCAGGAGAAAGAGGTGGCGCTGGCCTCCGCCGCCCGCGTCGAGGAAGCCGTCCAGGCCGCGCGCGCGGCCCTGCCGGGCTGGCGGGCCACGAGCCTGGCCAAGCGCACCAGCATCTTCTTCCGGGTCCGCGAACTGCTCATGCAGCGCCGGCCGGAATTGGCCGCGCTGCTGACCAGCGAGCACGGCAAGGTCCTCTCCGACGCCGAGGGCGAGATCACCCGCGGCCTGGAGAACATCGAATTCGCCACCGGGCTGTCCCACGCGCTCAAGGGCGAGCGCTCCGAGCAGGTCGCCGGCGGCGTCGACGTCCACTCGGTGCGCCAGCCGGTCGGCGTGGTCGCCTGCATCACGCCGTTCAACTTCCCGGCCATGGTGCCGCTGTGGATGATCGGCAGCGCGCTGGCCTGTGGCAACACGGTGCTGCTCAAGCCCAGCGAAAAGGACCCGTCCTCAGCCGTCTTCATCGCGCAGATCTTCGCGGAGGCCGGGCTGCCCGCCGGCGTGCTCAACGTGGTTCACGGGGACAAGGAAGCCGTGGACGTGCTCCTGGAACACCCGGACGTCAAGGCCATCAGCTTCGTCGGCTCGTCGCCGATCGCCCAGTCCATCTACAAGCGCGCCGCCGACCACGGCAAGCGCGTGCAGGCCCTGGGCGGCGCCAAGAACCACATGGTGGTCCTGCCGGACGCGGACCTGAACATGGCCGCGGACGCCGC
>JAODMS010000258.1 GCA_025464925.1 Arthrobacter sp.
CGACCTCTGGCTGGAGATCATGGGCGACGAGTTCCTCATGCGCCCCCGGCAGTCGCGCATCTTCTGGCGCGGCAAGTTCCTCGACTACCCGCTGCAGGGCATGGACGTCATCAAGAAGCTCGGCCCCTGGGAGCTCCTGCTCTGCGGCCTGAGCTACCTGCGCGCCTCCATGAAGAAGAAGGGCAACGAGGAGAACCTCGAGGAGTGGGTCGTCAACCGCTTCGGCTGGCGCCTGTACTCCCACTTCTTCAAGGGCTACACGGAGAAGGTCTGGGGCGTCTCGACCACCGAGCTCCGCGCCGAGTGGGCCGCCCAGCGCATCAAGGGGCTCTCGTTCTACTCCGCGGCGAAGTCCGCGTTCTTCGGCAACGGCGACGACGACATCAAGTCGCTCATCGACAAGTTCCAGTACCCCCGCTACGGCCCCGGCCAGATGTGGGAGATGATGACCGAGCGCATCGAGGAGATGGGCGGCGAGGTCCGCCTCGAGACGCCCGTCGAGCGCATCGAGGCCGTCGACGGCGAGGTCGTCGCGGTGTGGGCGAACGGCGAGCGCATCGAGCCGGAGTTCACGATCTCCTCGCTGCCGCTGCGCGCGACGTCCGCCATCTCGGACCCGCCGCCGCCGCCGGAGGTCGTGGAGGCCGCGAAGGGCCTGCGCTACCGCGACTTCCTCACGGTCTCGCTCGTCCTCGACGGCGAGGACCTGTTCCCGGACAACTGGATCTACATCCACGAGGACGGGGTCGAGGTCGGCCGCATCCAGAACTTCCGCTCCTGGAGCCCGTGGATGGTCCCGGACCCGGACGCGTCCTGCATCGGCATGGAGTTCTTCGCCTTCCAGGGCGACCACCTCTGGACGATGGCCGACGAGGACCTCGTCGCGCTCGCGACCTCCGAGCTCGAGAAGCTCGGCCTCGCGAAGGCCTCGGCCGTGCGCCGCGGCTACGTGACGCGCGTCCCGCTCGCGTACCCGATGTACGACGAGACCTACGCCGAGCGCGTCGCGACGATCCGCGAGTGGCTCGATCCGCTGAAGGGCTTCCAGCAGGTCGGCCGCAACGGGCTGCACCGGTACAACAACTCCGACCACTCGATGCTGTCGGCGATGCGCGCGGTGGACAACTGCCTCCACGCCACGGGCCACGACATCTGGGCGGTCAACGTCGAGTCGGCCTACCACGAGGAGAAGACGGACGACGAGGACTACGTCAACCCGTACCTCTCGCTCCCCGAGTCGAAGGTCAAGGAGCCGGCCGAGGCCGCCTGAGCGCTCCGGGCTGCACCGGGTGCCGCGGCCGCCTCCGGGCGGCCGCGGTGCGTTGCGGGGTCAGTCCTCCGCGTCGTCCTGCTCGGCGAGGAAGCCCGCGACGAGGCGCCGGAAGCGCTCGGGCGCCTCGACGTGGCTGAGGTGGCTCGTGCCGTCCATGACGACCGAGCGGACGTCCGCGAGGCCGGCGACGATCGGGGCGATGACGGCGGGGGTCGCCTCGTCGAACTCGCCGGCGATGACGAGGCAGGGGACCTGGATCTCCGGGAGGCGGTCCGTGATGTCCCAGTCCTTGATCACGCCGATGACGTGGAACTCGCTCGGTCCGTTCATCGTGTTGTAGACCGTCGGGTCCTCCGCGACCGTCGCGAACGCGCGCTGGACCTCCTCGGGCCAGGGCTGCGGCAGGCGGCAGACGTGCCGCTCGTAGAAGGCCATCATCGCCTCCTCGTACGCAGGGTCGTCCGTGGTGCCCGCCTGCTCGTGCCTGGTGAGCGTGGCCTGCACGTCGGGCGGGAGGTCCGCCCGGAGGCGGTTCGCCTCGCGCACCCAGAGGTCCATGCTCGCGGGCGAGTTCGCGATGACGAGGGACAGCAGCCCGGCGGGGTCGTCGAGCGCGTGCTCCATCGCGAGCATGCCGCCCCAGCTCTGGCCGAGCAGGTGGTAGCCCCCGGCGACCCCGAGCGCCTCGAGGACGCGCTCGAGCTCCTGCTTGAAGAGGTCGACGGTCCAGAAGGACGGGTCCGCGTCGGGGAGGTGGTCCGAGCGGCCGCCGCCGATCTGGTCGTACATGACGACGGTCCGGCCCGTCTCGCTGTGGAGGGCGGCGAGCGACTCGAGGTAGTCGTGCGGGAAGCCCGGGCCGCCGTGCAGCACGACGAGCGGCGCGGGGGCGTCCGGGTCGGCGGGGTCGATCTCGCCGTCGACGCGGTACCAGGTGCGATGGCCGTCCCACTCGACGGTCCCGGTGCGGGTGCTCATGGGGCGAGCGTAGCCGCGGGCGGGGGCCCTAGTGCTCGACGCCGCCCGCGGGCAGCTCGATCGGCAGCGTGAGCACGAAGCGGGCGCCGTGGGGGGTGGCCGGCTCGAGCTCGAGCCCGCCGCCCAGGCGCTGCGCGAGCTCGCGGCCGATCGCGAGGCCGAGGCCGAAGCCGCCCTCCCCTCGGGTCGCGGCGCCGCGGCGGAAGCGCTCGAAGATCGCCTCGTGCTCCTCCATGGGCACCCCGGGGCCGTCGTCGACGACCGCGAGGGTCGCGCCCTCGCCCGCGTACCCCGTCAGGACCCGCACGGCGGTCGAGGGTGGCGTGTAGCGCAGCGCGTTGTCGATGAGGATGCGCGCGACGCGCGCGACCGCGTCGGGGTCGCCCTGCGCCCAGCAGGGCCCGCGGGGCGGGACGACCTCCAGGAGCGTGCGGCGCTCGTGTGCCTGCAGCGCGAACTCCGCGGCGACCGCGCGGGCGACCTCGCCGAGCTCGAC
>JAODMS010000195.1 GCA_025464925.1 Arthrobacter sp.
GCCGAGTTTGACGATCATCACGGCGCCGTCATTGAACTAACACGCCGCGGACAGGGTAACGTTTTTCATATGGCTGACTCTGACATTCGCTCTTACACGTTCGGAACCCTCGTGACCGCCATGGTCACCCCGTTCACCTCCGACGGTGAGGTCGACTACAAGCAGTCTGCGGAGCTGGCCAGCAAGCTCGTCGACGACGGCAACGATGCCCTCGTCATTTCCGGCACCACGGGGGAGACCTCCACGCTGGAGGACGATGAAAAGGAAAAGCTGTTCCGGGTCATCGTCGAGGCGGTGGGGGACCGTGCCAAGGTCATCGCCGGAACCGGCACCAACCACACCTCGCACTCGGTCGAGATGGCCAGGCGCGCCGTCAAGGCGGGAGCGCACGGCCAGCTGATCGTCACTCCGTACTACAACAAGCCGAGCCAGGCCGGTATCCAGGCCCACATCGAAGCCGTCGCCGACGCCGCGGATCTTCCCGTCATGGTTTATGACATCCCCGGCCGCTCCAGCGTTCCCATCCTGCCCGAAACCATGATCCGGCTCGCCGACCACCGGCAGATCGTTGCGCTCAAGGATGCGAAGGCCGATTATGCCGCCATCACACGCGTGCTGGCGAACACGGACCTGGATGTCTATTCCGGCGACGACGGACTGACGCTTCCCTGGATGGCTGCCGGTGCCGTCGGTGTGGTCAGCGTCGCCGCACACGTCGCCACCGGGCAGTTCCGCGCCCTGGTCGACGCCGCACTTGCAGGCGACTATGCCACCGCCCGCACCATACATTTCGAACTGGACCCCGTGGTCCGTGCAGTGATGACCCATATCCAGGGTGCTGTAGCAGCCAAGCAAGTTCTTAAGTGGCAGGGAGTCCTGCCCAACTCGGTTGTCCGTTTGCCCCTCGTGGAGCCGGACAAGGCCGAGATCGAAATCATCCGCGACGATTTGGCGGAAGCAGGACTGGTCTTTTCCTGATCGGCAAAGACCCGTCCGGTTTCTCCCTGGAAAGTAGTGAACTATGACCCAAACCGCCCTTCCCGGCCTTGTTACACCGCCCAAACTCACCGCGGGTACCCTGCGGATTGTGCCGCTTGGCGGCATTGGGGAGATAGGCCGCAACATGACGGTCTTCGAAGTCGATGGCAAGCTGCTCATCGTCGACTGCGGCGTCCTCTTCCCGGAGGAGACCCAGCCCGGTGTTGACCTGATCCTGCCCGATTTCTCCTATATCGAGAACCGGCTCCAGGACATCGTGGCCGTCGTCCTGACCCACGGTCACGAGGACCACATCGGCGCCGTTCCCTACCTGCTGCGCCTCCGCAATGACATCCCGCTGATCGGTTCGCAGCTGACGCTCGCCCTCATTGAGGCCAAGCTGCAGGAACACCGGATCAAGCCCCACACCCTCACCGTCACCGAGGGGCAAGTGGAGAAGTTCGGCCCGTTCGAATGCGAGTTCGTGGCCGTCAACCACTCGATCCCCGATGCCCTGGCCGTGTTCATCCGCTCCGCCGGCGGCACTGTCCTGCACACCGGCGACTTCAAGATGGACCAGTTGCCCCTGGACGGCCGGATCACCGACCTCCGCCACTTCGCCAAACTGGGCGAAGAAGGCGTGGACCTGTTCATGTCCGATTCCACCAACGCCGATGTTCCGGGCTTCACCACCGCCGAGAAGGAAATCGGGCCGACCCTGGATCTGGTCTTCGGGCAGGCGTCCAAGCGCATCATCGTGGCCTCGTTCTCGTCCCACGTGCACCGCGTCCAGCAGGTCCTCGACGCCGCCGCGAACCACAACCGGAAGGTTGCCTGCGTCGGCCGCTCCATGGTCCGCACTATGGCCATCGCCGAGAAGCTCGGCTACCTGGAGGTGCCGCCGGGAAGCCTCGTCGACATCAAGAACATCGGCAACCTGCCGGACAACCGCGTGGTCTTGATGTCCACCGGTTCCCAGGGCGAGCCGATGGCGGCCTTGTCCCGCATGGCGAACGGCGACCACCCCGTGGTCGTGGGCGCAGGCGATACCGTCGTTCTCGCCTCCAGCCTGATCCCGGGTAACGAGAACGCCGTCTTCCGCATCATCAACGGCCTCCTCAAGCTTGGCGCGGACGTCATCCACAAGGGCAACGCCAAGGTCCATGTCTCCGGCCATGCCGCCGCCGGGGAGCTGCTGTACTGCTACAACATCCTCGAGCCGCTCAATGCGATGCCGGTGCACGGTGAAACCCGCCACCTGATCGCCAACGGTAAGATCGCCTTGGAGTCCGGCGTTCCCGAGGAGAGCATCCTGCTGGCGGACAACGGTTCGGTCGTCGACCTCCGGGACCACCAGGCCGACATCGTGGGCCAGGTTGAAGTCGGGTTCGTGTACGTCGACGGGTCAAGCGTCGGCGAAATCACGGAAGCCGACCTGAAGGACCGCCAGGTCCTCGGCGATGAGGGCTTCATCTCCATCATCACCGTCATCAACAGGACCACCGGCAAAGTGGTGTCGGGACCGGAAATCCACGCCCGCGGCGTGGCCGAAGACGATTCCGTCTTCGATGAAGTCATCCCCAGAATCAATGCTGCGCTGGAGGAGGCCGTGCTCAACCGCACGGACCACACCTCGCACCAGCTTCAGCAGGTTGTCCGCCGTGTGGTCGGCACCTGGGTCAACCGCAAGCTGCGCCGCAAGCCCATGATCATTCCGGTGGTCCTGGAGGCCTAAGCGCGCAGCATTGTAAGAAATTGCAGTAAAACCATGTTGGACCTGTGCACGGATCCCGGGCACAGGTCCTGCAGGGAGACGGCCTTGCCCGCCTGCCCGCAGCCCTTTCGGCTGCGGCGGGCGGCGAGGCCGTTTTTCGTGCCCGGTGTTCCGCAGGACGTGTCGCCTCGGCTATCCGGCGGACGCAACATGAATACCGGAGCCCCGGAAATCCGGGGATAGCGGACCGGCGTCCGGTACCGTGGCGGGTATGGCGACACGTACTTCTTCCGCGCCTAGAGGAAACTCCAGCGGCAAATCAGGCAGTTCTCCGGGCCGGGGCTCCGGCACGGCTGCATCCAAAACCAGCCGGTCCGGGGGAGCCACAGCGACCACGCGGACCAGGAAACTGGCCGCCGTCGAGCCGCAGCAGCCCTGGCTGGTGCGCGTGGTGGCCGGTGCCTGGCTGGCCATGGCCCACGTCGTCGGAGCCGGCATCCGCCGGATCGGCCATGATGTCAGCGACCTCGCCCTTGAGGAGCGCCGCGACGGCGCAGCCCTGTTCAATCTCGCCCTCGGCGTTTTCGTTGCGACGTTTGCCTGGTGGGGGTTCCGGGGTTGGTTTCCTGACCTGGTTTTCGGAATCGTCAACGGCACGTTCGGCTGGGTGTCGCTGCTGTTGCCGCTCATGCTGTTCATCTGCGCCTTCCGGCTGTTCCGCCAGCCGGTTGACGGCCGCGGCAACAACCGGATCGGGATCGGCTTCCTTATCCTGACGTTTGCCTGTTCCGGCTTGGCCCACGTCATCGGCGGGCAGCCGACCGTCGCCGACGGCTTCGACGGCCTCCGCCATGCGGGCGGTATGCTCGGCTTCCTCGCCGCGTCGCCGCTGGCGGCCATCCACACCGCCGTCCCGGTGGTGGTGTACAGCCTGCTCGCCTTCACCTCCCTGCTGATCGTCACGGCGACTCCCTTCGGAGCCATCCCCAGCCGCCTGCGGGACGCCTACGAGCACCTCATGGGCATGGACCTGCAGGAACACGGCGGCGACCGCCACGACCGCAGCTACCTGTACGAAAACGATGCACCCGCAGCGCCCCGGAAGAAGCGCAGGCGCCTTTTCGGCAAGGACCCCGACGCCGATGCCCGCCTGGAAGGCTATGTCGGTGACGAAGCCTTCGAGCGCGCCGTCATCGACGACGACGCCGCTCCAGCCGAGGGGGCCAAGCCCGTCGCGCCGGGCGTCCGCCGGCGCACCCAGGCCGAGATTGCCGTCGAAAAAATCAAGGCGGCCCAGGGACTCGGTGCCGCCGCCGGGAGCGCTTCCGGATCCCCGGGGGAGAATGCCACCGAGGCCATCCCGCTCGTCACCCCCGGCATGGTGGCCGCGGGCTCCTTGAAGCCGCCGTCCGCTCCGGCCATAGCGGCGGCGGCGCAGGTCCCCTCGCGGCCCGTCACCCCGGCGCCGCTGCCCACCCCGATACCGCAGCGTACCGAACAGCTCTCCCTGGCCGGCGACGTCACGTACACCCTGCCGGCATCGGACGTCCTGACCCCGGGCTCCATCCCCAAGGAGCGCACCGAGGCCAACGACGCGATTGTCGCCTCGCTCACCGAAACCCTCGACCAGTTCAATGTGGACGCCCGGGTCACCGGCTTCAGCCGCGGCCCCACCGTGACCCGCTACGAGATCGAGCTTTCCCCGGGGACCAAGGTCGAACGCGTCACGGCCCTGTCCAAGAACATCTCCTACGCCGTCGCCAGCTCGGATGTGCGCATCCTGAGCCCCATCCCGGGCAAGTCCGCGATCGGTATCGAGATCCCCAACACGGACCGGGAGACGGTGTCGCTGGGCGATGTGCTCCGGAGCCAGAACGCCCGCCGTACGGACCACCCCATGGTCATGGGCGTCGGCAAGGACGTTGAGGGCGGCTACGTCGTCGCGAACCTGGCCAAGATGCCGCACCTCCTGGTGGCAGGCGCCACCGGGGCCGGCAAGTCGTCATTCGTGAACTCGATGATCACCTCCATCCTGATGCGCGCGACCCCCGACGAGGTCCGCATGGTCATGGTGGACCCCAAGCGGGTGGAACTCACGGCCTACGAAGGCGTCCCGCACCTCATTACGCCCATCATCACCAACCCCAAGAAAGCCGCCGAGGCCCTGCAGTGGGTAGTCCGGGAAATGGACGCCCGCTACGACGACCTGGCCAACTACGGCTTCAAACACATCGACGACTTCAACAAGGCCGTCCGGGCCGGCAAGGTCCAGCCGCCGGTCGATTCCAAGCGGGTCATCCGGCCGTACCCTTACCTGCTGGTGATCGTGGACGAACTCGCCGACCTCATGATGGTTGCCCCGCGCGACGTCGAGGATTCCATTGTCCGGATCACGCAGCTGGCCCGGGCCGCGGGTATCCACCTGGTCCTTGCCACCCAGCGGCCGTCCGTGGACGTCGTCACCGGTTTGATCAAGGCCAACGTGCCGTCGCGGATGGCGTTCGCGACCTCCTCGGTCACCGACTCGCGCGTCGTCCTGGACCAGCCGGGCGCCGAGAAGCTGATCGGCCAGGGCGACGCGCTCTTCCTGCCGATGGGCGCCTCGAAGGCCATGCGCGTCCAGGGCGCCTGGGTCACGGAGTCCGAAATCCACAAGGTGGTCGAACACGTCAAGGGCCAGCTCAAGGCCGTGTACCGCGAAGACGTCGCCACCGAGGCGCCGAAAAAGCAGATCGACGACGACATCGGGGACGACCTCGAAGTCCTCCTGCAGGCCACGGAGCTCGTGGTCACCACCCAGTTCGGCTCCACCTCGATGCTGCAGCGCAAGCTGCGCGTCGGCTTCGCCAAGGCCGGCCGCCTCATGGACCTGCTCGAGTCCAGGGGCGTGGTGGGACCGTCCGAGGGTTCCAAGGCGCGCGACGTCCTGGTCAAGCCGGACGACCTTGCCGCCGTCCTCGCCGCCATGAAGGGCCTGGAGGCGCCCGTCGTCGCCGATTCCCAGACGGCTGCGCTCAGCGACAATGCCAACGCGAACATCGCCCAGGGCGGCTACGCGGAGGACCTCGTCGCCGCGGATCTGGACAAACGCAGTCAGACAACCGAGTACTACGACGGTGCCGACGGCGGCTCCGCCGATGACGGAGATGGATCCGAGTACGCCTGGTCGCTCACCGGACGGTAGCCTAGGAGGGTGCCTAGCGCCGAAGCCAACAGCGCCGGGTCCGCCTCGCGGATCTGGAACCTGCCGAACGTCCTGACGATGCTCCGGATTGCGCTGGTGCCCTTCTTCGTCTGGTGCCTCCTGGCCGACGCACCCGGACTGACGAGCCAGAACGGCGTCTGGCGCTGGGTCGCGGCCGCGATTTTCGCGGCAGCGATCTACACGGACAAGCTCGACGGCGACATCGCCCGCAGCCGTGGCCTCGTCACCGATTTCGGCAAGATCGCGGATCCGATCGCGGACAAGCTCCTGATCGGCTCCGCCCTGGTCATGCTCTCCCTGCTCCAGGAACTCCCCTGGTGGGTCACCATCCTGATCCTGTTGCGGGAGTGGGGAATTACGGCCCTGCGTTTCTTTGTCATCCGCTACGGCGTGATCCCGGCCTCGCGGGGCGGCAAGCTCAAGACCGTCGTGCAGACCGCGGCGATCTTCCTGTACGTCATCCCCTTGGCCTCCCTCGCGCCGTGGCTCGGCGTCGTGGCCTTCGGCGTCATGATGGTTGCCCTGGGCATCACCCTTTGGACCGGCGCCGAATACGTCGTTGAGGCCATGAAACTGAGGGCCAGCGGCATCCGCGCCAGGAAACAGCAGGTTCAGGAGGGCAAGCGATGACGAATCTCCATCGCATTGCCGAGCAGGCCGTGGCCGGTGCTCTTGACCGCGGGCTGACCGTCGCTACTGCGGAGTCCCTCACCGCCGGCATGGTGGCGGCCCTGCTGGCCGACACGCCCGGCGCGTCCGGCATGCTCCAAGGCGGCGTCGTTTCCTACCACAACTCGGTCAAGGCCGAGGTGCTCGGCGTTCCCCGCGAACTCCTCGAAGCCGTCGGCTCCGTAGACGGCCAGGTCGCCGCCGCCATGGCTGACGGCGCCCGCAGGCTGTGCCGCGCTGACGTCGCGGTGTCCACTACCGGGGTTGCGGGCCCCGAGCCGCACGACGGCTCGGCCGTCGGAACGGTCTTCATCGGCGTGGCCACGGCGGGGCGCTCGACGTCGTATGCGTACACCTTCGAGGGCAGCAGGGCCGAAATCCGGAGCCAGGCCTGCGCCGCTGCCCTGGAGCGCTTGCTCGAAGTCCTAGCTTCCGAAGGTTACCGGGCGTAACGTTGTCGGGAACAAAAGTTGAAGCCGGTTAGTTGTTACATTGTGTCGCCTCCAGAGAAGGGAGGCGCCTAGGATGAAAGCATCAGTTGTCCGCCTTGACCGGCGGACTCGACGTACGAGGGAGCAAGGCGATACAGATGGTAAAGCAGCCCGTATCCGTAAACGGCGTTGTCCGCTGGAAGGATGTGGGCCTCGCCGATCAGGC
>JAODMS010000219.1 GCA_025464925.1 Arthrobacter sp.
CGGCCGGCCACCTGCTTGGCACCGTTGAGCTTGTTGGCCAGCACCTTGTAGAGGATCTCGTTGACCAGAGTGGACTTGCCGGAGCCGCTGACGCCGGTCACTGCGGTGAAGAGGCCCAGCGGGAAGGTGGCATCCACGTTGAGGAGGTTGTTTTCCTTGGCGCCGACAACCTTCAGCTCACGCTTCTTGTCATACTTGCGCCGCTTTTCCGGAATTCCGATCTTCTTGCGGCCGGAGAGGTAGTCACCGGTCAGGGATTCGGTGTTCTCGAGCAGGTCCTGGTAGGAACCGGAGTGGACCACCTTGCCGCCGTGCTCGCCGGCACCCGGCCCGATGTCCACCACCCAGTCCGCCTCCTGGATGGTGTCCTCGTCATGCTCCACCACGATCAGGGTGTTGCCGAGGTCGCGCAGCTTGGTGAGGGTTTCGATCAGCCGGCGGTTGTCCCGCTGGTGCAGGCCGATGGACGGCTCGTCGAGGACGTAGAGCACGCCGACCAGCCCCGAGCCGATCTGCGTGGCCAGCCGGATGCGCTGGGCTTCGCCGCCGGACAGGGTTCCGGAGGGACGCTCCAGGTTCAGGTACTCGAGACCGACGTCGAGGAGGAACGTCAGCCGGGCCTGGATTTCCTTCAGGACCTGGTGGGCGATCTGCGCCTCACGGCCGGTGAGGACGAGGGTGTTCAGGAAATGGGCGCATTCGCGCATCGGCAGGGCGGCGACCTCGGCAATCGACTTGCCGTTGATCAGTACGGAGAGCGATGCCGCGTTCAGCCGCGCACCGTTGCAGGCGGGGCAGGGGATCTGCCGCATGTACTCTTCATAGCGGTCCCGGGCCGAGTCAGAGTCCGTCTCAAGGTGCTTGCGGTGGACGTACTGGACGACCCCCTCGAAGCCGGTGCTGTACTTGCGCTCCCGGCCAAACCGGTTGCGGTACTGCACCACGACCTTGTGGTCCTTGCCGTGCAGGACGGTCTGCCGGGCCTCGGCGGGAAGCTTCTCCCAGGGCGTCTTCATGGAGAAGCCAAGCTCCTGGGCGAGGCCCGCCAGCAGCCGGTTCCAGTACTCCGTGGTCGCGGTCCCCAGGGACCAGGGCGCGATCGCCCCTTCGCCGAGGGACAGCTCCGGGTTCGGGATCAGCAGTTCCTCATCGACCTCGAGCTTGGTGCCGATGCCGCTGCACGCGGAACAGGCGCCGAAGGGGTTGTTGAAGGAGAAGGACCGGGGCTCGATCTCGTCGATGGCGAGGGGGTGCTCATTGGGGCAGGCAAGGTGTTCGGAGAACGCCCGGATCCGCTCCGGGTCGTCCGCCTCCAGGTCGACGAATTCGGCCAGCACACGGCCTTCGGCCAGTCCCAGCGCGGTTTCCACCGAGTCGGTGAGGCGCTGGATGATGCCTTCCTTGACCACCAGGCGGTCCACCACCACTTCGATGGTGTGCTTGAACTGCTTGCCAAGCTTGGGCGGATCACTGAGCTGGACCAGTTCACCGTCCACCCGCGCCCGCGAGTAGCCCTTGGCCGTCAGTTCCTTGAACAGGTCAACGAATTCCCCCTTGCGGCCGCGGACCACGGGAGCCAGCACCTGGAAACGGGTACCCTCCGGCAGTTCCAGCAGCTGGTCCACGATCTGCTGCGGGGTCTGCTTCGCCACGAGCTCCCCGCAGGTGGGGCAGTACGGGCGGCCGACACGGGCCCACAGCAGGCGCATGTAGTCGTAAATCTCGGTGATGGTGCCCACTGTGGAGCGGGGGTTCTTGCTGGTGGACTTCTGGTCGATGGACACCGCGGGCGAGAGGCCCTCGATGAAGTCGACGTCGGGCTTGTCCACCTGCCCCAGAAACTGCCGGGCATAGGCAGACAGCGACTCCACGTAGCGGCGCTGGCCCTCGGCGAAGATCGTGTCAAAGGCCAAAGAGGACTTTCCGGACCCGGAGAGCCCGGTGAAGACGATCATCGCGTCACGGGGCAGGTCCAGATCGACGTTGCGCAGGTTGTGCTCGCGCGCGCCCTTGACGATGAGGCGCGAGAGATCGGGGCGGGACTGGTCCGGTCCCGGATTCGTGGGATTCAACGGTACGACGGCGGACTGGAGTTCGACGGCTGGATCTTCTGCTACGGCTTTAGGCACGGAACCAATGCTAATCGAAAACTTCTTCGAACAACTATTTCCGTGCGGTCTCTCTGCGGTGTCCGTGCCGCCTGCAGCGGAGGAATGTGCTAGTGGCGGTCATAAGCGGCGGCGAGCAGTTGCACGGCCTCGGCGAAGCTCGCACCCCGGGCCTTGGCCGCGGCGGCGAACTCGGCCGCGGCGGCGGACAACGAACTCCACGCCTCATCCCGGGCGCACACGACAGTCCCGTTCCGGCCCCGGGTCACCACGACGCCCGCGGCCTCGAGTTCCTTGTAGGCGCGCGCCACCGTGTGCGGTGCCACGCCCAGTTCGCTCGCCAGGCTGCGGACTGCGGGCAGCTTGGTGCCCGGTGCCAGCGTGCCGTTGTCGGCGCGTTCGATGATGTTGAGCCGGAGCTGTTCGAACAGCGGCACGGCGCTGGCCGGATTGGGCTTCCAGGCCCCAGGAAAACGCGCTGCTGAATGGTCGGGGGCGTTCACTGCTCCGGCTCCCGGACGCCCTGCAGCTGTTCGCGGCCGGCGAACTGAGCCTCGTACAATTCGGTGTAGAGCCCGCCCCTGGCCATCAGTTGCCGATGGGTCCCGTGTGCAACGATCCGTCCGTGGTCCATGACGAGAATTAGATCAGCGTCCTTGACCGTGGACAAGCGGTGGGCGATGACGAAGCTTGTGCGTCCCTGCCGGAGCCGCCTCATCGCCCGGCGGATCTGCACCTCGGTACGGCTGTCCACCGAACTCGTCGCCTCGTCCAGCACCAGCACGCTTCGCCCCGCCAGTTGTGCGCGGGCGATCGAGATAAGTTGGCGCTGTCCCCGGCTGAGGGAGTCACCGTCGTTGCCGAGCATCGTGGCGTAGCCAGCAGGCAGTGCCCGAACGAAGTGGTCCACGTGGCTGGCCCGGGCCGCGGCATGGATGTCAGCGTCCGTGGCGCCGGGCCTTCCGTACTCGATGTTTTCCCGGATGCTGCCGGTGAACAGCCAGGCGTCCTGCAGCACGGTGCCGAAGCCGGACCGCAGCTGGTCGCGCGGCATCTGTGCGATGTCCGCACCGTCGACGGTGATCCGTCCGGAATCGAGTTCATAGAACCGCATCAGAAGATTCACGACGGTGGTCTTGCCCGCGCCGGTGTGGCCCACAATGGCCACCATCTGCCCCGGCTCGACGGCGAAGGAGAGGTCCTCGACTGCAGGGGAACCGGGGCTGTAGCCGAAAGTGACGTGCTCGAAGGCGACGCGCCCCTCCATTCCCCGGGCCGTCGCCGCATCTGCTGGCGCAGCAGTCTCCTCCGTCTTTCCGGACTGGCTCTCCGGCGGAATCTCGGGCGCATCCAGAAGGGAAAAGACCCGCTCGGCCGAGGCCAGGCAGGACTGCATGAGCGTCAGCATGCCGCCGATCTGGCCCATTGGCTGGCTGAACAGCCGGCTGAACTGGATGAACGCCTGGATCCCGCCGATGGTCATGGCGCCCGCCGTGACCTGGAGCGCCCCCACCACGGCGACCGCGATGTAGTTGAGGTTGGAAACGAAGAGCATGAGCGGCTGCACCATGCCGGATACATACTGGGCGCGGGTGCTGGACCGGGAGAGCTTGTCGTTGATGTCCCTGAAGCGGGCCGCCGACGCATCCTGCCGGCCGAACGCCTTGATCACTTCGTGCCCGGTAAAGGATTCTTCCAGCTGGGACTGCAGCTCTCCGGTGCTGCTCCACTGACCCGTGAAGTGGCCCTGCGATTTCCGTGCCATGAGCACGGTAATCACGGTGGAGACAGGCACGGACACCAGGGCGATCAACGCCAGGAGCGGCGAGAGCCACAGCATCATGGCAAGCGCCCCGAGGAGCATCAGGACGGACAAAATCAGCTGGTTGAGCAGTTGGTTGAGGGCCTGCGAGATATTGTCGACGTCATTGGTGGCCCGGCTGAGCACCTCGCCGCGGTGTTGTTCATCGAAGTGGTGCGACGGCAGCACATGGAGTTTTTCCTCGACGGAGGCGCGCAGCCCGTAGCTGAGGCGCTGCACGGCCCTGGCTGTCAGGGCACCATGGATCCAGCTGAAGACCGAGGCTCCCAGGTACATGGCTGACACCGCCAGCAGCAGTGCCGCCAGTTTCTGCTCGTTGAAAAAACCTCCAAAGTACCCGGCCACCACGACGTCGGTGGCGTCACCCAGCAGCTTGGGTGCCGCCACGTTGAGGGCAACGAAAGCGCAGGTGGCCGCGAGAACGCCGGCCATCCGCCACGCCGAGGTCCGCAGGAGTCCCAGCAGCCGGACCGCCACCCGCCACCGGGCCCGGCCGCCTTCCCGGGCACCGGCCGGGCCTGCCACGGCATCGGGGGCCGGCTTCCGGGTCACTTCGTCTCCTCCAGCAGCAGCTGGGACGCTGCGATCTCCTGGTAGCTGGGCGAGGACGCCATCAGTTCCTTATGCGTGCCCTGCCCGATGAGCCGGCCGTCTTCCAGCACGAGGATCAGGCCGGCGTCCACGATGGTGGCCACCCGCTCGGCCACGATCAGCACGGTGGCCGAGCGCAGCAACGGCTCCATGGCTTGGCGCAGCCTGGCGTCCGTCCCGTAGTCCAGCGCCGAGAAACTGTCGTCAAACAGGTAGACGGGGGCGGCCCGGAGCAGGGCGCGGGCGATGCACAGCCGCTGCCGCTCGCCGCCGGAGAAATTGGTGCCGCCCTGGCTCACCGGCGAGCTGAGCCCGCGAGGCAGTCCGCGGACAAAATCCTCGGCCTGGGCCGTCCGCAGCACCTGCCACAGTTCCTCCTCCGTAGCTGCGGGGGCGCCCATCCGCAGGTTCTCCGCGACGGTCCCGGAGAACAGGTAGGACTGCTGCGGAACGAGGGCGATGAGGCTGCGGAGGAAAGCCAGCGGCAAAGCGCGCACCGGGCGGCCGCCGATGCTGATTTCTCCGGCGGTGGTATCAAGGAAACGCGGCAGCAGGTTCAGTAGGGTCGTCTTGCCGCTGCCGGTGGCCCCGATGATCGCCGTCGTGGTCCCGGGGGCCGCCGTGAAAGTGACGCCCTCGAGCACGGGCGCTTCGGCGCCCGGATAGGCGAAGGCCACGCCGCGGAACTCCACGCTCAGCCCTGGGGCGGCAGGGCCGTCTGCGGAGAAAGTACCGCCGTCGGCAGCGTCGGCGGCGTGGGTCGTTGCTGTCCCGGGGGCGCCTGCGGCCCTGGGCGGGTCCGCAATCGCCGGCTGGGTGTCGAGCACCGCCTGGATCCGTTCCGCACAGGCAGCCGCGCGGGGTGCCGTGCTGAAAACGTACATGGCCATCATGATGGCAATCAGGATCTGCAGGATGTAGGCGATGAACGCCGTGAGGGCGCCCAGTCGCATCTGGCCGGACTGGATCCGGTGCCCTCCGAACCACACCACGGCGACCGAGGACAGATTGACCACGACCATGATCATCGGCAGCATCCCGGCGACGAGCAAGGCGGAGCGCTGGTTGTTTCGGGTGAGGTCCTTGTTGGCCCCGTCGAAGCGGCGGATTTCGTGCTCTTGCCGGACGAAGCTGCGGATGACATTGGCGCCGATGATCTGCTCGCGCAGCACCCGGCTGATCTGGTCGATGAGTCCCTGCCCCTCCCGGTAGAGGGGGACCAGCCGCCGCACGATCGCGTACATGATGCCGCCGAGCAGAGGAACCACCCCGACCACGATGCCGGACAGTACGATGTCCTGCTGAACGGCCAAAACGATGCCGCCGAGGAAGATGGCGGGGGCCGCGACGAGCATCGTGAACACCAGCACCACCAGGTTCTGGATCTGGGCGACGTCGTTGGTGGCCCGGGTGACGAGGCTGGACGCGCCGAAGGCGCCGACCTCCTGGGAGGACAGTGCCTGAACCCTGGCGAACAGTTCCTCGCGCAGTTGCCGGCCCAGTTCCATGGCCACGACGGCGCCAAGGTAACCGGCGGCGATGGCAGCCACGACCTGGACGGCCGCGATCGCGGCCATCCAGGCGCCGAGGCGCAGGATCTCCCCCGTGTCACCGCGGACGATTCCGTTATCGATGATGGCGGCGTTCAGGGTGGGCAGCAGCAGGGTCGCGGTGGTCTG
This sequence comes from Arthrobacter sp., assembly GCA_025464925.1. Next base: position 6,201 of record JAODMS010000219.1, read on the forward strand.
CATGAGCTTCAGGAGGACGATGGCCAGCACGGTCCCCTTGTGGACGGACAGTAGCCGCCGCATCAGGCCAATCAGCACCGGACCTCCCTCACCTACGCAGGGCTCGGATCCAGGACTAACGCGGCGGCCACCCCAAGCCGCCCCGCCATTGTAAGCCTCATCACCCACTGGTGCTTGCCAAGCGCTGGCGGTACGCACCACGGCCTCCGGAACCGCCGGAACTTTGAGTGCTGAGGCGCCATGGACGGTCCCGGCAGCTCAGGCCCGCTTGCAGGCCACGGCAAAGATTCTCCGGAACGGGAAAACCGTTCCGTGCGCGCCCTCGGGGTAGGCCTCATCGAGGCGCGCCGCATAAGCGGCCTCGAACTCGCGGGCTTCCCCGGCCGTAAGGACGGCGAGGACGGGCCGGAGCGCCGTGCCCCTGACCCACTCCAGCACCGGACGGGCGCCCGGAAGGAGCTGGAGGTACGTGGTCTCCCAGGCGTCGGCGTCGCAACCGGCGTCGAGCATAATGTCGAGATATTTGTCGGCCGCCCCCACGTCGTCGTGGCGCAGGACCCCGGCGAGCCGGCCCGCCCAGGTCTCGGACTCGGCCAGGCCGCGCATCAGGCTATGCGAGGGGGCATTGAAGTTGCCGGGCACTTGCAGCGCGAACCAGGCTCCGGGCTTGAGGGCGTCGAGCCAGCGCGGCAGCAGCTCGCGGTGGCCGGGCACCCACTGCAGGGCGGCGTTGGTGACCACCACGTCCGTCTGGTCTGACGGCATCCATTCGGCGATGTCGGCCAGGCGGAAGGACAAATTGGCGGACCGGGACGCGTGGTCCCCGGCCTTGGCCAGCATCTCCCCGGATGAGTCCACGCCAAGCACTTCAGCCTCGGGCCAGCGTTCGGCGAGAGTCGCCGTCAGGTTCCCGGGCCCGCAGCCCAGGTCAACTACTTGCCGCGGCGCGTGCGCATGCACTCGGGCCGTCAGGTCAAAGTAGGGCCTGTCCCGGTAATCCCCGAACTGCACGTATTTTGCGGGATCCCATTCCATAATTCCTCCAGTCACCGGCAAAGATGCGCTGCCCGAAGCGTAACCCGGGCCGCAGCGGGAGCCAAAGCGGCCGGCAGCGGAGGCAGCGCCGGCGGGCCCCTGCCCGGGCCCGCGGGCACTAAGCTGGAAGGCAATGAAACTCGTTGATCAGCTCCCCGCCCCGGCCGCCCGAGTTCCCGGCAGGACCGGCCTTGATCCGGACGAGCTCTACACCCGGTTTGTCGAGTGGACGGAGAGCCGCGGCCTTGCCCTGTACGCCGCCCAGGATGAAGCCATCATGGAGTTGGCCTCCGGCGCCAACGTCATCCTTGCCACGCCCACCGGGTCCGGAAAGTCGCTGGTCGCGGTCGCCGCGCACTTCCAGTCCATGGCGCGGGGGCAGCGCAGCTACTACACCGCTCCCATCAAGGCTTTGGTTTCGGAAAAGTTTTTCGCCCTCTGCGACATCTTCGGAGCCGAGAACGTCGGCATGATCACGGGCGATTCAGGCGTCAACCAGGACGCCCCGATCATTTGCTGCACAGCCGAGATCCTGGCCAACATCGCCCTTCGCGAGGGTTCGGCCGCCGAGCTCGGAGCGGTCATCATGGACGAGTTCCACTTCTACTCCGACCCGCAGCGCGGCTGGGCGTGGCAGGTTCCGCTGCTGGAACTCCCCCAGGCCCGGTTCCTGCTGATGTCCGCCACCCTCGGCGACGTCAGCCGCTTCGAGGCGGGCATCACCGAGCTGACCGGGCACCCGACGACGACCGTCAGTTCCGCTGAGCGTCCCATTCCGCTGCACTACTACTACGAGCAGACTCCCGTCCACGAGACCCTCGAGGAACTGCTCGCCACCAAGCAGGTGCCGGTCTACGTGGTCCACTTCAGCCAGGTCGAAGCCATTGACCGGGCGCAGAACCTGATGAGCGTCAACGTCTGCACGCGTGAAGAGAAGGACAAGATCGCCGAGCTTATCGCCGGCTTCCGCTTCGCCGCCGGCTTCGGCAAGACCCTCAACCGGCTGGTCCGGCACGGCATCGGCGTCCACCACGCCGGCATGCTCCCCAAGTACCGCCGGCTCGTGGAGCAGCTGGCCCAGGCAGGCCTGCTCAAGGTCATTTGCGGCACAGACACCCTCGGGGTCGGCATCAACGTCCCCATCCGCACGGTGCTGCTCACGGCCCTCAGCAAGTACGACGGCGTCCGGACCCGGCTGCTGAACTCACGGGAGTTCCACCAGATCGCGGGCCGCGCGGGGCGCGCCGGCTATGACACGGCCGGAACCGTGGTGGTGCAGGCGCCGGAGCACGTCACCGAGAACGTCAAGGCGATGGCCAAGGCCACGGCGAAGTTCGGCGACGACCAGAAGAAACTGCGCCAGGTGGTCAAGAAGAAACCGCCCGAGGGCTTCGTGTCCTGGGGCGAGCCAACCTACAAGCGTCTGGTGGAATCCTCCCCGGCCCCGCTGACATCCAGTTTTGCCGTGACCCACGCGATGCTGATGAACCTGATGGAACGGCCGGGTGACCCGTTCACGGCCGCCCGCCGCCTGCTCACGGAGAACCATGAACCACGGTCCTCGCAGCTGCAGCTCATGAAGAAGGCCCTTGGCATCTACCGTGAGCTCCTGGCCGCCGGCGTGGTGGAGCGGATTCCGACCGAAGAGCAGGGTCCGGACGGACGCACCGTCCGGCTCACGGTCCATCTGCAGCCCAACTTCGCGCTGAACCAGCCGCTGTCCCCGTTCGCTCTCGCGGCGCTGGAACTCCTGGACCCGGAGTCGCCGTCGTATGCCCTGGACGTCGTGTCCGTGATCGAGTCGACGCTTGAGAAGCCGCGACAGATCCTTTCCGCCCAGCAGAAGAAGGCCCGCGGCGAGGCCATCGCCGCGATGAAGGCGGACGGCATCGAATATGACCAGCGCATGGCCATGCTTGAGGAAGTCAGCTATCCGCAGCCGCTCGCGGAGATCCTCGGTGAGGCGTTCGACGTCTACCGGAAGGCCGCCCCGTGGGTCGGTGACTTTGAGCTTGCGCCCAAGTCCGTGGTCCGTGACATGTACGAACGCGCCATGAACTTCGGCGAATTCGTACAGTTCTATGGCCTGGCCCGGTCCGAAGGCATCGTGCTGCGCTACCTCGCGGACGGTTTCAAGGCGCTGCGCCAGACCGTGCCCCAGGACGCCCTCCGCGAGGACTTGGAAGACCTCACCGCCTGGCTGGGTGAGCTGGTACGCCAGGTGGACTCCAGCCTGCTCGACGAGTGGGAGGAGCTCACCTCCGGTGCCGCCCCGACGCGACACGACGCCCCGCCGCCCCCGCCGCCGTCGCTGACATCCAACGTCCGGGCTTTCCGGGTCATGGTGCGGAACGAGATGTTCCGCCGCGTGGAGCTGTTTGCCGACGAGGCGGCCTCTGCCCTCGGCGAGCTCGACGGCGGTGCCGGCTGGGACGCCGAGCGCTGGGAAGACGTGCTGGATGACTACTTCGACGAGCACGACGACATTGGCACCGGACCCGATGCGCGCGGACCAGGACTGCTGATCATTACCGAGGAGCCAGGCGTGTGGAAGGTCCGGCAGATCTTCGATGATCCCGCCGGAAACCACGATTGGGGCATCTCGGCGGAGGTGGACCTCGAGGCCTCGGATGAAACCGGCACCGCCGTGGTCCGCGTCACTGACGTCAACCGGCTGTAGTTACCGGAGCGGCGCCTGCCGCTCGGGAGCCAGTGTCCCCGGGTAAACTCGGACGATGAGTGTAATCCGGCCCGCGACGGCGAACGATGTCCCCGCAATCCTGCAGATGATCCATGACCTGGCCGCCTACGAGAAGGAACCCGACGCTGTCCGGAACACCCCGGAGATGCTCACCGAGGTGCTGTTCGGCGAGCATCCCCGGGTTTTCGCGACGATGGCCGAGAACGAGGCGGGCGCGGTCCAGGGCTTTGCGCTGTGGTTCCTGAACTACTCCACGTGGGAAGGCGTCCATGGCATCTATCTGGAGGACCTGTACGTGACGCCCGAGTGCCGCGGCGAAGGGCACGGCAAGGCCCTCCTGCAGCACCTGGCCGCGACCGCCCTCGAGCGCGGCTATGCGCGCGTCGAGTGGAGCGTGCTGGACTGGAACGAGCCCTCCATTAACTTCTACAAGAAGCTGGGCGCGGCCCCGATGCAGGAATGGTCCACCTTCCGGCTCACGGGCGAGGCGCTGGAAGCCTTCGGAAGTTCCCGCGCGGCGCAGGCCCGTGGCTGACCTGTCGATGCCGGAACTCGCCGTCGAGACCCTGGCGCCCCGTGAACGGGCCGTTCCGACGGTTCCCCACATCATCAAGGCAAGGCACGAATACCGCGGCATGCGCACCGCCGAGCACTATTTCGAGCTGCCCCTGGACCACTTCGGTAACGGCGCCGGGACGGTCACGGTGTTTGCCCGCGAGTATGTCTCCACCGACCACAGCGAAGAGGAAGCCGCCCAGCTCCCCTGGCTGCTGTACCTCCAGGGCGGCCCCGGCGGACGGGGCCCCAGGCTCGCGTCGCTCGGCGGCTGGACCAAGGCAGCCGCCAGGGACTTCCGGATCCTCATGCTCGATCAGCGGGGAACTGGCCTCTCATCGGCCCTCGACCGCAACACCCTGCCGCTGCACGGGAACGACGCCGCCCAGGCCGAATACCTTGCGCATTTCCGGGCTGACTCGATCGTCGCCGACGCCGAAGCGATCAGAGGGGCCCTCGGATCGGGCCCCTGGGCGGTCTACGGCCAGAGCTACGGGGGCTTCTGCGCGCTCAGTTACCTTTCCTTCGCGCCCGAGGGGCTCCGCGAGGTGCTGGTCACCGGCGGACTTCCGCCGCTGACGGGACCGGCGGACCGGGTATACCGGGCCACGTTCGAGCGCGTGGCCGCCCGCAACGCCGAGTATTTCGGCTGGTATCCCGAAGACCGCGCCATGGTCAGCCGGATCGCCCGGCATCTGCGCGACACGGAGGAGCTCCTGCCCGACGGCGGCCGGCTCACCGTCGAACGGTTCCAGATGGTGGGGTCGTTCCTCGGCGGCAACACCCGGGTCGATGCCCTGCACCACCTGCTGGAGGACGCCTTCGTCAGCACGCCCGACGGCGACCGCCTCTCGGATGCCTTCCTGGAACAGGTCCGGGCACTCGTGTCCCGGTCCGCCAACCCCCTGTATGCCCTTCTGCATGAGTCCATTTACGGCCAGGGCGAGGCCACGGAATGGGCGGCCTGGCGGGTCCTCCGGGACTTCCCGGAGTTCCGCCCCGACGCCACCGAGCCGCTGCTGACCGGGGAAATGGTCTACCCCTGGTACTTCGAGCAGGACGCAGCGCTCCGGCCGCTCCGGAATGTGGCCCAGCTGCTGGCCGAGAAACGCGACTGGAAGCCGCTGTACGAGCCCGAACGGCTGGCCCGAAATTCCGTACCCGTGGCCGCCGCCGTCTACAGCGGGGACATCTATGTCGACCGCGAACTCTCTCTCGAAACCGCCGCCGCCGTCCGCGGCCTGCAGGTCTGGGAGTCCGGGGACTTCCACCATGACGGCATCGCGGACGACGGCGAGGGAATCTTCGCGCGGCTGCTGGGGATGACGCGCTCGGCAGGGACTGGCAGGGCTAGCTGACGTCGCTCAGGCTCTTGCTCTTGCGGGCGTCTTCTTCGAGCCGGGCGACGATCTTGGTCTGCGCCGCCTTTGAGCTGACCAGGCTGGCGATGACGGCCACGATGATGGTGCCGATGATCACCACCAGGGAGAGGTAGGTCGGGATCTCCGGCGCCCACTCGATGTGCTGGCCACCATTGATGAACGGCAGCTCATTGACGTGCATGGCGTGCAGGACCAGCTTGATGCCGATAAACGCCAGGATGACCGACAAGGCGTGCTTCAGGTAGATCAGGCGGTTCATCAGGCCGCCGAGCAGGAAGTACAGCTGGCGCAGCCCCATCAGGGCGAAGATGTTGGCGGTGAAGACGATGAAGGCGCTCTGGGTCAGGCCGAAGATGGCGGGAATGGAGTCCACCGCGAACAGCAGGTCCGTCATGCCGATGGTCACGAAGACGACCAGCATGGGGGTGAAGACCTTCTTGCCGTCCACCACGGTGCGCAGCTTGCCGCCGTCGAACGTTGCCGACATCGGGATGACCTTGCGGATCCGGGCGATGAGCGGGTTTTCCTTGTCTTCCTCGTCCTCGCCGTTGTCCTGGGACTGCTTCCAGGCCGTCCGCAGCAGGAAGGCGCCGAAGATGTAAAAGACCCAGCTGAACTGTTCGATGACCATGGCGCCGAGCAGGATGAAGATGCCGCGGAGGATGAGCGCGATGATGATGCCTACCAGGAGCACTTCCCGCTGGTACTTACGCGGTACCGAGAAGCGGGCCATGATGATGAAGACGAACAGGTTGTCGATGCTGAGGCTGTATTCCGTCACCCAGCCGGCGAGGAACTGCCCGCCGTATTCGGGGCCGGCGAAGGCGAACATCGCGCCGGCGAAGACCAGGGCCAGGGCCACGTAGAAGGAAACCCACAGCCCGGCCTCCCGCATGGAGGGCTTGTGCGGGCGTTTGAGGACCAGCAACAGGTCGATGGCCAGGATGATGCCGAGGACGACAAAAGAGCCGATCTCGAACCAAAGGGGAAGTGTGGGCACGGACGCGCCTTTCGCAGGGTACAGCCCACCGGAGTAAGTCCCTCCGACTGCCGCGACCTCCTGGGCCTGCTTGGCTGCCCGCTACGCCCGGCAGGGCATCTGTGCCATGCGCGTTGACGATCGTAGCGCTTGGGATACTCCCCTACGTCCGACCACTGCACCCTAGGCGTGCCCGGCGGCCTGCATTTGGCGCAGTTCCTTCTTGAGATCCCCCACCTCGTCGCGGAGCCGGGCGGCGAGCTCGAACTGCAGCTCGCCGGCCGCGGTGTGCATCTGCTCCGTCAGCTGTTCGATCAGCCCGACAAGATCCTCGGCCGGCGCGGCGGCAATCCCGTCCGCCCTGACCTTGGAGGCGCCCTTGCCCTTCCCCCTGGACTTCCCGGCGGAGGCAAGGAGCTCGCGCGTGTCCGCGTCCTCCTTCGCCAGCTGATCGGTGATGTCCGCGATTTTTTTCCGCAGCGGCTGCGGGTCGATGCCGCGTTCCGTGTTGTATGCGACCTGGATTTCGCGGCGCCGGTTGGTCTCATCGATGGCCTTGGCCATCGAGTCGGTAATGCGGTCCGCGTACATGTGGACCTCGCCGGAAACGTTTCGGGCGGCGCGGCCGATGGTCTGGATCAGCGAGGTCGCCGAGCGCAGGAAGCCTTCCTTGTCCGCGTCCAGGATGCTCACCAGCGACACCTCAGGCAGGTCCAGGCCTTCCCGGAGCAGGTTGATGCCAACCAGGACGTCGAACGTTCCCATCCGCAGTTCGCGGAGCAACTCAACGCGGCGCAGGGTGTCCACGTCCGAGTGCAGGTACTCCACTTTGACGCCGTGCCCCAGCAGGTAGTCGGTGAGGTCTTCGGCCATGCGCTTGGTCAAGGTGGTGACCAGGACGCGTTCGTTCTTTTCGGTGCGGGTCCGGATCTCATCCAGCAGGTCATCGATCTGGCCCTTGGTGGGCTTGACGATGACTTCGGGATCGATCAGGCCGGTAGGCCGGATGATCTGCTGGACGAAGCCGTCGGATTTGGCGAGTTCATACTTGCCGGGGGTGGCGGACAGGTAGACCGTCTGGCCCACACGGTCCTGGAACTCGTCCCACTTGAGCGGGCGGTTGTCCATCGCCGAGGGGAGCCTGAAGCCGTGGTCCACCAGGTTCCGCTTGCGGGACATGTCGCCCTCGTACATCGCGCCGATCTGCGGCACGGTGACGTGGGATTCATCAATCACCAGGAGGAAGTCGTCCGGGAAGTAGTCGATGAGGCAGTGCGGCGCGGTCCCGCGGGCACGGCCGTCGATGTGCGAGGAGTAGTTCTCGATGCCGTTGCAGAACCCCATCTGCTGCATCATTTCCAGGTCGTAGGTGGTGCGCATCCGGAGCCGCTGGGCCTCGACCAGCTTGTTCTGGCTCTCCAGCACCGCGAGACGCTCGGCCAGTTCGTCTTCGATTCTCTTGATCGCCCGGCCCATGCGTTCCGGACCGGCCACGTAGTGCGAGGCGGGGAAGACGTACATCTCGTCCTCGTCACGGAGGACTTCGCCGGTCAGCGGGTGAAGGGTGTGGATATTCTCGATCTCGTCCCCGAAGAACTCGATCCGGATCGCAAGCTCTTCATACATCGGAATGATTTCCACGGTGTCGCCGCGGACGCGGAACGTGCCGCGGTGGAAGTCCATGTCGTTGCGGGCGTACTGCATGGAGACGAATTTCCGGAGCAGGTCGTCGCGGTTCATTTCGGCGCCCTTGCGGAGTGTCACCATGCCGGCGATGTATTCTTCCGGGGTGCCGAGGCCGTAGATGCAGGAGACCGTGGCCACCACAATCACGTCGCGGCGGGTCAGCAGCGCGTTGGTGGCGGAGTGCCGGAGCCGTTCCACTTCCTCATTGACGGACGAGTCCTTTTCGATGAAGGTGTCCGTCTGCGCCACGTAGGCTTCGGGCTGGTAGTAGTCGTAGTAGGAGACGAAGTATTCCACGGCGTTGTTGGGCATCAGCTCGCGGAATTCGTTGGCCAGCTGCGCGGCGAGGGTCTTGTTCTGCACCATCACCAGGGTGGGCCGCTGGACCTGCTCGATCAGCCACGCCGTCGTCGCGCTCTTACCGGTACCGGTGGCACCGAGCAGCACCACGTCCTTCTCGCCGTTCTTGATGCGCTCGGTCAGTTCAGCGATCGCGGCCGGCTGGTCACCCGCCGGGTTGAACTCGCTGATGACCTCGAAGGGGGCCACGACGCGGTTGATTTCCTGGGCAAGACTCATGCATCCAATCTACCGTCGGCCGGCGGGTCGCACTCCTGATTCAGCTTTGGGCGGTACCGGACCGGGCCCCGCCCGGTACAGGAAGCACTGCCGGCACCTACGACGGCGGCTGCCAGCCCGTGCGGAGCACCCAGGCTTCCATCCGGGGAACGGCGTACTGAGTGAACCAGTCCTCCTTGTCCGCCGCGTAGCCCGCGGTGGACTTATCCACGCTGTGCCGCTCGGCAACCCGGCGTTTCTCGGCGAGGTAATCCGTCCGCGCGCCTGCGTCGGCCCGGAGCCAGTCCCGGAAGCAGAGTGCGTAGCGCCAGCCCGGCGATCCGGCGGCGCGGACGTGGATGTTCACCGGCCGGCCGGGATCAGCGTTGCCGTGCAGCCGCTTGCCCCAGGCGGCTGGATCCGGGTGCGAGGGCTTGGGGTTGTCGGAGACAATGCCGGGCCAGCGGGGAAATCCGGCTGCGGACAGCAGGGGCTCCATCCGGTCCGCGTCCGCCAGTTCGCGCACGCCCAGCTGCAGGTCGATCACGTCCTTGGCGTCGAGCCCGGGCACGGCGGTGGAACCGATATGGTCCACTGCCACGATGCCGTGCGGCACTGTGGCCTCCAGACGGGCAATGAGTCGGCGTGCCTGGCTCTCCCAGTCCGGATTCGCGGCGGCCAGTACCGGCCCGCCCGCCCGTGGGGCTATCCGGTCCTGCGCCAGGTTCAGCGCAAACGGCGCCAGCCGGAGTTCCCAGAGCCGGTCGACAGCGTCCCTCAGCGCCTCCCTGGTGCCGGAGTTGTCCAGCACGATGTCCGCGGCGGCGAGGCGCTCCTCGCGTGCTGCCTGGGCGGCCATCCGGGCGTGGGCGTCCTCGGCGGTCATGTTCCGGTGGTCCACCATGCGCTGCACCCGCAACTTATCCGGAGCGTCCACCACCACGACCAGATGGAAGCGGCTCCCCTGCCCGGTTTCCACCAGGAGGGGAATGTCCTGGACGACGACGGCTCCGCCGGGGGCCGCATCGACCAGCGCGGCGGCGCGCTCCCGTACGAGGGGATGGATGATGCCGTTCAGCACGGCGAGGCGTTCCGGGTTGCCGAAAACCAGAGCGCCCAGGCCGGCGCGGTCAAGGCCGCCGTCGGCAGTGACTATTGCGGTGCCGAACGCGTCGACTACCTGCGCCAGCCCGGGGCTGCCCGGCTCCACTACTGCGCGGGCCAGCGCGTCGGCGTCAATCAGCACCGCGCCGAGCTCGCGCAGTCGCGAGGCGACCACTGACTTCCCTGAGGCGATGCCACCCGTCAACCCGATCTTCAGCACCCCACCAGACTAAACTGATCCGGTGGCAGATGAGGCGGTTTCCCCGGACAGCAGGGCAACCGTGTACACGACGCTCGCGGTAGCGGAGTTCCGCCAGGAAATCGAGATCAAGCGGTCCAGGTTCATCACAGTCCTTTGCCGGACCGGCGACGAGGAAAGCGCCCGGTCGGTGGTCGCCGGGCTGCGGAAGGAATTCCAGAACGCACGGCACCACTGCTCCGCCTTCGTGCTCGGACCCGACCGTGAGGTGCAGCGCTCCAACGACGACGGCGAACCGTCGGGAACCGCAGGCATCCCGATGCTGGAGGCGCTGCTGAGACGTGAAACCGCTCCCGGTGCTGCGGACCTCAGCGACATCACCGCCGTCGTCGTCCGCTACTTCGGCGGCATCCTGCTCGGTGCGGGCGGGCTGGTGCGGGCCTACTCGGAATCGGTCTCCGGTGCCCTTGACGCCGCGCAGCTGGTCCGGCGGCGCCGGCTGCGCATCTGCTCGGCCACCGTGCCGCACGCTGCGGCCGGCCGCTTGGAGAATGACCTCCGCTCCGCCGGCTACATCATGGCGGAAACCAGCTACGAGGCGCAGGCCACTGTTCTCAGGCTCGCCTTGCCGGACGAACCGGCTGAGCTCGGCCGGGCCGCCGAACGTCTCGCCGCCGCGTCAGCCGGAAGCACCGTGCTGGTCCCCGGAACAACGGAGTGGATCGATGCCCCTCTCCGCTGAGGCCGCCTTGGTGCTCGTGGACGTCACCGAGAACATCCTCGAGCAGCTGCTGAGCCTTGCCATCCAGGACGCCGACGCCGACGAGGTCACCCCGCCGCTGGGCAGCGGCGCGGGATGGAATCCGGAGCGGATCAGCTGGTTCCGCGAGTACCACCATGCCGCCGCGGCCGGCCTGGACGGTCCCGCCCGGCAGAAGAGCTGGGCCATCAGCTGCGGCGGGGCGCTGGCAGGTTCCCTCAGGCTCAAACGAACGGGCGGCCCCGCGCAGTACGCATCGGTGGAGACGGGCATCTGGCTGGCCCGGGGCTTCCGCGGCCGGGGTATCGGCAGCGAGGTGCTGCGGCTGGCGAAGGGGCGGGCCGCGGCCTCCGGTGCCGCCGTGCTCGAGGCGCACACCACGGCCGGCAATGCCGCGGCCCTGGCACTCCTGCGTTCGGCCGGGGCGGAGCTTGTCTTCCCTGCAAAGTCTGGCCCGTCCGTTACGGTGGAAGCCCGGATCAGGCTCCGCTGACAGGAGCCAGGGTCGTCCCGCCGGGATGATTCAGCGCTGTCCGACGTTGGAGTAGTCGGGGCTCGCGGACACTGCCGTCAGCCCAGACCCCACAACCACCGTCTCCAGGAGGAATTTGCTTGCTGATTGTTCTGACAGGAATCGACGGCTCGGGAAAGACCACTGCCGCGCGGGCAGTAGTCGCCGCCGCCCGGGAGAAGGGCGAGGATTCACTGTTGCTCCGCAATTACGCCGGCCGGCAGTGGATGACTGTGGTGAGCGCCAAATACGGCATCAGGGTGCCGCCCCGGCTGGCGGACGCATTGGAAACTGTCGTCCGCACCGCAAATGTGTTGGTTTCGCATGCCAGGGCCCGCAGCTGTCCCGGGCTGGTGGTCATGGACCGTCACTTGCACTGCCAGCTGGCGCTGCGCCGGGCACGGGGCCTTCCCCGGGGGTGGTTCCTTCCCTTGTTGATGAGAATGCTCCCGAAACCGGACCTCATCATCCATCTGGTTGTCGGCCCGGAGCAGGCGCACCGAAGAATCAGCTTGCGCGGTACGGACACGGAAACCGTGGAGGAGCTGAGCGCATTCGGGGCCGCCTACCGCGCACTTCCGGACTACCCGGATTTCGTCGCACTCCCGGCCCAGGGCACACCCGAAGATGTGCTGTCCGCGCTGACACGGACTATCGACACGGCACGGAAGCGGCGCCCAACCCGGACCTAGCACTGGATCCGGCGACGCACCTGGGAACGCAAAAGCGGGCCCCTGCACATGGCAGGAGCCCGCTTGAGCCAGCCTAGGCTGGCGGCAATTAGTTGCCGGTCAGCTTCTCGCGCAGTGCAGCAAGAGCCTCGTCCGATGCAAGCGTGCCTGCACCGGTCTCGGTTGCAGCGGGCTCGGAGGAGTAGCTGGTGGTGCCGGAATCGCTCTCACCGGACGTTGCAGCTGCAGCGTCGTCGGCAGCGTGCTGGACAACCTGCTTCTTGTGAGCTTCCCAGCGGGTCTGGGCGTCAGCGTACTGCTGCTCCCAGGCGGCGCGCTGGTTCTCGTAGCCTTCAAGCCACTCGTTGGACTCCGGATCGAAGCCCTCCGGGTACTT
>JAODMS010000002.1 GCA_025464925.1 Arthrobacter sp.
TATTCAGGCTCATCGCGAGCTGCTGGTGGCCCCTCGCGTTTGTGCGGTGAGCCGGGTGTGCGCATGCAGCCGTGAAGAAGGTTCTGGTGCGGGGTCTTGTCCAGGCTCCGGTAGCGGTTGCCCAGAGCCTCGACGAGATCACGCGCCTCAGAGAAGGTGACCCGCTTCTCGAGCGGGACGTAGACGTGTCGACCACCGTTGGGCGAGTAATCCTCAATCCATCGCGCACCGCAGGAATGCAGCCACGTCTGGATGGCGCGGACATCGGCTTCGACCCGGTCAACACCAGCCACGGACGAGTCAAAGTCAAGGAAAATCGCAGCGCACGTACCGTCCTTCCCGAAAATCCGGACCGCCGCTGGGAGGCTGGGCAGGGTCTCAGTGAGAGTGCGCTCGTGCTTTTGCGGGTACGTCTTGCCTGCGTCCCGAGAGAGGCGAACTCGGGGCTGACCTGCGAGGATAGGCGCCAAGGCAGCCCACGCCTGAGCGGGGCTGTGTGTAGAGGATGGCCCGCGCGACACACCAGCGCTGTATTTGGCTGGCAGCACGCGGGCGTGCTGTTGTACGATGATTCTGTTCCTGTCGAGGGAATGACTAAGGGCCGATCTTGCAGGATCGGTTTTGCAACACAACTGAAGGCCTTGAAGGTCTTCCATACGATTTACGATCTGTTGGCCGGCAAGCTTCCCGGATCGTGAATCTTCAGCTTCGAAGGCCCGCCTAGTGCGGGCCTTCTTCTGTTTATGAAGCTATGCGGATGGCTAGTTCCTCCTGATGTGAGAAATGATCCAGCATTGCCAAGTCTTCGCGCAGCGACCGGTCGACGGCAGAGGAAACATAGTCAGTGACAGTCATGCCTTTAGCGGCAGCGATCATTTGAACGTCCTCCGCGGTCTTGGCCTGCGTGCGGAAGCCAATGTATTTGCGCAGGCCCTTGCTGGGCCGGCCGCCGCCACGATTGATTACAGCGCTCATTGTCATGTCCTTTGAATCTCGCACAACCAGAGGTTGTGGCTGCTTCATCGCTGGTGCTACTTGCAGTCGATGGTTGTGAGGTTTCTGTTTACAGCTATCAACTGAGTCGAAATTAGCACTGCTTAGGGCTGCATCCGGGGATTTGTTTACAGAAAACGGCCCCGCGTGTCGCGCCGCAGGTCGCAGATGCGGCGGATGTCGCCGTCGGTGGCGTGGATCTCGTGCAGGATGCGGTCCTCACGCAGCATCTGGGGCCGCAGCGTCAATCCGGCCCAGGGGAACTGCCGACAACCCGGTAAGTTCCATCCGGCCGTAGAGCGAGCTTTTGGAAGTATGCTCCCGCGCCATCTCTCGCACCCACGAGGGTCCGCCGACCAAAGCCAGGTGAGATGGAAACTTGTTGGATCGGAAACCGGCATAGCCGCTGGTGAGGCCGGACCGGGTCCTCATGAAGCCCGGTACCAGCGGGATGGTGCTCAGGAGCGCAGCGTTGACAGGGGTCGCTGCGCTCGTTAGGTTCTATTTATTGAAATGTTCTTTCCGCTTTGCGGAAATTGGGAAGTGGGCAGAAACATGTCGAACCGAATAGAAACCAACGGCCTTAGCGTCGCCGCAGAGCTCTATGCCTTTGTGCGGGACGAGGCGCTGCCGGGCACAGGGATCGAGGAGGAGGAATTTTGGAGCGGCGCCGCGGCCCTGATCGGGGAGTTCTCGCCGCAGGTGCGCGAACTGCTGGGTATCCGTGAGCGGCTGCAGCAGCAACTTGACGAGTTCCACCGCTTGAACGGCCTGGCGGACCCGGAGGTCTACGAGGAGTTCCTGCGTTCGATAGGTTACTTAGTCGATGAGCCTGCGGATTTTACTATTATGACCGACCGGGTTGACACCGAGATCGCAGCGATCTCCGGACCTCAGCTGGTCGTGCCGCTGCTGAATGCACGCTTTGCGGTCAACGCTGCCAATGCCCGGTGGGGCTCGCTGTACGATGCGCTGTACGGCACCGACGTCATTGACGAGGCGGAGGGACGTGAACGAACGGGTGGTTACAACCCGGTTCGGGGCACCGCCGTCGTCGCCCGCGGGCGACAGTTCCTGGATGGGCACGCGCCCTTGGCGGCCGGCTCGCACGCGGATGTCACCGCCTACCGGATCGCAGACGGCGTCCTCGTCGCCGAGACCACGAACGGCGTGACAGGGCTGGCCAAGGGCGACCAGCTCCGTGGCTACCGGGGAGCCGCGGATGAACCTGAGTCCGTGCTGCTCGTCCATCACGGCTTGCACGTGGAGATCCAGATCGACCGCGGGCACCCCATCGGTTCGGGCGATCCGGCCGGCGTGAAGGACATTGTGCTGGAGTCCGCGATCACGACGATCATGGACCTCGAAGACTCGGTGGCGGCCGTCGACGCCGAGGACAAAGTGGTCGGTTATCGCAACTGGCTGCAGCTGATGCAGGGGACTCTGACCGCCGAGGTTGCCAAGGGCGGGGGCACATACACGCGACGGATGAATACCGACCGTCTCTACAGCGCACCTGACGGCTCCGAACTGGCCCTGCCCGGCCGCTCGCTGTTGCTCATCCGTCAAGTTGGCCACCTCATGACGAGTAACGCCGTTCTTGATACGGCCGGTGACCCGGTGCCGGAGGAGATTCTTGACGCCCTGTTCACAGGCCTCGGCTCCGTACACGACCTGCGCGGGCCGAACGCCGGCCGCAACTCCCGTACCGGCTCGGTGTACATCGTGAAGCCGAAGATGCACGGACCGGGCGAAGTGGCTGTGGCCTGCGCTCTGCTTGCGGGCGCTGAGGCCGTGCTGCGCCTTGACCCGCTAACCCTCAAGATCGGAATCATGGACGAGGAGCGCCGCACTTCTGCCAACCTGAAGGCGTGCATTTGGGAGGCGCGGGAACGTGTGGCGTTCATCAATACCGGATTCCTGGACCGCACCGGCGACGAGATCCACACCTCGATGCTCGCCGGCCCCATGGTCCGCAAAGCCGACATGCGTCATTCCAGCTGGATCAAAGCCTACGAGGACGCCAACGTCGACATCGGACTGGAGTGCGGATTGAGCGGGCGGGCCCAGATCGGAAAGGGCATGTGGGCGGCCCCGGACAACATGGCGGACATGCTCGACCAGAAAGTCGCCCATCCGCTTGCCGGCGCCGATTGCGCCTGGGTCCCCTCTCCCACCGCCGCGACCCTGCACGCGATCCACTACCACCAAGTCGACGTCGATGCCCGGCAGGCCGGACTCGCCGGGAAACGCCGTTCGACCCTGCGGCAGCTGCTCACCATTCCGGTCGGCGACCCCGCCGGCTGGGCCGCCGATGCCCAGCGCAATGAGCTGGACAACAACATCCAGAGCACGCTGGGATACATCGTCCGCTGGGTGAACGACGGCGTCGGGTGCTCCAAGGTCCCCGACATCAACGGCACGGCACTGATGGAGGACCGTGCAACCTGCCGCATCAGCTCACAACACGTCTCCAACTGGCTCCTGCACGGCGTCGTGACCAAGGAAGAAGTGGAAGCGTCCCTGCGGCGAATGGCCGCGGTTGTCGATGACCAGAACTCCTCAGATCCGGACTATCTGCCGATGTCCCCCGCGTTCGACGGCGAGGCGTTCCTGGCTGCCCGTGAGCTCGTACTCGAAGGTGCCGCGCAGCCGTCCGGATACACCGAGCCGGTCCTGCACCGGCGGCGCGCAACGCAGAAACACACCGACGACTTTGCCAGGAGCACCTCATGAGCATTGACCTATCGACCGCCCAGTCCATCATCGCCAAGGCCCTCGCGACGGGTGAGCAACACGGCTTCAAGCCGCTGACCGTCGTCGTGCTCGACGCAGGGGGCCACGTCACCGCAGTCGCTCGCCAAGACGGGGCTTCGAATAACCGCTTTGAAATTGCCCAAGGCAAAGCCTACGGGGCCCTCGCCCTCGGGATGGGCTCGCGGGCCATCATGGAGCGCGCCGAGCAGCAGCCCTACTTCATCACCGCTGCGACCGCAGCTCTCGCAGGCCGCCTGATCCCTGTGCCCGGCGGTGTCCTAGTTCGCGATGCCCACAGCGCGATCATGGGTGCCGTCGGCATCAGCGGGGACAGCTCCGACAACGACGAGACCGCGGCGGCGACGGCGATTCAGGCCTTAGGTCTGACGGCGCAGGTAGGCTGACCGGTCGGGTGATCGGAGCCGCCGGGTGCACGCTCAGCCCGGCCCGGCGGCTCCTAGCATCGGCTTCACTAGCAACGTTTAGTGCTGGAGGCTGTCTCTTGTGAGCGCATTGAGGGCGGCGGTCCGTTGCCAGCCGGACGAGGACAAACGCCCGAGTACCCCGGCACGAAAGTGGAGTGGGGCTTGTTTAGAGCCCGGTTCCATAAATGGAGGTCTCACTAGTACGAGGGTCAAGAATGGCTGGCCTGACCAACGGCTTGCCAATCGGTCAGGGTCTTGGGGCAATCGCATTCGTCAACTCCAACGGGTCGGTGTTGAAACCACGGGCAAAAGGGCGCCGAGATCACACTGCAGTTGACGGCAGTAACATTCGAGGTCAAGCCCCTGGGTGATCAACCTCGCCGTAGGGAGAAGACCGATCGACTAGTTGCTTACAGCGCCCGGCAGCAGAAGTCGCACGAGCGGTTGGGCCAACTCTGCACCATGGGCCGAACGGTTAGCAGAAGCCTTCGCGCAGTCGGGGGAGTCGGTACTGCGGATCGGACGCCATCCATCCACCAGATCAAGGCGATGCTCATCAGAGCGCCAAGGCATCTGCCCAACATGCCCAGCTGATCAGCCTGCCCGTGAACCCCGCTGGGCCGGGCCAGGACCGTCCACATGCGCTGCCAGCTGGCAGAGCTGGCCTGCCTCGGAATGTGGCACCGGCACCCTAATCCCCCTACGCACACATGGACCGACCGGCTGCTGTGGTTGAAAAGGGCCTGGGCAGCGGTTGGTTCCGCAGTCAGGGCGGTGTTGTTCTCCAGCTAGGGATAGATGTCCTGCTGAATGGGAAAGCAAGGCGAAAATTTGCTCCCAAGGACCATTGACTAACGGTCAGGCCTCTACATATGGTGTATCCATAAAGCAGAAGTTTATTATCGCATAATGGAAAAACCGCTCGGTATGCATCTACACCTCATAGCAAAGGCCATATGAGGACCTGCCGGTAAAATTGACGCTTTTCATCTCTTGTGCGCCAGTTACCCTCCCTTCCCGCTCCAAATACAAAGGAGTTTTTTGTGAGCACTTACCAGCAAGTCGTGGACCCGCTCTGGGGCTCGCTTGGCCTATCCGCCTTGTGTGCGGCGTTGCCGTTGATTCTTCTGTTTGTCCTGTTAGGCGTCTTTCGTGTCAAGGCCGCAAAGGCTGCCCTGATCAGCTTGATGCTGTCCATCGTGCTGGCCATCGCCGTGTGGCAGATGCCCTTGGACCAGGCTCTTAGCGCCACTGCTGCCGGTGCCTTTTACGGACTCTTCCCTATCCTGTGGATCCTGGTGAATGCCCTGTGGGTGTATAAGCTCACGGTCGCTACTCCGTGGTTCGATGCCCTTGGCAGAACCATCAGGTCCATTTCCAATGACCTGCGGATCCTCTCCATCCTGATCGCCTTTTGCTTCGGGGCGCTGCTGGAGTCCCTGGCCGGTTTCGGCGCGCCGGTGGCTATTACCGCTGCGATGCTGATGGCTGCGGGCATGAAGCCGCTCAAGTCCGCCGTCGTCTCACTCCTCGCCAACACTGCCCCGGTGGCCTTCGGTGCCATGGCTGCCCCGATCATCGCCCTGAACGGTGTCACCGGCCTTCCCCTGCAGGACCTGTCCTCGATGGCCGGCCGGCAGACCCCCTTCATCGCCCTCGTCGTGCCGCTGCTGCTCGTCTTCATCGTGGACGGCAAGCGCGGCGTCAAACAGACCTGGCCCGTGGCGCTGGTGGCCGGCGCGGTATTCGGCATTTTCCAGTTCATCACGTCAAACTACTTTGCCGTGGAACTGACCGACGTTGTGGCCGCTGTCGCCACGGTGGCCGCCGTGCTGTTGATGCTCCGCTTCTGGCAGCCTCGGGAGATCATCGAGATGTCCGGGCAAGTCAGTGCTTCAGGCGAGCCGGGGGAGGAAATCACTGCCGGCTCCGGCAAGTCGGGCAATACCTCCTCCGGACGATCCCCCTCCGGACGGGTTCCGGCTTCCGCCTCCGTTACCGAGGCTGTTTCCGCCGCTGCGATGGCGGGTGTCCTCACCCAGGCCGGCTCCAAGGTACAACGGCCTGGAGCGCGTGAAATCTGGATGGCTGTGGCCCCGTATCTCATTATCATGACCATCTTCTCCATCGCACAGATCCCGGTCGTCAAGAACTGGCTGAGCGTGGTGGGTAGCGTGACGTTCGCGTGGCCTGGCCTGGACGTTGTGGATGCGGACGGTAAGGCTGCTGCCGCGCAGAAGTTCAAGTTTGACCACCTCAAGGCCACGGGTACGCTGCTCCTGATATCGGGAATTATCACTATGATCCTTTACCGTATTCCGGCGGCCAGCGGCGTCAAGATCTACTGGGAAACCCTCAAGCAGCTGCGCTGGACCATTATCACCGTGACCGCCGTCCTTGCGCTTTCCTTCGTGATGAACCTTTCCGGCCAGACGACGTCTTTGGGCTTGGCGCTGGCCTCTGCTGGCGGATTCTTTGCCATCCTCTCCCCGGTAATCGGCTGGCTGGGTGTCGCCCTGACTGGCTCTGACACGTCATCGAACTCGCTGTTCGGCCAGCTGCAGGTTGCCGCCGCCGAACAGACGGGGCTCCCGCCGGTACTGATGGCAGCGGCCAACTCATCCGCCGGGGTTATGGGCAAGATGCTGTCCCTGCAAAACCTGGCGGTAGCTGCGGCTGCCGTCGGGCTCGAGGGAGCTGAGAGTACCCTGTTCCGAAAACTCCTCGGCTGGAGCCTGGCCCTCCTGGCCCTCATGATCATCCTGGTCGTTCTGCAGTCGACCCCGGTCCTTGGCTGGATGGTTCCCTAGACTCCCTGCCACCCACCTGCACATCCGGCACCGGCGGAGCGGTTCCGCCCGGAGCATACCAAGCAAGAAACAAAGAGGTTTCCTTTTCATGAACACAACAGCACGGACAGCGTCCGCAGTCCTCCTGAACGCCAGCGCACACTCGTCTACTGATTTGGACGAACGTGTCCGGGTCAGCACCGACCGGTCCGGCTATATCCCGCCCAGCCTCCCGGACGGCGTTGTATACGCCACCAGCACGGAGGAAGTGGTTGCCACAATGAAACTCGCGGCAGCACACAACGTTCCGGTGGTTCCCCGCGGCGCCGGCACGGGTCTGGCGGCGGGCGCTTCGGCCCACGGCGGCGAAGTGGTCCTTGACCTGGCCCGGATGAACCGGATCCTCCACATCGACCCGGTGGAACAGTTGGCGGTGGTTGAACCAGGTGTACTCAACGCCGACGTGAACGCGGCAGCAGGGGCTCACGGCCTTTTCTACGCACCGGACCCGGCGAGTACGGCAATTTGTTCCATTGGTGGCAACATCGCCACGAACGCCGGCGGAATGTGGTGCGCAAAGTACGGCGTCACACGGGAATCTGTCCTGGCGCTTCGTGTGGTCCTGCCGGACGGCCGGATCCTGAAAACCGGGCGGCAAACCATTAAGGGCGTCACGGGATATGACATGAATGCCCTGATGATCGGTTCTGAAGGAACACTGGGTGTTGTGGTGGAGGCTACCCTCCGCCTGCGCCCTCGACCCATCCAGACTGCCACAGTGGCCGCCTATTTCCCTGATGTCGACGCCGCCGCCCTGGCTGCATCTGCCATCATCGCCGCCCGTCTGCAGCCCTCAGTGCTGGAACTCATGGACGGCCCCACGCTGGAGGCTGTGGACGCGGCGCACGGCACCAACCATCGCTCAAAGGGCGGGGCCTTCCTGCTGGCCCAGACTGACGGGTACGGCGCGTTCCTGGAGCAGGATGTTCTACTCAAGGCCATAGAGCCATTCGCCAGCTACGTCGAGAAGGCTGTTGATACTGCAGCCGCTGACGCCCTTGTCTCCACACGGCGCGAAGCGATCCCGTCGCTTGAGCGGCTCGGCCGTGTCTCAATCTGCGACATCGGCGTGCCACGGAACCGTTTGGCTGACGTCTTCGCAGGACTGGAAGATATTTCCCGCAGGACCGGAGTACGAATCTTCAACATTGCCCACGCGGCCGACGGAAACCTTCACCCCATGATTGTGGTCGGCAACGATGAGTCCATTACGGAAGGGCCGGCCAAGGCCGCCCTCGGCGAAATGTTCTACTTGGCAAAGCGCCTTGGCGGAACCCTCACAGGGGAGCACGGCGTCGGCCTACTCAAGCGCGACTGGCTAGAAGATGAGCTGGGCAGCGTGTCGCTGGAACTTCAGCGCTCGATCCGCAGAGTGTTCGATCCCCAGGGAATCCTGAACCCGGGCAAAGCCATCTAACCGACTACTCCGTCCCGCCACAGTCTGAGGTCGGGAAAGGGATACCGGAACCCTTACAGGTTCCGTTATCCCTTTCCTTTCCTCACCCCCTGGACCGGACTTCAGTTGATGCTGATTCCTTGCAGGGCAGGATTGGAGCATGACCGACCTTGCGGCCGCCTCACCGGACTTACGATGCACTCCTGCAAAATATTTGAGGAGGGCTTGCACTCCGGACGATTCAAACCGGGGACCAACTTCCCGACGAGCGCAGACTGGCGGATACACGGCATATCCCGGGCACCCGACCGAAAGGCAACGCGCCTCCTGGATGTTGCGGGTGTCATCCTCAGCCAGAGCGGGACCGACCCCAAATCCGGTGCCATCATCGTCTCTGAACCTTCAGCAGGGCTCTCCTCCACACTTTGCGTCCACATCACCAGCAGCCTGCTTGCCCGTAAACGTCATCGTCGAAACGCGGATCTCCTCAAAACATGAGCTGCTCAGGCAGCAGTCCACCATGACAACCCGCAGGGGATCGGGCGAGCGAGAGAGCTTCTTATGGCCAGGAAGGCCCCGGACATCGACTACGAAACATCGATAAATTGGACGCACAATCCCATTTGGCTCTCAGCGCGTTAGCTGGCAATACAGTCATGGATTCCCTTAGCGGCTCAATCCGCGCCCGTACAGAGGAATATTTCGGCAAGTCCGACCTAAGCCTAATCGCTGACAAGACAGGACTGCAGGGCGTCCTGCCCCTATTCGCCGCCCACGGCAGGCGAGCGGGGAAGAAGCCCCACTCGAACTCAGGCATCTGTCGCCCGGGAGCAGGGCGAAGAGCGCCTCCAAAGGCCGGCTATTTCAACGAGGTCTCCCAAAAATGCCGGACGATCCTGCACCTGCTCGTGGAACCATGCGATATGTTCCCTGAGAAGGCGTGCATCGCGTTCACCGTCTCGTGCCAAAAAGAGTAGCGCGCATTCATTTTCGTAAGTGTGAGGGCCGAACCCTACGCCTTCCAGTCTTCCGCTGAAGATGAGCTCCCTTGTAGCGGGCCTCGTCGAAGAGGCGCCGGCCGATCTGGTGGCGTACGGGCGCTTCCCTGGCCAGGGAGCGCGCCAGGCGCAAGGCCTCTTCCTGTAATCTCGCAGCTTCATGCCATTGATACTCTCGCTGGTAGGCCTGGGCGAGGACGAGCAGTGGGCGGAACCGGTCCACGGAGTCTGCCAACAGAACCTGGCCTTCTTCGATTGCTTCCCGGGTCCGGCCCAGGCACCCGCAGCTGCTTTGGTCGATCCCGCCGGGCCCTAGGTGGCGGTCACTTCCTGCGCCTTTTTGTGGAACCACTCGATGTGCTCTTGCAGGAGTCGGGCGGCGAGTTCTCCGTCGCGTGACTGGACGGCGTCGAAGATGCCGTGGTGCTGGGTTCGAAGGGTGGAGATTACGTCGGGCCAGGCGTCCATGGCGTCCATTGCGCCTTTGACGTAGCCGACGATGGCGCCGCTGAGGGATTCCATCATGGTGGCAACTACAGCGTTTCCGGCGAGGGAGCTCAAGGCGACATGGAACCTGGCGTCCAGTTCATGGAACGTTTCACGATTAATGCCCGTATTGTCCATGGCGTGCAGCAGTTGGGCTGCCTGTTCCAGATCTTCATCTCCCCCCGTCCGGTTCGCTCCGGCCCGGGCGGTCCAGGTTTCGAGCAGGATGCGGGTCTCGACGATGTCTTTGACTGGCAGCCGGCTGCTGGCGACGTGCAGCCGCAGGGCGGATGACAGGCCCGCGGAGGGGTCGGAGACGACGATTGCGCCGGAGGTGGGCCCGGACCCGACGGAGCTGCGCAGTATTCCCATGGCGTCAAGTACCCGGATGGCCTCCCGCACGGAGGCCCGGGAAATTCCGTAGTTTTCGGCGAGTGTGCGTTCGCCCGGCAGGCGGTCGCCGACTTTGATTTTGCCCGAGCGCAGGTCCGCCTCGATGTCCTTCAGGAGCGCGTCATGGGTGCGACGGCGGGGTGTTTCTCCTGCTTCGGCGGTGATCACGGGCGGTTCCTTAAGGGCGGGCAGTGTACGGGCCAGGGGCGGCCCGTACACTGCGTATTGAGTAGGCGGGACGCTAGGGCAGCATCCAGCCGAGGATGGGAGTTGACTGGAGATAGGAGAGGGTGCAGAGCACCAGCAGCAGCGCCACGCTCCAGCCGACTACTTTACGCAGGATCACTGACTCCTTGCCTTCAAGGTTGACCGCGGACGCCGCGATTGCCAGGTTCTGAGGGCTGATCAGCTTGCCCACGACACCACCGGAGGTGTTTCCGGCCACGAGAAGGTTCGGGTCGATTCCTGCTTTCAGGCCGGCGGTCTGCTGCAGCTTGGCGAAGAGTGCGTTCGCGGAGGTGTCGGAGCCGGTAACGGCCGTGCCGATCCAGCCGAGGACGGGGGAGAGGAACGCGAAGAAGGTCCCGGTACCGGCCAGCCAGGTGCCGATGGAGATCGTCTGCCCGGAGAAGTTCATGACGTAGGCCAGTGCCAGGACGGTGATGATGGTCAGGCCTGCCCAGCGCATCCGGTAGATGGTGTGCCAAATTTCCTTCACGGCGTTGCCGACGGTGATGTTGTAGCGGCTGTTTTCGTTGTACTTGGAATACACGGCGGCGACGATCAGACCGGTGAGCAGCAGTAGGGTGCCGGGGGTAGAGAGCCATTGGAAGGAGTAGATGGTGGAGGAGACCGGCTTGCCTGCGGCGTCAACGAGCGCCTCGTGCAGGATTGGCCAGGGTATCTTGATGTCGGTCGAGGCCAGGAACGCGGGGACGTTCACGCCCAGTTTCCACAGCTTCGCGATGCCGAAGACGACGATGACCAGGAAGTAGGGGAACAGGGCGAGCCATGTCCGCATCGGGGTCAGGCGGTCCGCTGCGGTGTCGGCGGTACTGGTGAGAGTGGTGGCCCGGTGTGAGCCGCCGCCTGTGATGGCGGCTTCCTTTTCAACGGCTGCGGCGGCCACGCCGAGGCGTTCGCGTGCTTCGGTGCTGCCCTTCGGGGTCCAGACGCGGAAGAACAGTACGGCGGCGCCGAGGCCGGCGAGGGAGGCGACGATGTCGGTGAGTTCGTAGGAGAAGTAGTTCGAGCACAGGAACTGCGCGATGGCGAAGGCAAAGCCGACCACGAGGGCGGCCGGCCAGCAGTCTTTCAGGCCCTTGCGGCCGTCAAGGATGAACAGCAGGATCAGCGGCACAATGGTGGCCAGCAGCGGCGCCTGGCGCCCGACGATGGAGGCGATGTCTGTTGCCTGCAGTCCGGTGAGGCCGGCGGCGGTGGTGATGGGGATGGCCATGGCGCCGAAAGCTACCGGGGCGGTGTTGGCTACCAGTACGGCTGCAGCGGCGCGCAGCGGTGGCAGCCCGAGGGCGAGCAGCATAGTGGCGGTGATCGCGACAGGTGCGCCGAATCCTGCGAGGGCTTCGAGCAGGCCGCCGAAGCAGAAGGCGATCAGGACCGCCTGGAGGCGTACGTCGCCTTTACCGATCACGTCGAAGACGCGGCGGAGGTCCTCGAAGCGTCCGCTCAGGACGGTGACCTGGTAGAGCCAGACTGCCATGATAACGATCCACAGCACGGGGAAGGCGCCGAAGACGCCGCCCTGGGTCGCAGAAAGCAGTGCAAGGCCAGCGGGCATCTGGAAGGCCACGATGCCAACGACGAGCGCCATCAGCAAGGCGAATGCACCGGCGACGTGGGCTCTGGTCTTGACGACGGCGAGCAGGATGAAGAAGGTCAGCAGCGGCAGCAGGGCGACGAGGGCCGACCACATGACGCTGTTGAGCACCGGGTCGGTGCTGGATGTGAACTGGTCCACGGGGTTCCTCCACATTGAGGGGTGACAGGGAGCATGGTCAGACCTCTGTGGTCGGACCATTAGAGCATAGCGCATATTCGAGAAAATTGTGAGCTCCTTCACTTCCCGGCATCGGTTGCCTGTGGCGGGGGTCACGTGATCTACTATGGTCAGACCACAAACCCTTTAGCCCGAAAGGCTGCCATGCGAATCGCTTTGTTCGCTACGTGCATCGTGGATGCGATGTACCCCGCCACGGCGCGGGCCACCGTAAAAATCCTGGAACGGCTGGGACACGAAGTTGTGTTCCCGTCCGGTCAGGCCTGCTGCGGGCAGATGCACGTCAACAGCGGCTACCTCAAAGAAGCCGTCCCCGTCATCGCCAACCACGTCGCCGCGTTCGACACCGAGGACTACGACGTCGCCGTCGCACCGTCCGGTTCCTGCGTCGCCTCCGTGAAGCACCAACACCCCATGGTCGCCCGCTCCTGCGGCGACACGGTACTGGAAGCCCGTGCCACCGCCGTCGGTGCCAAGACGTACGAACTCTCCGAACTGCTGGTGGACGTTCTCGGCGTCACCGACGCCGGCGCCCAGCTCGGCTCCTACTTCCCGCACCGCGTCACTTACCACCCGAGCTGCCACGGCATGCGCCTGCTCCGGCTCGGGGACCGGCCCGCCCGGCTGCTGCGCAGCGGGCAGTCCGAGGCGTTAACAGTGGGATACGGCCAGCGGCAGATGGGAGACATCTGCCTCAAGTTGCGACATCAAACCAGGGGTCTACGGGGACATGGCCTGCGGGCCGTCCGTCCGGATGAAGGAGGCGCCCGTACACCTTAATTTGGTTGAGGATGTACCGCCGGTCGGTGACTTCGATGGCACTGTCCGCTGCGTGAATGCGCTGAAGCACGTTGTGGAGGTGTTCCAGGGATCGGACGCTGACGATCAGTATCATGTTGGCGGCACTCGTTACTTCTGCGCAGAAGCGGGTTTCCTTCCAAGCCCCTGCCAGTGAACCGAACCGTCGGATATTGCTGTCCGGAACTGTGAGCTTCAGGAACGCCGCCGTCGGATAGCCAAAGAGCGGACGGGCAATATCGCATCGGAAGCCGATCTCTCCCGCCCTGACAAGCCGGCCGACCCGACGCTTCACCGCGTAGGCGGAAGTACCTAATGTATCTGCGAGGGCAACGTATGACGCCCGGGCGTCAGCGGCCAGCTCAAGAAAGAGTGGTCGGTCCTGGACTGACAGTAACGACTCCCGGGATGCGCCCGAATCCGGTTTAGGACGCACTTGTTCAGTCTGTTGCCGGGACATGATCCCTTCGCGCCAAGTAACGCCGCCCAAGATGCTCCCAAAGACGTGAACACGTGAGCGAAGTATCCGTCGATCCTCTGGAATGGTCCGGTCAAGGGCAGCGGGCAAGCGAGAAAGATCAGTTGTCAGCATGAGGGCGTAAATTCCGAAGTCGCCGCTCGTGAGGGCTACCGTTATGACGTTGGGTTTCTGCGCCAGAAGCTGCGCAATCTCGAGTGCCGATCCATGGGCGCAGTCGAGTTCCAGGACAGCACCTTGGGAAGCCCCTGCCGCGACAGAAATGCTGGACCACGCTAGTCCTTCCCCCGTCAACCGGTCCCAGCGGCGGGCGAGCGTCATAGGGGCAACGTCGAGTGCGCCAGCGAGGTCCTGCCACGGTGCGCGAGCATTGAGCTGGAGAACGTCCACCAACTCCAGGTCCAATTCATCGGGGCGCCTCGACTTAGACATGGACCAAAGATAGCCCATTCATATTTCGAAATCAGGCAGATGGGCTCCTAAGACCTTCAGAATAATGCATCTTGGGCAGATCTCGTTTTGCTCCTCCTAGACTCATCGCTAGCAACCCCGCTGCATCAACGAACTAGGAGCATCGATGGCGATTGATTCCGCGCAACAAACGGGCGTGCCGGCCCAGGTCACGAAGGCTTTGCACAGCAAGATCACCAGGCGGGTGCTTCCCCTCCTGCTGATCTGTTACATCTTTGCCTACCTGGACCGAGTCAACATCGGTTTTGCCAAGCTGCAGATGTCGGCAGACATCGGACTCTCTGAGGCGGCCTACGGTCTTGGGGCCGGGCTGTTCTTTCTCGGCTATGTCATTTTTGAGATTCCCAGCAATCTGCTGCTCCAGAAAATCGGCACCAAGAAGACTCTGGTCCGCATCATGCTGCTCTGGGGAGCGACGTCGGCCTCCATGCTTTTTGTCCGCAATGAGTACGCCTTCTACTTCATGCGCTTCCTGCTGGGGGTATTTGAGGCCGGGTTCGCCCCCGGCGCCATCTTCTACCTGACCTACTGGTACTCCACCAAGCGGATGGCAGGTGCGATGTCCATTCTGATGCTCGCCGGCCCCATCGGATCGATGGTCGGGGGCCCGGTTTCCGGATTCATCATCGACAACGCGCACGGCGCGTCCGGTCTGGCCGGCTGGCAGTGGATGTTCCTGCTCGAGGGGATCCCTTGCCTCATTCTGGCCGCTGTCGTCTGGAAGTTCCTCGCCGACTCGCCCGCTCAGGCGGACTGGCTCACCGAGGACGAAAAGCAGCTGATCGCCTCGGAGCTCAACGAGGACGCAGGCAAGGGGCACAGCAGCTTCGGCAAGGCCCTGCGTGATCCGTCCATCTACCTCATGGCAATCGGATACTTCAGTCTTATCAGCGGCATCTACGCCGTCAGCTTCTGGCTGCCGACCATTCTCAAGGAGAACGGAGTGAAGAGTTTGACCGAAATCGGTCTCCTAACTGCGGTTCCCTATGCCTTCGCCATCGTCTTCATGATCGTTATCGCCCGCCGTTCCGATGCTAGCGGCGAACGCACGGCCCACGCCGTTGTCCCGGGAATCTTGGCGGCGGTCGGTCTGACGATCGCTGCCTTTCTCCCGACCCAGTTCGCTGTCTCTTTCACAGGGATCGTCCTCGCTACGACGGGCCTATGGGTTGCGTACACCGTCTTTTGGGCGATGCCTGCCGAAAAGCTGAAGGGTGCGGCTGCCGCCGGCGGAATCGCTCTGATCAACAGCATCGGCCTCCTTGGAGGCTTCGTCAGTCCCTATGTCATCGGTCTGATCAAAGAAAGTACGGGAAGCACACAGGCAGGACTCCTGACGATGGTCGGATTCATCCTGGTCGGCATGGCGGCGCTGCTGCTTTCGCAGTCGGCTCGCTTCCAGCGCGCCTAGTAACACCCCCCGGAAAGTCACCGTCGTCGTCCTGAAAGGTAACGAGACCACATGCGCATTCTGATCGCAGGATTTCTGCACGAGACAAACACGTTCGCCGAGAAACCAGCGGACCTGGAAAACTTTGAAAACGGTGAAGGATTCCCGGCCCTACGAACTGGCGACGAACTATTTGAACTGGAAAACGTCAACATCCCGCTTGGCGGATTCCTGAAAACGATGCGACCAGCCGACCACGAAATCATCCCCATCATTTGGTGCGCTGCCTCACCGTCGGCCCCCGTTACATCCAGGGCTTTCGAAACTGTGGTGGAGATGATCACTCGCGGTTGTGTGGAACACTCCCCCGACGCCGTGTACCTGGATTTGCACGGGGCCATGGTTACGGACAAGTACGACGACGGTGAGGGAGAGATCCTCAGGCGGGTTCGGGCCATCGTCGGCGATCAGTGCCCGATTGTGGTGAGTCTGGATCTGCACGCCAACATGAGTTCAGCCATGTTTGAACTCGCGGACGCGATGACGGCGTATCGCACCTATCCGCATCTTGATATGGCCGAAACCGGTGTCCGGTCTGCACAGTTGCTGACCCGGCTGGCCTCGGGCGACCGGCTGGAATGTGCCTGGCAGAGGATCCCATTCCTCATCCCCATCAATGCCGGCAGCACTTTCATGGAGCCCGCAGGGAGCATCTACCAGAGACTGGGTGGTCCGGGGCTGGACGGGGACGACCTTTCCTTCGGCGCCGGCTTTCCTGCTGCGGATATCGCAGACTGTTCACCCGTCGTGTGGGGCTACGGCTCCGATGCAGTTCGAGTCGCCGAGCGGGTGGCCGAACTGGCCCAACTGGTGGAACTCCATGAGAAGGATTTCGTTCCGGAACTCTATTCGCCCGACGACGCCATCCAGACAGCAATTGACCTGGTTGCGGCCGGTCGGTCACCAGTCATCATCGCCGATACCCAAGACAACCCGGGAGCCGGGGGAGAGGCGACGACCATGGGAATGCTCGAGGCCCTCCTTAAGCACAATGTGGAGCGCTCGGCCATCGGAGCGATCTATGACCCCGCCGTAGCCGCCCTTGCTCATAAGGCCGGTCTCGGTGCCGTGATTACGGCCGAATTTCCGGGGTCGTCCTCAGACGGAGACGTAGCGCTGAAGCACGAGTTCGAGGTGAAGTCTCTTTCTGACGGACGCTGTCGATTCGACGGACCGATGATGCACGGCAATGAACTGAACCTTGGTCCGTCGGCTCTACTTTGCAGCGGCAACGTCTCGGTCGTAGTGACGTCCCGTAAGGCGCAGATCATGGACCGCAATCAGTTCAAGATGGTGAATCTGTCGCCCGAAGAGCAGAACGTGGTCGTTGTAAAAAGTTCAGTTCACTTCCGCGGAGACTTCCAACCCGTCGCCGGGGAAATCCTTGTCGCCGTCGCGCCAGGACCCATGGCGGCGAACCCAGCGGACCTTCCCTGGACGAACCTGCCGGAAGGCATTCGTGTCTCACCTATGGCTGATGGATTCCGCCGGGGCGCCAGCAGTCCCGGAATCGCAGTTTAGGCGCGTTGTGGACAAGCAAAAACGCCCATCGAAGAAAGGCAGGCTGTGACAGCCCCGACTTCCCGACAATTGGAGCTCACCGACGAGCAGACGGTCCAGATGCACGACCTGTACCGCCATCTGCATGCCAATCCCGAGCTGTCCATGCAGGAACACCGAACAGCAGGGCTCATCGCCGAACGTCTCTTGGCGATGGGCGCGGAGACTTTTAGCTGTGGAGGCACCGGCGTCGTCGGCATACTGCGCAACGGCGAGGGGCCGGTCGTCGGCTTTCGCGCAGACATCGATGGGCTGCCGATCAAGGAAGAAACGGGACTTCAGTACGCGAGTCGAGCTACCGGTATCCTGCCGGACGGAACCCAGGTGCCGGTGATGCATGGCTGCGGTCACGACGTGCACGTTGCTGCTGCACTGACCGCTGCGAAGTTACTGGCGGGAGCCGCCGATGCCTGGTCCGGAACAATCGTCTTCATCTTCCAGCCAGGGGAGGAGACGGCCGCTGGGGCCCAGGCGATGGTCGACGACGGCCTGTGGAATAGGGCTCCCAAGCCGGAGATAATCTATGGCCAGCACGTGATGCCAAGTCTGGCGGGCACCGTAGGCATCAGCCGCGGCAGCGCTATGGCCATGGCTGATTCTTGGAAGGTCACTGTGCGCGGGCGCCAGGCGCATGGGTCCCAACCTCAGGAAGCGATCGATCCGATCGTGCTTGCCGCCCATATGGTGGTCCGGTTGCAGACCATCGTTTCGCGCGAGTTGAATCCGATGCAGTCCGCCGTGGTGACGGTCGGAACGTTCCACGGGGGACTGAAGGAGAACATTATTCCTGGCACGGTCGAGTTCACCGTGAATGTGCGGAGCTTCGAGCAGAATGTACGCGAAGCGGTGCTGGCATCTATCCGCCGGATCATCCGCGCAGAGGCGGAGGCGTCAGCCGCGCCGGCCCCCAAGATCGAGGAGCTGTACTCTTTCCCTCTCTGTTACAACGATCCAGGGGCGACAGAACAACTCCTCGGGGAATTCCGCGGTGCCATCGGAGATGAAGAGGTCCACGAGATCCCGCCAATGATGGGCAGTGAGGACTTCGGTACTCTTGCCGTGGCTATCGACGTTCCAGCCGTTTACTGGATGCTAGGCGGCCATACGGCTGAGACTCTCGCGGCTGACGGGCACGTCGCCGGCAACCACTCGCCGCATTTCGGCCCCGCCATGGAGCCCACCCTGAGCACTGGCGTCCGGGCCGCTACGACGGCGATCCTGTCCAAAGTTGGATGGGATGCTGAAAGCATGTAGGAGTTTTACTCAGAAGCAGAGCGGGGGCGTTTGGCCCACAGCAGCCGCACGGGCCGGCCGAAACAAGGGATGTCATGGCCCTTGGACAACGTTCTGAACCAGCCTTCTAGGCAGGTCAAAGCGCACAAGTCCGAGGTTTGGCGCCAGTCGACCGGTAAGATCGTGGAGATTCGACGATGGGTCCAGAGCATTCGGATCGGTCACGTCGACGCTGTGTCCGCGGACGGAATGATCGTGTGGGTCGCTGGCTTTAGCGTCGAAACGAGGGCGCTATTCGAAAAATGCCAAGGCTTTCAGATATGGGTTCCTGTCCATGCGTCTCGTAGCCTTGGGGGCTAGCTGGACGGTTTAATGTCGAATGGAGCCGGACAGCGCCGTAGGGCCGTCAGTGAGTAAGCAATTGTTTGTTTTGCGCCCGGTGTGGGCGCCGGAGTTTAGGGAGTTGCAATGGACGCACGGCTTGAAGCCATTCGCGGCACGGTACTGGCACGGAATCCCGGCGAAGGGGAGTTTCACCAAGCAGTCACCGAGGTCTTTGAAAGCCTGGGCCCGGTGCATGACCGGCACCCGGAGTTCCTGGAAGGCGCCATTCTCGAGCGGCTGTGCGAGCCGGAGCGGCAGATCATTTTCCGTGTTCCGT
>JAODMS010000243.1 GCA_025464925.1 Arthrobacter sp.
CGCTGCTGCTGTGCAGCGACGGCCTGTGGTCGGCCTTCGACGATGTGGCGATGGCGCGCAGCGTGATCGGCTGCAGTGGCGTCCAGGCCTGGCTCAATCGCCTCGAAGCGGGCGTGCAGCAAGCCGGCCGCAGCGACCAGGACAACTACTCCGCGCTCGCGATCTGGTGCGCGGCGGGTTGAATATCGAGCAGTTCGAGCAGCAGCGCCGGCTCCGGCGGCCAGGCCGCTGCGCGGGGAGCGAAGTCGTATGCAGCGGCGAGTGGCCACCAGAGACTGGCCGGTGGCAGCGGCCAGGCTTCGTCTGGTTCAAATTCATGCGCAGGGCGCGGCGGCAAGGCGACGATCGCCGCTTCGAGCGCTTCGGGCCCTTCGGCAGCCGCGTCGAGCAGCGACGCGAGCTGTACGGCGCTTTCGTGCGGTGGCGCTGGCGCGGCGAGGCGTTCGGCCAGTGTCAGTGGAAAGGCGCGTCCCACACGATCGTGCGAAGCCACGACGATGCCGCACCAGATCTCGCCGGGCGCCGGCAGTGCCAGATAGCGCCACGGCGCGAAGGAGCCCAGACGTTCGCGCAGCGATGCGCCTTCCAGCGTCGTGGCGGCGAGGGCGAGGCCCCGCTGTAGCCAAGTGTCCCAGTCGCTGCGCCAGCGTGGCGGTAGGCCGCGGCCGACGAAGTCTCCGCGCGCGGGCACTTTGCCGTACCAGGACACGCGACCCGGCGGGGGCTTCACCATGATGCGTGCGGGCAACGAAAACGTGCCAGCTCCCGTAGGGTCCAGATGTCAGCGTCGGGGGCGCCTGATGCGCTTGCCTCGACGTCCAGGGTGCGTGTGTCGACGACAAAGGTCAGTCGTGCTGGAGCGCCCCGCTCGCCTCGCCAGTCGCTGCGTAGCAGAACCCGAAGCCAGGCAAACGGGCCTTCATGAATCTCGGCACCGACCCCCGCAGGGCCGGGGGGCAAGATACGCATCAGCACTTTGTGCGTCGAAGCCGGTCCCGGCCAGAGTAGTTCCTTGGAGCGTGCCGGACCGTTTTCGAAGCGCAACAGCTGACCATCGACATCGATGCTGAACTGCAGCAGCTCGGCATCCATGCGCTGGGGGGTGAAGCGCAGCTTGAGCTCGGGCAGCGGTACGTAACCCGGGAAGAACAGGGTACCGATCGCTGCCGCCTGTTCGAATACACCCGGCATGCTCGCATCAACGGGTGCACTGCGCACCTTCCACGGCCGGCTCGACGTGTCGATGCGTTCGCTCAACTGGTTGCGCCGGAAGTCGTCGAACAGGCCGCCGGGTCCGAACAGACGCGCGAAATCGGACGCCGCCATGTCGCGCGATGCCGTGGCGCCGAACGGGAAGCGCTCGCGCGTCAACGCGCTACAAGTCTGTGCGAGTTCAGCCAGCGCGGCGTCGAAACTCGGCTTGGCGCCGCCGCGCGAGCGAATTAAAGTCCCCAGGTCAATGTAAACCTTGCGCAGCGCGGCCGGCGCGCGAGCGGCCTCGACGCGCAACGTCGCGTCGAGTTCGGCATTGGTAGTCTCGTCGCGCTTGCCGGTGGTCAGGGCGTGAAGGCGGTCCAGCGCTTGCGGTCCGGCGCCTGACGCGTAGTCGCCCAGGGCGGCAAATTGTGCTCGCAGAGTGCTATCGAAAACGACCTCGGCCGTGCTGCCGCCCTGAGAGGTTGCACTGAACTCGTCGGCCAAAAGTGTCAAGAGCCGGCGTAGAGGGGAATCGGGGCCGGTGAGTTCTGTTGCCTGGCGCCAGGCACCATCCGCATCGGTGCCGGGGGCCAGCGCCAGGGCATCGAGCTGGCGTGACCAGGCGGCGATCACGCGCTGGGCCTGGCGCTTGCCAACCTGGGCAGCGATTTCGTCGCGCCAGGTGCGGTCCGTCTGCAGCCGCCGTACTTCGCCGCCGGTGTCGCCGAGCACCCAGTCTGCCTCGTTCGCGAGCTCATCGAACGTAGCATCGAGTGCCGGCACGAGCTTGCGCCGCCAGTCGCCGGCGCTTGAATGCGCTGGCATCGGCCCGGCGCTCGACGCTGTGAACACGAGGGCGCTGGTCGCGCCCAGGCGCGTCGGCAGATCCTGCGGCGGCTCGGTATCGGAAACGCGCCACAGCAAGCGCTCGTGCACGCGCTGCGCCAGCGGCAGCGCCGCGAGGGCACCGCGCGCCGCGCGCACCCCGGCATCGTCGGAGCGCATCGCCTCGGGCAGCCCGCTGCGCTCGAGCAGGGCCTCGACATGGCGTGCCCATTCGGCCCGTTCGCCAGCGCCGCTCGCCTGTACCAGCGTTTGCTCGACCCAGTGCCGTATTTCGCCCCGCACCAGCCGCGCCGGGCTGGCGAGCATCAATGAAGCGCGCAGCGCCTCATGACGCGTCGCGCTGTCTTTGGCCTCGCGCAGGTCGCGGCGCAAGCGCTCGATGAGCAGCGGCGCCAGGCTGCGATCGAGCATCTCACGGTAGGCCTGCTCCGCCGAGCGTGCCAACCGCGGCCCCTGGAACAGCCCGAACCCGAAGCCAGCGGGCGGCTCGTTCGGGTCAATGCCATCGTTGGCGGCCAGGCGCTCAAGCAGCGAATAAAGCGGCAACACCTGCTCGAGACCGGCCGAGTCCAGCGAGCCAATGCGCCGGGTCAACTGTTCGACGCGTGTGCGCACGGTGTCCACATAGTCTAGGTTGCGCTGGTAGCTCTGCCACCACAGGGCACATGCGGCAAGCAAGGCAGCGCTGGCAAGGCCGGCGCCGAACATGGTGGCTCGCCTGCGCAGCCGCAGCCGCTGGAGCCGCTGGCCTGCCAGCGGTGCTTCAGCAATCACCAGGCGCTTCAGCAGCGAGGTCAGGAAGTAGGACTTGCCGCCGGCATCGGGTCGCGCCAGCGGCTTGAGCGCCAACCCGTGGCTGCGCGCGAGTTCGCCGATCACCCTGTCGATCGGATTGCCCTCCTGCGTGCCGCTCGTCAACGCGATCGAGCGCAGGCGTTGCGGCGGTTCGGCGGCAATGCCGTCGAAGGCCTTGCGCACGAACCCCTGAAGAGGTAGAAGCAGGGCTTCGAACTGTGCCGTGAAGGTGTAAATTGGCAGGCGGCGCTGCGGCGTGCGTTCGTGCTGCAGTGCGTCGGGGCTGCGCCGCGCCAGGCGCTGCGCGAGGTCGGCCAGGCGAGGCCCAAGATCGACCGGGATGCCGGCGACGTCGGGGTCGAACACAAGACCCCAGAGTTGCTCGCGCTCTGCAGCGTCGAGATCGCCGAAGGTTTCGACAAAGCCAGCGATCAGGTCGGCCTTGGTCACCAGCAAATAGACCGGAAAGGCGAGATCGAGCTTGCAGCGCAGTTCGTCCAGACGCGCCGCGACCGCAGCCGCCTGACGCGCGAGTTCTGCGCCGCCGTGCAGCAGATCGGGCACGCTGACGCTGACGATCACGCCATTGATCGGCTGCAATGGCCGGTGCCGTCGCAGCAGCGCAAGGAAATGCTGCCATTCCTGGGCATCGATTGCGGCGTCACTGTCCTGTGTGGTATAGCGCCCCGCGGTGTCGATGAAAACGGCGTCCTGGCTGAACCACCAATCGCATTGGCGCGTGCCGCCGCACCCCGCGAGCGGGTCGTGTCCGAGCCGTTCGGCGAGCGGAAAGCGCAAACCCGAATGCTGCAGCGCCGTTGTCTTGCCGGCCCCGGGCGCGCCGATGATCAGGTACCAAGGCAGCTGCTGCACTTGTCGCTGGCGCTGCCACCAGCGGCTGGTACTCTGCGCCTCGATGCCCTGGCGCAGCATCGCGAGCGCCTGGCGAAAACGCTGGCTCAGTTCAGGGCCTGCATCGTTGGATTCGAGGCTGTGCAGCAGGCGCTCGTTGCGCCGGCGGGCCAGCAGCGACTGCCCCACCCGCAGGCCGAACAGCAAGAGCGTGACCAGCGCCAGCAAAGCCACGCGGGCGCGCATGTCGTCGAAAGGGTGCCACGCGCCGAAGGCGATCAGCGGTGCCGCAAACCACAGCAAGGCGCCTGCCGCGACAAGGTTCACGGCGCTTTGCACGAAGCGGATCGAAGCTTTCATTGCGGGTACAGGATTATCTCGACGCGGCGCAGCGGCTGGCCGGCCGTAGCCTCGACACGGGCCTCGACCGCGAGCCGCGTATCGCCGATCTGCGGCCGCAAGACGTCGGCGGTGCCGCGTGCCCATTCCATCGCCTGATGCCAGGCCGAGGGCATGCGAGCCGTCGGGGGATCGCTGCCATCGGTGTAGCCCACGACCAGTACCTTGCCGGGCAGCTTCGCCAGCGCTGAGCCCAGACGCGTCAATGGGCCGCTGGCGTCGCCCAGCACGCCGGCACCGACCACGACCACGACCACGCTGCGCAGCGCCTCGTCGCGCACTGACAAGCGGCCGGCGGCGATGTCATCACGCAGCCTGGAGGTCAGCCGTGGCGGCACCATCGCCGTGCCCGCTACGGGCGCAGCCGCGACGGCGCTTGCCGGCACAAGTTGCTGCAGTGACGCCAGCACGCCGTCCACGCGCGCCGCAAGCTGTAGCTGGCTGGCACTGTAGACCCCCAAGGCAAGCACGCCGAGCAGCAGAACCGCTGGCAACGCGACGCGTGGCGCCCGCGGCGGGCTGGCGGCCGCAGCCGCGCAGTGCCAAGGGGTTACCAACGCGGGAACCGGCGCAACCTTTTGGAGCGCGAGATGCACTCGCGAGCGAAGGGTTTCATGGTCGCGGTTATCCAGGTCGCTGCGCGCCCTCAGCCCGAGACTCAGGCAGGTGTGAAAAAGTTCGAGCAGCGCGCGGTGCTCGCGCGGCTTTTCGGCCAGCCGCGTCAGCAGGCGCAAGAGCTTGTCGCCGACGTTGGCCTCGCCGTGAAATTGCCGCATCAGTCCGGCGCCTCCCTCGCCCCAGGGTGCAGCGCCGAACTGCTCGTCGCCCCAGGCACAGAGCACATAGCTCGCGGCCGCGACGCTCGCCTCGTCCGCGCCTGCCAGGCGTGCACCGGTCTCGAATCGGTTCACTGCCGCCGCCAGGCTGCGGCGCAGCGCCGCCGAGTCGGCAGAAGTCGCGTCCCGCAAGCGTGCCATCAATGCGATCAAGGGAAGCGCCTCGATACGCAGCGCACGCGCGGCCGACGGCTCGTCAACGCCATCCGGCTCTTCGGCCGTCGGCGGCACGGCCACAGCGCCGGACGGCTTCACTTCGCCCACCCTACTTGCAACTGACGCGCCTGGACTTCGACCCGTGCGCGCGGTGCCAGCGTGCCGACCGGCAACGCCAGGATGGCACGCCACTGCGAATGCTCGAT
>JAODMS010000031.1 GCA_025464925.1 Arthrobacter sp.
CGACTCAGATCCGGCGCCAGGACCTAGGCGCGCGCCAGTAAGCCCTCGCGACCGGAAACCGGTCGGGGGCAAGTAAATCGGCGCATAGACAGCATGAGGCCGAGTATACCCCTGCAATCCCGACGACCATCTTCGCGGAACAGGCCGATCAGAGACTCACCATGCAAAACGGAGGGCTGCGGCGCCCGGGAAGGGATCCCATT
Source organism: Arthrobacter sp. (assembly GCA_025464925.1). The sequence continues at coordinate 204 of JAODMS010000031.1, forward strand.
GGGCACGGGAGTGCCCGTTGGGCCACCACCCCGTAGCGGCAGCTGCCGTTACCGTTGTGTGGGCTGGCTCAGTGCGGGCCGAGTGCTCTGGCCAGTGTTGGTATGAGGAGATCATAGGCCTCGGCGGAGAAGTGGACGCCGTCGGGCGCCCAGGCCCTAGGTCCCAACTCATTGAGGAGCCACAACGTCGGGACGATGCCACCGCCGCGTGCGGTGACGACCTGGGCTGCGGTATCGGCGTAGCCCGCGATCATTGCGTTCACCTCGTCGGTGTCGAAGGGGGCCGGGGCTTGCTGGACGCCGGGTGACAACAGCAGAATCGTCCGCGGAGCGCCAGCGAGCACATCTGCCAGGTTGGCGCGAAGGGTTTCCGGCGAGCTCTTGCTTGCCGGGTGTGTGTCGTTGGTGCCGATCGACAGAAGCACGGCGTCAAATAATCCCAGGTCACGGTCTCCGATCTGTTTCCGGAGGTCCCCGGACCATGCGCCGCCGAACGCGGCGTTTTCAATGCGCGCTCCAAGCTCCTGCTCCAGCCAGGCCAGGTGGTGGCGCCTGAGGAGGGCCAGATGGGAGTCGCCAAGGAACAGAGCCCGCATGAAGTGGAGCTTAGCTGTATTGACCATGGAGGTCTGTGACAGCGTCGCTTACTGGACCAAGGGGAACGTGATATCCGGGGCCCGTCCAGGGTTCCCTTTACGGCCGCTGAGGGAGTCAAGCGGAAGGTGGCAAACTAGGTGACGTGATACACACCTTGCTGCCGGAGGTTCCGGCGGGGTCTGTGTCATCAACGTGGGCCCAAAATCATGCACGCGGCTTTCCCAGTTGTCCAACCTGCGCCGATTCTTCATGACGACACAACCTCCTGTGGCCACAAGAGGATCCCGTCTGGACGAGCTGGCTACCGGGACCGGGCACTGGAAGGCCGCTACTTGCCGAAATTCTTCAAGGCCAGGTCGAGGTCACTGAGCGCCGTAGATGCTTTCCGGGCGCCGCCTTCGTCTTGCAACTTCACCAGATGCCCGCGCGAGCATCGCACCGTGCGCTGCTTGGCGGCGTCATCGAGCGTGAAGCGGACCCGACCCCCACAGTCCGGCACTCGGTCTCAATCTTGTCGGTCATTGCCCACCCCCCTTCGTTAGGAACTACTAGCGACCATGATGCTCCCGACCCCCGGCAGGTTCGGATCTGACACGGCCAGTAGCCCACCGCGCTCACTAGGGCAGGCTGGCGAGCCGATCCCCTTGCGGGCTGCACCATGCGACAAATAGCGCCGTGAAAAAGTCGCCGACAGTCACAACACGGTGGGATGAGGCTGACCGTTATTGGGTTCGGCTGTCCGGTAAAGGATCCCCTTGCGGTGATTGGGTCGAGTGGCTAGGTGGCGAAGGCCCGATAGTGCAATCATGCCGGTATGGCGAACTTCCAACGGTTCCAGGCAAATTATGTGGGGCGCACGGGCGTGCCCGTAGGCGTATTCGTGGCGGTGGACCATCTACGCCGCACGGGACGACTCAGCGAGGAAGAAATCACCCGCTACGCCCTTACCGATGCCTGGTTCCAGGAGAACCTGCCCAACCCGCCGTTTTATGCGGATGGGAACTCCATCGGCGCGGTTACCTGGTTCAGGGAGCAGGCCGACGATATGGCGGGCCGTCTTCAACCGCTCCTGGAGATGCTTGATGCAAAGGGCGTCATGTGGGAGCGCAAAATTTCAGCTGATCCTGGTGAGATCGTTTACGAAGATCAATGGCAGGTGGGCGTCATTCCTTCATCGCGGTTGGCGATGACACCGCTGCCCTATCCCGGGAAGCCTGGACCAAACGATTGGTTCGAGGTGCGCGAACACTACCTGCAGGGCTACCGGACGCGGCCATAACTGGAGCGCCTCGCCGCCACGCCATCGACTTGCGGGCGCCTGTGAGTGCCGATTCAGGGATTGCGTTGTACGTTGTGCCCATGATCGAACTTCGGGCATTCACTGACGAGGACATACAAGCGCATAACGCTGGCGAGGACGACGAGACAGTTCGTTGGCTCTCCGGGAGATCCGGAACCGTCGATTCCACCCGCCGACACTTTGCGATGCTGGCCGATAATGCGAGCCGCGGGGTAGGTAAGCGGGGATTCGCCATATGGCTTGACGACCAGTTGGCTGGATACATCGATTTCGACCCCGAGACGAACCACTTACCTGCCGTCGGTGATGTGAATATCTCCTACGCCGTCCATCCTTGGGCACGCCGTCGAGCTGTCGCGACGACTGCCGTCCGTCTGGTCTGTAACTACATTGCAGACCAGAACATTGGTGACCGAGCAATCATCCGCGCTGACCCCCAGAACATCGCATCACTCCGTGTAGCCGAACGCTGCGGGTTCCGCTTCATCGCAGAGATAACCTCGATGACTGATCGCCGTCCGGACGGCTCGCCAGCAGTATACGCAACCTACGCTCTCGACCTTCACGGCTCGGCAACCTCAGCCCTGACGAGTACCGCGCCCAAACACCCCCACCATCGCGTAAGGTTCGATTAAGGTGTCCAACATTCGAGGACCACTCCACTGCTGCGCCAGTACTTCCCCAAGGGCACGGACCTGGGCATCCACAGCGCGACAGACCTCGACTGGGTCGCCCAGGAACTCAACGACCGGCCACGGAAAAGACTGGAGTTCAGAAAACCGATCGAACTGATCGAAGACCTCCTGTTGCAATGACCGCCTGAATCCGCCGTTCCTCTAACGGACCGGCAACCGACGGGCCGTGAAGGAAAATTCTTTGGCGCTAGAGTTCGGTCCATGATTGTTTGGCTCAACGGCACCCATGGTGCGGGAAAGACGACGACGAGCGCGCTCGTGCAGCAATTGCTGCCCGACGCGCGCGTCCTTGACGCTGAGAAGGTTGGTGAGGTGCTCCTGGACATCAAGCCGGGACTTCCTGCAACGGACAACTTCCAGCACTGGGGGCCGTGGCGAACGCTCGTTGTCGAAACCGCTCGGCGCATGCTCGAGTACACCGGAGGCACACTCGTGATGCCGATGACTGTCTTGGTCGAGAGCTACTGGCGGGAGATCAGCGATGGTCTTACTGAGCACGGCATACCCCTCCAGCATTTCGTGCTCCACGCCGACCAGGCCACGCTCCGCAACCGCATACAGAACGACAAAGACCTCGGCCCCTCGACGTTCCGCTTCGCGTACTTGGAGCCATACGCCGAGGCAGCTCATACCTGGCTGCACCATGAAGCCGAGGTCATCGACACCACACACATCACAGCGGACCAAGCCGCGCAGCAGATCGCGGATTCGGTGCTTGGTCGCTGAGAGTCGGAACGTCCGGCATGCTTGTATCCGCTGAGAGATCCCCAAACGTAACGGCAAGACCGCCATTCAGCGGTGATTTCACCGCTATTCCGGGTTAACGGGTGCTTGTGGGGGGGTGTAGGACAACATACGGGACGGCCATGTTACGCAGCGGGCTGCGGTTCGCGGTCAGCGGGGGAGCGTCCACTGTGGCTGTCCCGGTTCCAAGGAACTGGAACCGGTGGCCTGGTACGCCTTTGGCGGGCAGGTCCAACTACCCAGATGTAGCGATCGTTAGAATCCGCCCCGGGGCAACTTAGGATTCGACGTCGGCTGCGGCAATTGCCTTGTCGTTGAGAATGGGCATCATTCCGAGCAGCGCGAGGGTGAGCACTCCCATGATGCCGAACATGACCTGCAGCCCCAGCCATTGGGCCAGCAACCCGCCTGCTGCTGCACCGAGCGGCATGGTGCCCCAGGCCAGCAGGCGGTAGGCGCTGTTGACTCGGCCGAGCAAGCGGTTGGGAGTGATGCGCTGTCGCAGGGATACGGTGATGACGTTCCAGAGCACGATCAGTATGCCGCCCACGAAGAGGATGGGGCCAAGGACATAGGGGTTGTTGGTCAGGGCGGGCGCACCTACGAACAGCGCGACCCCGAATATCGTGAGCGTCAGGGACTTCGACCGGCCCAGCCTGGCCTCCGCCCGGTCGGAGATGAACGAGCCAATGAAGGCGCCGAGAGCGGAGGTCGTCAGAAGCAGGCCGAACCCCACTTCGGACAGTTTCATATCTGAAGCAGGTCCCACGGCAAACAGCACTAAGACAGCGAATGCCGCGCTGGATGCGAAGTTGAACACTCCGGTCATCACCGCTAGCGTGCGGAGGATCCTCTGGTTCCAGAGGAACCGCAAACCCTCACCAATGTCGAATCGCAGTGTTGTCTTCTGCTCCCGCTCCATGCGGAAAGCCCCCGGGACCGGGAGCAGGCCACCGACGGCCGCAAGCCACAGTGCCGCGGGCACGGCAAGGCCCGCCACGGCGCCGACGGCGACCAGCAGCCCGCCCAGCGGGGGGCCAACGAACTGGTTGGCGGTGAGCTCGACGGCGTAGAGCCGGCCGTTGGCGCGCGAAAGCTGGTCCCTGTGCACCACCTGGGGCATGATCGACTGCGCGGAGGTGTCGTAAAGCGTTTCGGCCACACCCACCATCAAAGCGACAACGTACAGTGCCCAAATGGAGCCGAAATCCAGCAGGATGACGGCGCCCAGCAAGGCGGGCAGTATCGCGCGGCTGAGGTTGGCCCACAACATGAGCTTGCGCCGGTCCAGCCGGTCGGCCAGCGCTCCGGCAGTCAGCGCGAAGAGAAGCCAGGGAAGCGTCGCTGCGACGGTCAGCCCGGCAATGAGCGAGGGTGACTGGGTGAGCTGAATGGCCAGCAGCGGCAGCGCAATCTTGAAGACGCCGTCTGCGAGGTTGGACAGCCCGGATGAGGTCCAAAGCTTCCAGTAGGACGCACCCAGCGGTGCACGATTCCGTTCTTTCACCTGCGCGGATTGATCAGTCATAGGTGAACCATCCCCTAGTGATTGAGAAAATTCAAGGGGGCTTGAATCTAGTACATCAGTTGTAGGATGGGTACATGACGGAAGAGCAGACGAGCGGGGACGAGAAAAAGCCCGCCGCAAGTGCCCTGGAAATTAAGGCGCTGGCCCATCCGCTGCGCCTGAGGATTCTGCGCCTGTGCGGGCTGCACGAACTGACCAACAAGCAACTCGCCGACCGGCTGGGCCAGGATCCGGGGACGATGCTCTATCACGTGCGGCAATTGCTCTCAACCGGATTCCTTGAACCCGCCGGGGTCCGCATGGGAGAGAGCGGTGCGCTGGAGAAGCCGTATCGTTCCACGGGGCGGTCGTGGAATCTGGACACGGCACTGCGTGAAGCTGGTCCGGGCGGTCCACTGGCACCGGTCGAGGCGTTTCGGGAAGAGCTGACGGAAGCAGGGCCGGATGCGCTTGCCAGCCTCTCACGCTTCGTACTGCACCTCTCCGAGGGAGACGCTGAGGACCTTATCTCGCGCATCTACGCTGTGCTGAGCGAATACACCGACAGCGACCGGCAACGATCGGACGAGCCCGCATACGGCGGCATCTTTGTCCTTCACCGGTCGTCAGACTAGGTCACCGCCCGCTTCAAGGCCGAGCAGACAGGGCTGCACGCGCCAAATAGTGTTGTTAGATGTGCGCCAGATGCCGCTATGATCCCCAGATTTGGGCAGCGGCGGGGGAGTGTCCCGCCAAGGGTGTCCCGGTTCCAAGGAATTGAGACAGTGAAACGGCCTTAGCTCCCGCACATGGTCAATTGCGAAACCTGTGGGACCCGAGGTTTCCGTTCGGTTAAGCCTGCGAGTTTCCTTTCGGCCATATCGTGGCGACTAAGGCTAGGGCCGCCAGTGCGACCGCGCTGATCGCGTAGAGCACCATGCCCCACGGGGCGTGATCGCCTCCGTGCGTTGCAAATGCGTCAGCTATGCCCATGCCGGCAGGGAACGCGGCAAACCAGTGGGACGGCGCGGCGAGGACGAGAAGTAGTAGGTCCAGTGCCAGGACGTCCTTCACTCGGGATTTCGGTCGGATAAGCGCGCGGAGCAAGACCAGGGCCGCCAGCCCGAATCCGATAATTGCCCAGGCAATCACCGTCGGGGCAGCAAGGGATTCGTTGGCTTGATCGAGACCGGCATGGATTTCCTCCAGCGTCGCCCCCGGTACGGCCGCCAGTGGATTCCACACCAGAATCTGCAGCGTGCCCGCGACAACGTACGCCGCGATCAGAATCAGCCCCACGATCGCAAGAAAGATGGCACGCCGCTGCTGACTAAACACACTGTTCCCCATGCCGGAAGCCTATAAGAAACAACGGGGAAGAGGGGACTGGTTGTGACAGTCCTAGTGGGCTCCGTTCAGACTGGCATATTCAACCGCAGGGAAAGACAACTGTAGGCAGGATCCGGAAACCACTACCAAGGAATTGGAATATGACCTGTGAGTCGTCGGCCCTTGCAGAAAGACTAAAGTTTCAAGAAATCACTACCGGTCTTTGGGAAACTGCAAGGAATGATGGGGCGCAGATGGAGCTTAATGCACTGATTAGCAACCATGGAACTACCACGGGCTACGCTGCGGGGTGCCGGTGCGATGAATGTAAAGCCGCACGACGCGCCTACCTGGCCGCATACAAAGCGAAGAAGGCGCAAGCAGGCGACTACAGGCACGGCACCATGTCCGGGTACACCTCCGGGTGCCGGTGCGATGAATGCAAAAACGCTCAACGCGCGTACATGACGACGTACCGAGCACAGTTAGCGGACTCGGGCGACTACAGCCACGGCATCATGTCCGGGTACACCTCCGGGTGCCGGTGCGATGAGTGCGCCCGGGCGCAGTGCGACTATATGATGCAGCGGAACTACGGTCTCACTGCTGACGAATACGATGCCATGCTTGTGTACCAAGGCGGCCTGTGCGCCTCATGCGGTCAAGAACCAGACAACAAGAGGGGCTTCCATATTGATCATGATCATGACACGGGCGTTGTTAGGTCCCTTCTCTGTCCCGGGTGCAATGTTGCTTTCGGTTTTCTCCGCGAGGATCCTCAGCGAATCCAGGCTCTGCTGAATTATGCGCTGCTGTGCGCCAGCCCATCACGCAAAGGGGAAGTCCGATAGATATGGCGCTGCCAGTGCAAACGACTTCGAAAAACGACACACGTGGCATTTTTCGAGCTCCTCTGCACGGAATATTCGAAGGCGCCTGCACAACTCAGCTGCCCCAGGAGATGGTCTCCTCTGCCGATCGAGAGCCGTCTCTATCTGATCACCGCAGACTGATCCGTCCCCCGGCCTAAGGCCCTTCCCTATATGAGTGCACGGGGGTAGCTTGACTTTTGTTCAGCAGCGCCCACTCCCGTGGGTAGTGCGCGCAAACCCATCGCAATCCTCAGGAGCCCGCAATGGCACTCTTACTCATATTGCACCGTGTTGCCGACTACGACGCCTGGCGAGAGGTCTACGATTCCGTGGCAGACATGCCGGCATTCAGTGAAATAACCAGCGAGTCCGTGCACCGCATGGTTGATGATCCGAACAACGTTCTCGTGCTTCACTACTTCGATTCCGTCGACCAGGCCCGCGCCTTCACGACCCTCCCGGAACTGAAGGA